>NZ_JBBNAX010000006.1:0-29571 GCF_037996805.1 Erythrobacter alti | reverse complement strand
CCCGAGCCCGAGCCCGAGCCCGAGCCCGAGCCCGAGCCCGAGCCTGCCGCTGATGCTCCTGAATATCAGGCAGGTGGGCGCTACGCCGATGCGACGGATTATCTTCGAACGCTTCCCTCTGACCAGCCGCAGTATCAATTTCGCGAAATGGCTTCCGAAAGGCAGGGCTATTGGCGCGACCCTTATTCGGGGCCGATCACATTGGAGCAGTCCAGCAGCGATCTCCAGCCGGGCGGCATCGAGGATGCCTTTCGCCGCTACAAGCTGAACAAGTTCGGGATATGGTGCCTGGGCGGTTTCCTGCTTCTTCTGAATTTTTGTTCGATCGATGGCGAGCGCCAAGAGCAGGATCCCGGTGCTGACAATCCGGCGCAAGTGTCACGTCCGTCACTGGATGGAAGCAGCCCGATCTCTACGAGCGCGAGCCTTGAACAGGTTTCCGCAATGAGCGCAGACCTATTTGGAGAGGAGATCTCGTTCGCCCAAATTACAAGGGCCGACCGAGCGCTTGCAACTGGCCTGCTGCGCGAGTTGGAGCGCGACAACGGCCAGGCTGTTGGCCCCCGCATCAAGTTGCGGCAAGACATGCTTGCTGCGCGTTCGGCCACTTCAGCTGAGCGCGCGGCGGCTATTACGGAATTGCGATTGGCCTGGTTGCAGACAGCCGAGTATCAAGGTGACGCCGCTTGCCGGGAAGTCACCGAAGCACGGTTCAGCGCTGGCAGCCCTGCGATGCGCGATGACTGGCAGGAATTCGAGCGCAGCCTGGCGGCAGAACTCGCGATGGCCGGCGATCTGTCCGCCAAGCCGCTGACGGCAAGCGGAGCTGCCATTCCCGAGTGGGCGATCGCAGAGGCAGGCCAGGCGCTGAACCTTTCGCCTGACGCAGTGCGCACTGCCCATGCCAATCCTTCGTCCGCCGTGCGCTGTGCAGCCATGATTGCCTTGCATGAAGCAATGCTGGCGCGGCGCGGCGACGTGTCTCCCGCGCAGTTCGCTGCGCTGTGACGGGAACGTGCTTCCTTGCAGCGCGCTGATCACAAGTGACGCAAGCTGCCATCCCTTCCGAAATCGCCGACTGGTTCGCTGGTCGCGACTGGCGCGTGCGTCGACATCAGGCCGAAATGCTGGAGGCGAGCGATGCGGGCAAGCATGCCATGCTCGTGGCCGATACGGGCGCGGGCAAGACGCTCGCGGGTTTCCTGCCAACGCTTGCCGCCTTTTGCCCGTCGCGTATCGGAGATGGCGAACGCCCCGATGGATTACACACGCTCTATATCTCGCCGTTGAAAGCATTGGCGCATGATGTGCAGCGCAACCTCATCACGCCGGTCGAGGAAATGGGGCTCGACCTACGGATCGAGACGCGTAGCGGCGATACGTCTTCGGACAAGAAGAAGCGCCAGCGCAGCAAGCCACCCAACGTATTGCTGACCACGCCTGAAAGTCTCTCGCTACTGCTCAGCTATCCTGAAAGCTTTGACCTGTTCGCGGGATTGAAACGGGTGGTGGTGGACGAAATCCATGCCTTCGCCACCCAGAAACGGGGCGACCTGCTGGCGCTCTCGCTCTCTCGGCTACAGGCCATTGCGCCCGACATGCAGCGCGCGGCTCTTTCGGCCACCGTGGCTGACCCGGACGCGTTTCGTGACTGGATCGCGCCGTGGGGCGATATCGACGCGGTTGAACTGGTCGAAGGCGAGCAAGGAGCCGAGCCTCAGGTAGAGATTTTGCTGCCCGACGAGGAGCGCGTGCCTTGGGGAGGCCATGCTGCCACATGGTCGATCGCGCAGCTCTACGAACGAATACGCAAGAACAACACGACGCTGGTGTTCACCAACACTCGCTTTCTGGCCGAGTATATTTTCCAGCACCTGTGGGATGCGAATGAGGACAACCTGCCCATCGGCATCCACCACGGCTCGCTCTCCAAAGAAGCGCGGCGCAAGGTCGAAGGCGCGATGGCGGAGGGGCAACTGCGTGCTCTGGTGTGCACATCCAGCCTCGATCTAGGGGTCGACTGGGGCGATATCGACCTGGTGGTGCAGATGGGTGCGCCAAAGGGCTCGTCCCGCCTGCTCCAGCGCATCGGACGCGCCAACCACCGGCTCGACCAGCCGAGCCGCGCCTTGCTCGTGCCGGGCAACCGGTTCGAATTTCTAGAGGCGACTGCCGCTATGGAAGCGGTGGACGAAGGCAAGCGCGACGGGGAGGACTTTCGACCCGGCGGGCTCGATGTACTCGCGCAACATGTGATGGCCTGCGCCTGCGCCGCTCCGTTCGAGGAGCGCGCCTTGCTGGCCGAGATCCGCTCCTGCTGGCCCTATGCGATGATCGACGATGCCACCTGGACCCGTGTGCTCGAATTCGTCGCCACAGGCGGGTATGCGCTGCGGGCTTACGAGAAGTTCAAGCGGATAACCCGCGAGGCTGCCGAAGATGGCACCGTCACATGGCGGCTTACCCATCCCGAACAGGCGCACCGCCACCGGATGAACGCAGGTATCATCATCGACGCCGAGATGCTCGAAGTGCGTTTTCGCAACGGTCGTTCGCTCGGCAAGGTGGAGGAACGTTTCGCAGCCTCGCTCAGGCCCGGGGACACGTTCCAGTTCAGCGGCGTGAATGTCGAGGTCGAACAGCTCAAGGACATGGAGCTGATCGTGCGCGCCAGCAAGAAATCGGCAATGATCCCGTCATATGGCGGATTACGCCTGCCGCTCACCACGCATCTGGCCGACCGGGTCCGGAGCCTGCTGACCGATCGCGCAGGCTGGGCGCGTTTCCCCGACGACGTGCGCGAATGGCTGGAGGTGCAAGACTGGCGCAGCCAGATGCCGGGGCCGGACAATCTGCTGGTGGAAAGCTTCCCCCACGCCAAGCGGCATTACACCGTCTATTACACCTTCACCGGCTGGAACGCGAACCAGTCGCTCGGCATGCTGATCACCGCCCGTATGGAGGCGCTGGGGCTGATGCCGGGCGGTTTCGTGGCGAATGATTACTCGCTCGCGGTGTGGGGCTTGAAGCCGGTGGAGGACCCGCGCCCGCTACTCTCGCCCGATATATTGACCGATGAATTCGTCGACTGGGTGCAGGATTCGCACTTGCTTCGCCGCGCCTTTCGCGAGGTGGCGGTGATTGGCGGTCTGGTCGAGCGGCAACATCCCGGAAAGCGCAAGACCGGGCGCCAGGTCACTTTCAGCACCGATCTGATTTATGACGTCCTGCGCAAGTATGAGCCCGACCATGTACTGATTGAGGCGGCCTGGGCCGACGCCCGCGAGCGGATGACCGATATCGGACGGTTGGGCGATTTGCTCGACACGGCGACCGAACGATTGGAGCATGTCGTGCTCGACCGGGTGAGCCCGCTGGCGGTGCCGGTGATGGTGATGATCGGCCGCGAAGCGGTGCCGCAGGGCGCGCAGGATGACGAACTGTTGCTCGAGGCGGAAACGCTGGCGGGCGCGGCGATGCGGGTAGAGGATCTGCCGGAGGGGATCGGGGACTAGCTAATCCGCAGCGAACACGCGGTGCTCATGCGTGTCAGCGAAGGCGAAGCGGTCGATATTGGCCTCGCCTACCAGGTGGATGACCTGCACGGCATCGTCATAGCTGGTGTTGGCATTGGGATCGAAGCGGATCACCGGTTCTGCCGGATCGGCAGCAGCGCGGGCGAGGCGAGCCTCCAGTTCAGGGCGGTCAACCTGCTCACCGTTCCACAAGACAGCTCCCGCTTGGGTTAGCGAGAGGGCAATCTGCTGGGTCTCGTTCACGCGGATGCCGCCATTCGGCAAATCGACCTCGACCTGATGCGTGGCGATGGGGATGGAGAGGATCAGCATGACGAGCAACACCAGCAGCACGTCGATCAGCGGAGTGATGTTCAGTTCGCTCATCGGTTGGGGTATCTTGCTGTAGCTGCGCTCAAGCAGGCGGGATCTGATAGCCATGGACATTCTCCCCAAACGCCAGACGGTCATCTGACAGGTAATGACATAACATCACGTTGAAACGGTTTTGTCAATTGGACGCTCGGATGGGAGCCGGGCTAAATTTTCCAGGCACAAAAAAGGGCGGCCGGAGCCGCCCTGTTTCGAATCAATCGGTTCGATGCGGTTATGCGCCGCTCCCGAACTGCCGGTATTTCTCATTGCCGACAAAGCCGAACTTGGTGACGCCCGATGCCTTGATGATCGTCAAGACCTGCGCCGCGAGCTCGTAGCTGGCGTTGGCTTCTGGTTCGAATTGCAGTTCCGGCTCAACCGCAAAGTTGAGTGAGTTCTGCAGATTGCTAACCAGACCGCCCTGCGTAATTGATTCGCCATTCCACAGGATTTGGTTGTCCGGCGTGAGCACGATCTTGTTGGTGATCGGGTCCACCTCCGGCGGATTGCTGTTCGGATCCGGCGCGGGAAGGTCGATGTTGATCGCGTGGGTTGCGACCGGGATGGTGATAATGAACATGATGAGGAGAACGAGCAGGACGTCGATCAACGGCGTCATGTTCATTTCCATCATCGGCGAGCCGTCGTCGCTACCGCCTGCCATTGCCATGAGTGCGTACTCCTAATTCATTGCTGGCTGTCTGGGCCAGCGGGTGGTCGATCAGCCCGGGGCCTCAGCCCTCTGGATCGACCGGGTTCGAAATGAAGGCGACGGTCGGATAACCGGCGGCCTGCACATTGAAGATCGTACCTGCAACGCAGCGCCACGGGGCGTTTACGTCACCGCGAATGTGAACCTGCGGGATCAGTTCCGGATCGGCCATGATCGCTTCGGGTCCACCGGCGCGCTGCACGATCGCATCGAGGCGTTCGAAAGCGCGGTCGTAGAGTTCGGTCGAATCGACCAGTGTCGTGTTGTTCAGGAACACCCGACACTCACCATCCCGCGTAGCACCCGTAAAGCCGGACCGGATCGTGCGAGGCGTGCGCCCTTCCGCATCGGTCGTGGTTACGGTGATCAGCAGGTTTTCAACCTTGTCGTCCGATTCCCGCGTTTCGATAATCGGGATGCGCAATTCCTCGACCGTTTGAATGGCCACCGGAACCGCAATCAGGAAGATGATCAGCAACACCAGCATGACGTCCACGAGGGGCGTCGTGTTGATGTCGGACATCGGCGTCTCTTCGCCGCCTAGACTGATTGCCATGTGTCTCGTCCTATCTCACGTAATCAGGGAAGCGGCGGGCACCAGCATGCGACAAGTGCCCGCCCTTTTCATGCGACCTATCAGGCCTTCTTCGTCGGCGTAGCTGCACCAGCTGCACCAGCGGGACGTGCCGCTGCCGGAGCAGTCTTGGCGGCCTTACCGGCAGCCTGCGTCGAGTTCGAAGTCAACACGGCCGGCTTGACCTGGCCGTGCGAGGTGATGTTGGCCTGCAGGTCAGTCGAGAAGCCCGAAAGCATCGCGGCGATGCGACGGTTGCGCGACTGCAGGTAGTTGTAGGCGAACACCGCAGGCACAGCCACGAGCAGGCCGATGGCGGTCATGATGAGCGCCTCACCCACAGGGCCGGCAACCTGGTCGATCGAAGCCGAACCGGTTGCGCCGATCTTGATCAGTGCGCGGTAGATACCGATAACCGTACCGAGCAGACCGACGAACGGTGCAGTTGCACCAACCGTGGCGAGGAACGGCAGGCCACCGGCCAGTTTCGCGTTGATCGAAGCTTCCGAACGCGCGAGTGTGCCGTGCAGCCAATCGTGCGATTCAAGGCTGTCGGTCATCTTTTCAGATTCGTCACCGGCACGAATGCCGTCATCGACGAGCTGACGCCAGGCGCTGTTCTTGTCGAACTTGGTAGCGCCTTCCTTGAGCGAACCGGCACGCCAGAAAGCGGCACGGTTGGAACGGTATTCTTTCATCACCTTGTTCTGTTCGAAGTACTTGGTAATGAGGATGTAGAACGATCCGACCGACATGATGACCATCACGGCAAGGATGGACCAGGCGACGGGGCCGCCTTCTTCCATCGCCTGAATGAAGCCGAATTCGGTATCCGGAGCCGCATCGGTCGCGGCCGCTGACAAAAGTTCGATAAGCATGCTGTTAAGTCCTCTTCCTAGAGAAAATCTGTATTAATTGAGCTGGTAAACGATGTTGGTGGACCAGCTTCCCGAGATCGGGTCACCGGCATCGTTGAGTGCGGGATTGAAACGGCCGTACCGTGTAAGGTCGTCGCAAGCAGCACTATCCAGGATCGGATCTGCTGAGCGAGTTACACGGCAACTGGACACACGCCCATTGGCATCGACTGTCACAGACACGCCGACGGTACCCTCGATCTCGCGGCGTAGAGCACGCGAAGGGTAGTTTTCAATGATGCGACGTGTCCATCGAGCCTGGCCGTCCGGCGATACTCCGCGTGCCCTTGAAGGCGGTGGCGGTGCAGGCGGCGGGGCGGCAGGAGCCGGCGGTGCGGGCGGCGGAACAATACGCGCAGGCGGTGCCGGCGGCGGAATGTTCGGCTGTACCCGTACGGGCGGCGGATTAGGCGCAATGCTGATCGGCGGCGGTGGCGCGACCGGCGGCGGTGGCGCCACATTTTCTTCCGGCGGGGGCGGAGGCTCTTCCTCCGGCTCCGGCGGTTCAGGTTCCTCAATATCCACGGTCGTGACCCGCTCTACTGTTTCCTTAAACGCCGAATAGGCGAGTCCGGAAATCAGCGCGTAGCCAAGTCCAACGTGGATAAGGGCAACGATGATAATCGCGATGATGCGATTACCGCTCATTTCTTGGTCAGCGTAAGCCATCCAGTCCCTTCACTCCGTTTACAACGCCGGATGTACCGGCTTCTTTCGACATTCAGGATTCGCACCCTGCCAGCCGCAGTGTTTCGTTGTCCAGCCAAACTTTCATGGCATTGATATCAATGGCCGATGAAACGATTTGTGCCCGATCGGCCACAGCTCTTATTATTTTACTGTTATCAAGCCGTAGGGCGGCGTCTTAACGTTACGTAAGGGTATGGGCAAACGCTTTATCCGTTCAGTTGCAATTCAATCCCGGCGGGCTTTGTGCCACTCCCTCTACGGATGGCGGGCGCCGCTTGAATGGAAGCGCTTGCCATTTCAGGAGCAATCCGGGCAGGAGTAGCGCCATGATAAAGACAAACCCAATTCCGCGATTCTCACGCGCCCCGCACCTGCTGCTCATGCTGCTGGCGGCAGGCGTATTGGCTGCGTGTTCGACCACATTGCCCGCGCAATCGCGTTCAGGCAGCAATAGCGCTTTGTCGGCGGAGCTTGGACCCCAGGAAGCGCCGACCTATGCGGATCTCGTGACGTTTTCGCTCAATTCCGATCTCGTCGCGATCGTGACCGTGGATGATCAAGCCGTGTTCCCACCCGAACGTGCGCCGGATGTGCCTGCCAATCGCGTGCGCCTTTATCTTGAGACCCTGACGCAAAATCTTCTGGCCTCCGATGCCGGGGTAGGCGAATCATTGATCTTCGTGACTGATATTGCCCGCGAGGCCGATGGCGATGCACCCGATCTGGAAGAGCGCAGCTATATCATCTTTGCGAAGCAGATAGCCGCCCGTCCCGGAGAAGTGCAGCTCATCTCCAGCCGCGCGATGCTGCCTGCCGGCCCAATCATCGAGGAACGTGTGCGGCGCGTCCTGCGCCAGCTTGCCGCAGCCGAACCCATTCCCGAAGTCACCGGCGTGCGCGATGTGATCTCTGTCCCGGGAAACCTTGTGGGTGAATCGGAAACACAGATGTTCATCGAGACGCGAAGCGGTGCACCCGTGTCGCTCAGCGTGGTCCGCCGTCCCGGCTTGCCGCCGCACTGGGGTATCTCGCTGGGCGAAATCGTTGACAGCTCGGCGCGGCCTCCCGAACCGGAATCGCTGTCGTGGTACGGCTTTGCCTGCTTCCTGCCCGATCAACTGCCCGACAGCGCATTCCTGCAGTCGGACCGGCAATCACGAGAACGCGCGCGTGCCGATTATGCCTTTGTCCTGTCCGAACTGGGCCGGTGTGAACGCCGTTACAGCTGACACCGGTTTGGTGCGCATTCGTTTGCGGGCTGGCCAAGCCCTGCATCGCTGAGTAACCCGCGCTGCGTATGTAATCGCGGACACGGGGAATCGGACAAAAATGGCAAACACTTTGCGCATCGCACTTGCCGGACTGGGCACCGTCGGAGCTGGCGTAATTCGCTTGCTCGGGGAGAACGGCGACCTGATCGCGCAGCGCGCGGGGCGACCAATCGAGATCACGGCCGTGTCCGCACGTGACCGCGCCAAGGACCGCGGCGTCGACATCGGCGGCTTTGCCTGGGAAGACGATATGACCGCGCTCGCCGCGCGCGATGATGTGGATGTGGTGGTCGAACTCGTCGGCGGGTCGGACGGACCTGCAGTTGCGCTTGCACGCACTGCGCTGCGAGCGGGCAAGGGATTGGTCACAGCAAACAAGGCGATGGTCGCGCATCACGGCCTCGAACTCGCGGAATTGGCCGAGGCGCATGGTGCGCCCATGCGCTACGAAGCGGCGGTTGCTGGCGGCATCCCGGCGATCAAGGGGATCGGCGAAGGTGCGGCAGCCAACCGGATCGAGCGGATTTACGGCATCCTCAACGGCACCTGCAACTACATCCTTTCCGAAATGGAGAGCAGTGGCCGCGATTTCGGCGACGTGTTGGGAGAGGCGCAGGCGCTGGGTTATGCCGAGGCTGATCCGACCTTCGATATCGAAGGCGTCGATGCAGCTCACAAGCTGTCCTTGCTGGCATCGCTCGCATTCGGAACGCGTCTTGATTTCGCATCGGTTGCGACAACCGGCATCAGCCGCATCCGCGCAGCCGACATCGCCCAGGCTCGCGCGCTGGGATACGTCATCCGCCTGATCGGCCTCGCCGATTGCGAAGTGTCCGAGGGAGAACGCCATCTGTTCCAGCGGGTCGCACCCTATCTTGTGCCCACCAGTCATCCGCTCGCCGGTGTTGGCGGTCCGACCAATGCCGTGGTGGCCGAAGGCAATTTCTCCGGACGGTTGCTGTTCGAGGGCGCGGGCGCGGGCGATGGCCCGACCGCCAGCGCCGTGGTCGCCGACCTGATCGACATCGCGCGAGGCAATGTCCTGCCGCCATTCTCGCTACCGGTATCTGCACTCGAAGCGAGCGCACCTGCTGATCCGGGACATCGCCGCAACCGCGCCTACCTCCGTTTCCTGGTGGCAGACCGGCCGGGCGTGCTCGCCGAAATCACGGCAGCCATGCGTGACGCAGACGTTTCCATTGAGAGCATGATCCAGCAAGGCCATCCGGACGATGACGAGAACCCCGTGCTGGTATCGATGGTGACGCACGAGGGGCCGGAAGGCTCGGTCGATCAAGCGCTGGCAATGCTCGAAGGCTCTGCCAGTCTCGCGGACAAGCCGCTGGTTATGCGCCTGCTGGGCTAGTCTTCGGACAGGTCGATGGGGATGCGTGCGCCACGTGCTGGAAGCGCATCGTCCGGCGCATCCTCGACCTCCGACACAAGCTCGGCTTCCTCATCGCTCAGCGGTTCGGGGAAAGCGGTCACATCTATCATCAGCGCCGGTTCGGGCGCGTAGCCGAAACGGATGCAACCGGGGCCTGGATTGGTGACCCAGCAGGGCGGATCGTTGAGGCCCGGCATGATGACACGGTCTGATTGCGTGGGTTTGGGGAGCGGCGACATATAGCGTTCCGAATCGGTCAGCTCTCGGCAGACGAGGATCACGCCTTCTTCTTGCACCTCGGTTTCGCAAGGTTCGCTGGCAGAGGGTGGCAGCGGAGCGTCGTCATCGATTTCGGCTTCATCCGCCGGCCCATAGACCTGCTGCGCCGCCGAAGGAGCGGAAAACAGGGGCGTGGCACAAATCAGTGCGGCCAAGAATCTCGACATTGCCGCACCTCCTGCCTAAGCGGTCGGCAACTGGGCATCGGAGGCTGAATTTCAAATGAATTTTACACACGACAGCGAAAGCGTAATCGATCGGGTACTGGTTCTTGAACTGGTACGTGTGACCGAGAGTGCGGCAATTGCCGCATCCGCCCTGATCGGCCGCGGTGACGAGAAGGCCGCTGACGCAGCCGCTGTCGAAGCCATGCGCCGCGCATTCGATTCGCTCTACATGGATGGCACGGTGGTAATCGGAGAGGGTGAGCGCGACGAAGCGCCCATGCTCTACATCGGGGAAAAGGTAGGCGGTGCGCCGGGCAAGGGTCCCAAGATCGATATCGCGCTCGACCCGCTTGAAGGCACGACGATTACCGCCAAGGCCGGACCTAATGCGCTGGCCGTTCTGGCTGCTGCGGAAGAAGGCTGTCTCCTCAACGCGCCCGATGTCTACATGGACAAGATCGCCGTAGGGCCGGGCTATCCCGATGATGTCATCAGCCTCGACAAGAGCGTAACCGAAAACGTCGAAGCCGTCGCGGCTGCCAAAGGCGTTGCTCCTGGCGACATCATCGTGTGCGTGCTTGACCGTCCGCGCCATGCCGATCTGATCGCAGAGCTTCGCGGCCTCGGCTGCGGCGTGGTGCTGATCGGTGACGGCGATGTGGCAGGCGTAATTGCCACGACCGACCAGGACACCACGATCGACATGTACATGGGCCAGGGCGGTGCGCCCGAAGGCGTGCTGGCCGCCGCTGCGCTCCGCTGCGTGGGAGGCCAGTTCAACGGGCGGCTGGTATTCCGCAACGCCGATGAGCGCGCCCGCGCGGCCAAATGGGGCATCGAAGACCTCGACCGGATCTACAAGCTGCACGATCTCGCCAAGGGGGACTGCATTTTCGCCGCGACCGGCGTGACCGACGGTTCACTGCTAGATGGAGTTAAGCGCATCCGCCGGCCCGACGGGTCGCGGGTTATGACGACCGAGACTGTGGTGATGCGCTCCAGCTCGGGCACGGTTCGCTGGGTCAAGGGCGAACACAAAATCTGACGGTCGCCGGAAAGTCGGGCCGAGGATAAAGCGCGACTCTCTGTTGCAATCATAGGGCGCTGGGCTAGGCACTTTGGAGCACCAGCCAAAAGGGATTCGCGCGCCATGAAGATCATGTCCGGCAACTCAAACCTGCCGCTTGCTCGCGCAATTGCCGGCTATCTCGAAGTTCCCCTGACCGACGCTAGCGTCCGTCGTTTTGCCGATGAAGAGATTTTCATCGAGATTCACGAAAACGTGCGCGGCGAGGATGTCTTCATCGTCCAGTCGACCAGCTATCCGGCGAATGACAATCTGATGGAATTGCTGATTGGCATCGACGCGCTCAAGCGTGCATCGGCCAAGCGCATCACCGCGGTCATTCCCTATTTCGGTTATGCAAGACAGGATCGCAAACCCGGCCCGCGCACACCGATCTCGGCGAAGCTGGTTGCCAATATCATCACGCAGGCAGGGGCGGACCGCGTCCTCGCTGTCGATTTGCATGCGGGACAGATCCAGGGCTTCTTCGATATCCCGACCGACAACCTCTATGGTGCGCCGACCATGGCTGCCGATATCCAGGCGCGTTATGGCGGGCAGGATCTGATGGTCGTCTCGCCCGATGTTGGCGGCGTGGTGCGCGCCCGCGCGCTGGCGAAGCGGCTCGACAACGCCCCTCTCGCCATCGTCGACAAACGTCGCGATCGGCCCGGCGAATCCGAAGTGATGAACATTATCGGTGACGTGAAGGGACGCAGCTGCATCCTGATTGACGATATCATCGATTCAGGCGGCACGCTGTGCAATGCGGCGCAGGCCCTCCTCGATCAGGGCGCCAAGAGCGTTGCGGCATACATCACGCACGGTGTTCTGTCGGGCGGCGCCGTGGCGCGGATTGACAAGTCGGCGCTGACCGAGCTGGTGATCACCGACACGATCAAGGCAACCGATGCGGCGACCGATTCAGATCGAATTCGCGTGCTGACTATCGCACCCTTGCTTGGCGAGGCGATCCGCCGGATCGCAGATGAAAGCAGCGTGTCCAGCCTGTTCGACTGATCAGTCGTCCTGCGGAAGCGAGCGCGGTTCCGCATTGGGATCGCGCCACGGTCCGATTTCGTCAGGCTTGAGCCGATTGAGCGCGTCCAGCCGCCGCCGCTGTCTCACTTCGAGCGACAGCCGGATAAAAGGGTGCAGACCGTTTTTCAGTTCCGTGGGCGACATGTTGAAGAAGCTGCGGATTTCCTTGACCCGGTGCGACTGGTCGAAATAGCGCAGCTCGATCTCCGGCTTGTCCTCGGGGCGCGCTACGTCAAGCAGCGCGGCCGCCATGTCGAGCACGCGCGCGCGTCTCAGTGCCTGTTTCGGGGTGAGGCCGAATGTATCCTTGATGATGCGTTCGATCGTGCGCTTCGACACTGATTGACCGTTGGCGAACTCCTCTACCGTAATATCGGGATCGGCGAGGCATTGCTGCTCGAAAGCGATCGCGATGGGGTCCGGCTCCTGAAATTCGGCGGCTTCCACAAGCGGGCGAAGGAAGTGATTTTCAACCGCCGATAGCCAGTTTTCATAGTCACTTTCCCACGGCACCAAAGCGCCAAGCGGAGTTTCGTGACTGAAAAACTCATCGATATCGATAATGCGGTTCAACATCCGGGAATGGTCCGGAAAGCCGAGAACATTCGTGCTGCCAGCATTGAAATGCAGGGTGATTGCAGAATATTGGCCCGATATGCTCAGCGGCATGCACTTGGTCTGTGGGCCAAAATACAGGGCACGGCCATGTTTGCCGGGCTCCCACACCTGCTCGCCATCTGCCGTTCCCGCAGTCCAGGCATCATGATAGATGATCGTCATGCAGGGGTGGTCTAAGACGCGGCCACAATCGATTCGCATCCCTTCGGGCAATTGCCCTTCAGCGATGCTCCACCAATAGCCCCAAGGAAGAAGATCGCTGGCAGGTGCGCGCGAAAGTGCAAGTGGAGAACCACCACGAGTTGCGCCAGTCTGCGACGTTATCAGCGACCCGTTATTCATTGCGCCGCAAAGTGCTTTAGAAAAAGATTAATTGCAACTTGTATCAGGAATTGAAGGAAAAGATCATGGTGTCTCGCTCCGATATTGCGCTTGCTCATAGCCTGGCCGATGCAGCGCGAGACGAGATTTGCCCGTTATTCAGAACTATACTGGACAGTGAGGCAAAGACCGACGCCAGCCCCGTTACAATTGCGGATCGCAATGCGGAGGCCGCGATGCGCAAGCTGATCGAGGCAGAATGTTCGGCGGATGGCATACATGGGGAGGAGTTCGGCCTGAAAGAGGGCAAGAGCGCCCGCCAATGGGTGCTCGACCCGATCGATGGCACCACTGCCTTCCTCGCCGGTCGCCCGATATTCGGCACGCTGATCGCCCTGCTGGAGGACGGATTCCCCGTTCTCGGCGTGATTGACCAACCGATCCTGGGAGAGCGCTGGGTCGGCATGGCGGGGCAGGGCACGACCTTCAACGGACAGCCGGTCAAGGCGCGGCTTTGCCCTAAGCTGGGGCAAGCAACGATCGCCACCACCGGTCCGCATTACTTCTCTGTCGAGCAGGGCGATCGTTTCATGGCACTGGCCGGTCAGACCGATCACAAGCGCATGGTGATGGGCGGCGACTGCTACAATTATGCCGCACTGGCGAGCGGCCATATCGATATCGTCGCCGAAGCGGGCCTCAAGCTGCACGATTTTGCTGCACTGGTTCCGGTGGTCGAAGGCGCCGGCGGGTTCATGAGCGATTGGCATGGTGACCCGCTCCACGCAGACAGCGACGGGACCGTTCTGGCGCTGGGTGATCCGGCAAGGCTGGAAGATGTGCTCGGGATTATTTCTGCTGCGTAACCTTTCTTAGTGCGAACCTCCCAAGGGATTGTTGCTTAAGGGCGACAGATAGGCAGTCGAATTTTACAAAAACGAATCACCGATTTGCTTAAATGGTTACAGGGGATATTTTCCTGTCCGATAATAAGCGCACCGTCATAAGGTGTGAAAAAACCGGAGGAGGATATCATGGGCAATTTTGTTGCGTCATTACGGTCAGGGCGGAGTGCCTTGCTGGCAGGGTCGGCCGCGATCGGCCTGATGGCATCACCCGCATTTGCGCAAGACCAGGCAGACCAGGATGAGCCGCAGGCACGGGGCAACACGATTGTTGTTACCGCGACCAAGCGCGATGCCAATATCCAGGACATCCCCTTCTCAATCAACGCGCAAACCGCAGAGGACATCCAGCGATCCGGTGCGGTGACGCTCGAAGATCTTTCGCGCAATGTCGCGGGTCTTTCGGTACAAAACCTCGGGCCGGGCCAGAGCCAGGTTTCGGTTCGCGGTGTCTCGGCTGGCCAGGTCGCGCGCGACCAACCGGGGGTCAAGGAACAAGTGGGTGTCTATCTTGACGAGTCAGTCATCTCGACCTCTCTCTTCACGCCAGACATCGACCTTTATGATCTCAACCGTGTCGAGACACTTCGCGGCCCGCAAGGAACGTTGTTCGGTTCAGGATCAGTTGGCGGCACGATCCGCTACATCACGAATCAGCCTATTCTCGGCGTTACCGAAGGCTCAGTGGAAGCCAACGCTAATGTGGTCGACGAGGATGATTTTGGCTGGCACATGAAAGGCGCGATCAACGTACCAATAGGCGAAAATGCGGCAGCCCGTGCGGTGGGTTACTATACCGAATATGCCGGCTTTATCGATGCGCTAGGCCCAGGAGGGGGCGAGAATATTAATGGCGGCGCGCGATATGGCGGACGGCTGTCGATCCTGTTCGAACCATTCGCGGAAGTTCGCATTACGCCGCGCATCCTGTTCCAGAAAGTTGAGGCCGATGGCTTCAACCGCCAGGAGGTATATAATCTATACGCCAATCCGTTCACGACAACCCGGCCACCAGTCACCTTCAACGAACGCGAACAATATCTTCTGCTTCGCGAGGCTTTCGAGGATGAAACCTTGCTTGCCGATCTTGTTGCGGAGATCGATGTCGGCGGGGTGACGCTAACCTCTGTGACGAGTTACCTCAACCGCGACATTCTCGTTAGCCGTGATGCCAGCGCCCTTACCGGATCGGTCTCTGTGGACCTTGGTTTCCCCGATGCGGGCGTGCTGCTGCCTTCGAATCTGGTCGACACGACCAGTCTCGAGAACTTCTCTCAGGAGCTACGGATTTCATCTAACGATGATGGCCCCTTCCAGTGGGTCTTTGGTGGGTTCTACTCAAAGACTGACCGCTTTTACACGCAGCGACTGCCCACACCGGGTTACGCCGCCTTTACCGACGCGACTTTAGGCGATGGCACTTCGGCTGGCGCAGCTAATGGATTCCCCAATCTCGATTCGCCTTACAATGCGGATTTCCCGTTCGAGATGGAACAATTGGCGGTATTCGGGGAGGGCACCTACGAAGTGACAGACCGGTTCGATGTCACTCTTGGCGCCCGCTATTACGACTATTCCGAAAACCGCGCGTTCACCAATGGTGGACTTTTTGCGCCGGGCGACAACAGCACTGATGAAACCAATTCGAGCGGGATCAATCCGCGCCTTCTTTTGAGCTATGATGTTTCGGACAGTGTCACCATCAACGCTCAGGCGGCCAAGGGTTTTCGTCTCGGCGGCGTCAATGATCCGTTGAACGTAAGGCTTTGCACACCGGAAGATGCGGAGTTGTTCGGGGGTTTCCCGAGCTACGAAGACGAAAGCCTGTGGAACTACGAAATAGGTGCCAAAGCTTCCGGAAGGGGGTTTTATGCAAATGTCGCGGGCTTTTATAACGACATCCAAAACCTGCAGGTCACGCTGGACGCCCGTTCTTGTTCTTCGCGTGTCGTATTCAACGTGGAAGAAGCGCATTCGATGGGTCTGGAGGCCGAGTTTGGCGTCAGTCCTGCCGTTGGTCTGGACTTAAGTGTTTCGGCTAGCGTTATCGAGGCCGAATTCGACACCACCCTTCCGGGTGTCTTTGCGGAGGTGACTGGGATCCGCGAAGGTAATCGACTTCCATCCGTGCCGAAGTTTCAAGCTTCGGTCGCCGGAAGTTATGAGTGGGATATCAGCTCCTCAGCGCTGGCCTTCATTGCTGGCTCGTTCCAGCATGTTGGCACGCGCTATACGCAGCCGGCTGACCAGGAGAACAATCCGCAGACCTTCGTGCATGGACTTCCTTTTGGAGGACAGCCCGCTAATGCCGCGACGACGCTTGATCTTGAGCTGCCGTCCTACCAGCTCGTGGGCCTGAGTGCGGGCGTCGAATTCGACAACGGGTTCTCACTAACGGCTTATGTCAACAATCTGTTCGATGAAAACGCTTTGCTGGCCTTCGACCGTGAACGCGGAGGGCGGGCGCGTCTGGGATTCAGCGTCAACCAGCCGCGCACGATCGGATTGACAGCCCGCAAGGAGTTCTGATCGCTCCATCTGCGAAGAAATGCACCCCCGCCATCCGCTTGCCGGATGGCGGGGGTTTGCATTTGCGCACAACGCTTGCCTTTTGTCTGTTTGGGCACTATCTGCGCGCTCTTCACTGACACGTGATTCATCTTCCGGTCTGGCCGTTAGGGCTGCCAGGGCTGGTTGAACGTGTTCTCGAACTAGGAGACGAAAATGCCCAAGCTGAAGACCAAGAGCGGCGTCAAAAAGCGCTTCAAGCTCACCGCCACAGGCAAGGTCAAGCATGGTGTCGCTGGTAAGCGTCACCGCCTGATCAGCCACAATGCGAAGTATATCCGCCAACAGCGCGGCACCAAGGTTCTGGCCAAGGCCGACCAGGCAGCCGTGAAAAAATGGGCCCCCTACGGGCTCGATTGATTCGAAGAGCGGTCCCTTCGCGGACCGGCACCGAAGATCTGAACAAGGATATAGATAATGCCTCGCATCAAACGCGGTACAACCACCCGCACCAAGCACAAACGTTTACTCGAACAGGCCAAGGGCTATCGCGGTCGTCGCAAGAATACGATCCGCGTCGCTCGCCAGGCCGTCGAAAAGGCCGGCCAGTATGCTTACCGTGACCGCAAGGTCAAAAAGCGTAATTTCCGTGCCCTCTGGATCCAGCGTATCAACGCTGCTGTTCGCGCTGAAGGCCTGACCTACTCGCAGTTCATGCATGGCGTGAAGCTGGCCGGGATCGAGCTGGACCGTAAGGTCATGGCCGATCTGGCGATGAACGAAGGCGAAGCCTTTGGCCTCATCATCAAGCAGGCGAAAGACGCACTTCCCGCCTGACCGGTTGCACAATCGGACATTTTGGGGCGCCGGTATCGATTCCGGCGCCCTAATTGTTTGTGTTTGATGCTGGAACTTGCCAAGAACCCGCCCATGGGGTCGCAACAAGCTGTCATGTCGCTCGGCGTGGACGCGCCGGTTATCGGTAGCCGTTTTTTCGCGCCGCCGCCGGAGTTCAAGGGGTGCTTCACCACCTTTTACCGGTTGACGCTGGACCTGCCCGACGGGGACATGATCTCGGATTACATGCAGCCGGAATGGGCGAGCCTGCGCTTCTTTTCTGGCGCGCGGCCGATGGCGACAATCGGTCAGGATGAGCTTTCCGGCGCTCGCTTTGCAGCCACCGGGGTCAGTTCGATGCCGGCCCGTTTCACTATCGGTTCAACCAAGATGTGGGGCATCGGCATTCTCCCCCTGGGTTGGGCAAGGCTTTTCGATGCCGATGCCCGGCAGTTGGCGAACAGGCTTGTCGATGGAGAGCAGCATCCCCTCTTCTCTCGGCTGGCACCACTTGCCGACATCCTGGGCGACGAGACGATTTCGGATGACAAGCAATATTGCGCCATTGTCGAAGCCATGCGCTCTACAATGCGGCTACACCGCGATGAGGCGCGGATCATCAGGGTTCATGAGGCGCTGCTTGAAGCGGACCTGAAGACGGTTTCAGACATGGCAGAGTGTGCCGGATTGACTGTTCGCTCGCTCGAGCGCCGGTGCCATCGGCATTTTGGTTTCGCGCCCAAGATCCTGATGCGGCGGCAACGCTTCGTCCGCAGCCTGACCACTTTCATCCTCGACAGTGACGGCAAGTGGAGTGAAGCCATGGATGTGCATTATCATGACCAGTCACAATTCAGCCGCGAATTCACCAGGTTCATGGGTATGCGGCCAAGCAAATTTGCCACGCTGGATCATCCCTTCATGAAGGCATTTGTGGCCGCCCGGACAGAGCTGCTTGGCTCGGCGGCGCAGACGCTGGATGCGCCCGACCGCTGATCTGGGTGCCCGCCCGGCGCATTGCCGCTTTGCCAACCGGGCGAATAATCGCTAGCGGAGCGCCCTTCACGCAAAAAACTGGTTCTGATGACTGAAATGCAATCGAAGACGGACGCGGCGCTTGCCGCCATTGCCGACGCAGGCGATCTCGACGCGCTGGAAGAGCTGCGCCTTGCCGCGCTTGGCAAGAAGGGCTGGGTGAGCGCTGCTCTAAAGACCCTGGGGCAGATGTCGCCCGAAGAACGGACCACTGCCGCACCGGCAATTCAGGCCGTGCGGGCGCAAATATCCGACGCGCTTGCGGCAAAGAAGGCAGAGCTTGAATCGGCCGAGCTGGAGGCACGTCTGGCAACCGAAACGCTCGACCTGACCCTGCCCGCTCCACAATCCGCACGCGGCAGCGTCCATCCGGTGAGCCAGGTGATGGACGAGCTGGCGGAGATTTTCGCCGACATGGGTTTCGCCGTCGCGACCGGTCCCGAGATCGAGGACGATTGGTACAATTTCACCGCGCTCAACATGCCCGAAAGCCACCCGGCGCGCGCGATGCACGACACGTTCTATTTCCCCGACACCGCCCCCAAGGGCGGGAAGATGCTGCTTCGCACGCATACCTCACCGGTGCAGATCCGCACGATGATGGCCGAGGGCGCTCCGCTGCGGATCATCGCACCGGGACGCGTCTATCGCAGCGACAGCGATGCCACGCACACACCGATGTTCCACCAGGTGGAAGGGCTTGTGATCGACAAGGGCATCCATCTCGGTCATCTGAAATGGACGCTGGAAACCTTCCTCAAGGCTTTCTTCGAAACCGACGACATCGTGCTGCGCCTGCGCCCGAGCTATTTCCCCTTCACAGAACCATCGGTCGAAGTGGACGTCGGCTTCGCCATTGAAAACGGTAAGCGCGTGCTTGGCGGCAGCGGCGATGCGCCCGGCCACGGCTGGATGGAGCTGCTCGGCAGCGGCATGGTCAACGCCCGCGTAATCGAATTCGCCGGGCTTGATCCCGATGAATGGCAGGGCTTCGCCTGGGGCTTGGGCGTGGATCGTCTCGCCATGCTGAAATACGGCATGGACGATTTGCGCGCCTTCTTCGATGGCGATGTACGCTGGCTCCAGCATTATGGATTTTCGGGGCTCGACCAGCCGACGCTTTCGGGCGGTGTGGGAGTAGCGCCATGAAGTTCTCGCTCGAATGGCTGAAATACTTCCTCGATACCGAGGCGGATACGGCTCAGATCGCTGCCAAGCTCAATGCCATCGGCATCGAGGTGGAGGGGATCGAGGATCCTGCCGAACGGCTGGCCGGGTTCCAGGTCGCCGAAGTCCTGACCGCCGAAAAGCATCCCGATGCCGACAAGCTGCAAGTGCTGTCGGTGAACACCGGGGAAGGCCCGCCGCTGCAAGTCGTGTGCGGCGCTCCCAACGCCCGCGCAGGCATGAAAGGTGTGCTCGGCCTGCCCGGTGCCGAAGTCCCCGCCAATGGCATGAAGCTCAAGAAGAGCGCCATTCGCGGCGTCGAATCCAACGGCATGATGTGCTCGGTGCGTGAACTCGAACTGGGCGAAGAGCATGACGGGATCATCGAACTCCCCGAAGATGCGCCGGTCGGCAGCAGCTTTGCCGATTACCACGGTGCCTCGCCAGTTTTTGATGTGGCGATCACGCCCAATCGTCCCGATTGCATGGGCGTCTACGGCATAGCCCGCGACCTGGCGGCTGCAGGCCTTGGCACGTTCAAGCCGATCGAGCCCTCTGCCATCGAAGCCAGCTATCCGTGCCCGGTCGAAATCCGAACCGATGATCCAGAGGGCTGCCCCGCCTTCTACGGCCGCGTCATCAGGGGCGTGAAAAACGGTGACAGCCCGGACTGGATGCAGCGTCGGCTCATCGCGGCCGGACAGCGCCCGATCAGCGCGCTGGTGGACATCACGAATTACGTGATGCTCGCTTTCGGTCGTCCGGCCCACGCCTATGATCTTGCAAAGCTCAGCGGCCCGGTGGTTGCCCGCCGCGCCAAAAATGGCGAGCAGGTGCTGGCGCTGAACGAGAAGACCTACACGCTCGATGACAGCATGACGGTGATCGCTGATGACAACGGCGTGCATGACATTGCCGGCATCATGGGCGGTGAGCATTCCTCGGTGCAGGAGGACACGAGTGAGGTGCTGCTCGAGATCGCCTATTTCGATCCCGAAGCCATCGGCGTGACGGGCCGCAAACTGGGCGTTGCCACCGACGCCCGCACGCGGTTCGAGCGCGGCGTCGATCCGGCTTTCCTCGATGATGGCCTCGCCATCCTCACCAGCCTGATCCAGCGTTTCTGCGGCGGTGAGGCGAGCGATGTGGTGCGCGCGGGGTCGCCTCCCAGCGAGCCGAAAGAGGTCGCTTTCGATCCAGCACTCACTGCACGGCTTGGCGGCATTGAGGTAAGCGAAACGGAACAGAAGCGCATTCTCGAATCACTCGATTTCACCGTGTCGGATGACTGGAAGGTCAGCTGTCCGCTGCGCCGCCATGACATCGAAGGTCCTGCCGATCTGGTCGAGGAAGTGGTTCGTATCCACGGGCTCGACGTGGTGGCGAGCGTTGCCCTGCCGCGCGCTGATGGCGTGGCCCGGCCCACTGCCACGCCCGAACAGAAGCTGGAACGCCGCGTGCGCCGTGCCGCAGCAGTGCGCGGACTTAACGAGGCGATCACCTGGTCATTCCTTCCCGTGCCCGAAGCGGAACACTTTGCGGAAGATGGGGAGACTCTCTGGCTCCTCGACAACCCGATCAGCGAAGACATGAAGGCAATGCGCCCCTCGCTCATTCCCGGACTGCTTTCGGCTGCAAAACGCAATGCCGATCGCGGTGCCGACAGCCTGCGTTTGTTCGAAATCGGTCGACGCCATTCGCGTGCGAAAGATGGGTCCAGCGATGAACATCCAACGCTTGCCGTACTGCTCGCGGGAGAGAAGGCCTCACGCGATTGGGCGAATGGCAAGGCGGCGATGTTCGACGCTTTCGATGCCAAGGGCGAAGCCGAAGCGCTGCTCGCCGAGGCAGGCGCCCCGGTCGACAGGCTGATGGTGATGGGAGAAGCCGGAGGGCAATTCCATCCCGGCCAGTCGGGCACATTGCGGCTCGGACCCAAGAAGGTGCTCGCCCGGTTCGGCGCGTTGCACCCGGCGACGCTACAGGCTTTCGATGTCGATGGTCCGGTGATGGCGGTCGAGATTTATCTCGATGCCATTCCTGCCAAGCGCGGTGGCAAGGGTTTTGCCCGCGCTCCCTATACGCCGCCTGCGCTGCAAGCGGTGAAGCGCGATTACGCCTTCCTCGTCCCCGCCGATCTTGCCGCGGGCGACTTGCTGCGTGCAGCGAAAGCTGCGGATAAGGCGAACATCGTTGATGCCCGCGTGTTCGACGTGTTTGCCGGCCAAGGCGTTCCCGAAGGCAAGAAGAGCGTCGCCATCGAGGTGACTCTCCAGCCGGGAGACAAGAGCTTCAAGGACGAAGAGCTGAAAGCGATCTCGGATTCCGTGATCGCGGCGGCTGCGAAGCTGGGGGCCGAGTTAAGGGGCTGACGCTGTCGTCAGGCGACAGCGCCAGCCTGCTGGAGTGAGCAGACCGATCAATCAGTGATCGCGACCCGATCCACTCTTTGCCCGCCCATCGCCAGCATACGGTCTTCGACGCGGTCGAGTTCTTCGCGGGCCTGGGCGAGGCGATCCGTCGCTCGCTCAAGTTCGCGCTCTTCCTCGCGCAAGTTGGCTTCGGCACGTGCGAGGCGTTCTTGCGCATTCGCAACCTCACGCTGCTCGTCCAGGACAGTTCCCTGCCGATCCACAATGCGCTCTGCCAGGCGATTGGCCTGCCGCTCGAGCCGTTCCCAATCCCGCTGCTCGTCACCATCAAGGTCGCTCGGCGCGGTCACCGTTATCTGCTGCGCGGCCACAGGGGCCGTCAGCGCGAAAAGCGGGGCCGAAGCGATGGCGGCAGCGAGAAAAACATTCTTCATTCTTCAATTCCTTTGGTTTCCCGTCCTCAATACATCAAGGCTTAAAATCGGTAAAACGCGATTGACAGAAGCTTAAATCCGGATATTTCGGATTAATGGACCTGGCGCAAATCCGGACTTTTCTTGCCGCTGCGGAATCGGGAAGTTTTTCCTCGGCCGCAGAGATCGTCCATGCCAGCGCGTCGTCGGTTACCGACCGTATCGCCGTTCTCGAAGCGCGGCTTGGCGCTCCGCTGTTCCATCGCTCGCGAAAGGGGTGCGCCTTGACCGAGGCGGGGGAGCGATTCCTGCCGCGTGCGCGTTCGATCGAGGAGATCTGGCAGCTAGGCCATGCCGAGGCGGCGATACCCGCACGCTTTTCCGGCATCGTGCGGATTGGCGGCCAATATGCGCTCTGGCCGCAGTTCCTCATCCCTTGGATCGCCCGATTGCAGGAGCGTGAGCCGCAGCTCTCGTTGCAACTGACCGCGGGTGCATCGGCGCGCCTCAACCGTGACCTCGCGGGTCGCGGCCTTGACCTCGCCATTGTTTACAGCCCCGTGATCGGGCCCGGTGTCGAATCCCGCCCCATCCTCAACGACCGACTCATCCTTGTCCGTCCGCCCGCGCTTCCCGATTGGCGGGAGAGCTGGGTCGACATAGACTGGGGCAAGGAGATGCGCGATGGCATCGCTGCTTCTATCGGACCGGTAGATTCGCGCGGCCTCGTGCTGGACCTTGGCGGCATGGCAGTGACCTGGCTGATCGAGCGCCAGTGCGCAGGTTATGTTCCCGAAAGGCTCGCGCAATCCGCCATTGCCGAGGGCAGGCTGGTGCAGGTCGTGGATTTGCCGCAGTTCGATTTTGCCGCGCATGCTGTCTGGCGGTCGCGGTCGGATGTCGCGATACTGCCGCTGGTGGAATCGCTTCTCGATTTCGTAGCCGAGCAGGCGGACCTGCCCGCGCCCGCCTAGGCTGCAACAGCATCATGGACGCGCTGCCTGCTCGCGGCTAGGGCGCCTTCCATGTCCAGCGCCACGAATCCACGCCGCACCTTCGCCATCATCTCGCATCCTGACGCGGGTAAGACCACGCTGACCGAGAAGCTGCTGCTTCAGGGCGGCGCGATCCATCTGGCCGGGCAGGTGAAAGCCCGCGGACAGGCGCGCAGGGCGCGGTCCGACTGGATGAAGATCGAGCAGCAGCGCGGCATCTCGGTCACTTCATCGGTCATGACCTTCGAGAAGGAATTCGAAGGAGAGACGATCACTTTCAACCTGCTCGACACGCCGGGGCACGAAGACTTCTCCGAAGACACCTATCGCACGCTCACTGCGGTCGATTCCGCAATCATGGTGATCGATGCGGCCAAGGGTATCGAGCCGCAGACGCGCAAGCTGTTCGAGGTCTGCCGGTTACGCAGCGTTCCGATCATCACCTTCGTCAACAAGGTCGACCGAGAGGGCCGCGACCCGTTCGAGACGCTGGACGAAGTGGCCGACATGCTGGCGCTCGACGTGTCACCGCAGATGTGGCCCATCGGCATGGGCGGGTTGTTCGAAGGCCTGCTCGATTTCCGCACCGGAGAGGTCGCGCGGCCAGAAGGGGATTCGAAGGAATATCTCGGCAAGCGCGATAGTGATCCGGTCATTCCGGAGAAGTACGAGGAAGAATACCAGCTGGCGCAGGCGGGCTATCCCGAGTTCGATCTCGAGGCATATCGCAATGGCGACTTGACGCCTGTCTATTTCGGTAGCGCGCTCAAGAATTTCGGCGTTGAGGAACTGATCGATGCGATCGCCCGATACGCCCCGCCGCCACGCCCGCAGCCTGCAGGCGAGGACAAGATCGCACCCGACCATGACGAAGTTACCGGCTTCATCTTCAAGGTGCAGGCCAACATGGACCCGATGCACCGCGACCGGATCGCCTTCATGCGGCAGGTGTCCGGCACATTCAAACGCGGCATGAAGCTGACGCCGAGCGGGCTGGGCAAGCCTATCGCCGTGCATTCGCCGATCCTGTTCTTCGCGCAGGACCGCGAAATCGCCGACACTGCCGAGCCGGGCGACATCATCGGCATTCCCAACCACGGCACCTTGCGCGTGGGCGATACCCTGTCCGAGAAGAACCAGATCCGCTTCACCGGCCTGCCCAATTTCGCGCCCGAAATCCTGCGCCGCGTGCAGCTGAAGGATCCGACCAAGACCAAGCAATTGCGCAAGGCGCTGGATGATCTTTCCGAAGAAGGCGTGATCCAGGTGTTCTATCCCGAAATCGGCGGGTCGAGCATCGTTGGCGTGGTCGGCCAGTTGCAGCTCGATGTGCTCGTTTCACGGCTGGCGGCGGAATACAAGGTGGAGGCCGCGCTCGAAGCCTCACCCTTCGCCACCGCGCGGTGGTTGAAGGGGTCTGACGAGGCACTGAGAGAGTTCGAGCGGTTCAACCAGGGCAATTTGGCGCGCGACCGCGATGGCGACATGGTGTTCATGGCAAAAAGCCCGTGGGATGTCGGCTACCAGGAAGAGAAGAACCCCGACCTGAAGTTCTCGGCTACCAAGGAACGGTGACAGGGCATGGATTGGCGCGTAACCTGCGCCAATGGCAGACTTCACCGACACCCTAACCGAAGATCACATCGCGATGATCGAAGGCCAGCCGGTCTTCTTCGTTGCCACCGCCGCTCCAGAGGCGCGGATCAATCTCTCGCCCAAGGGCCTGGCAGACACTTTTCGCGTCTTGTCACCATCGCGGGTTGCCTATCTCGACCTCGCCGGATCGGGCAATGAGACCCATGCCCACCTAATGGCTGATGGCCGGATCACCCTGATGTTCTGCAACTTCCAGCAGCCCGCGCTGATCCTGCGGATTTACGGGACCGGACGCCCCGTCCTGCCGCAAGACGATGGTTGGGCAGACCTTGCTGCCCAATTCACCTTGCTGCCCGGCACCCGCCAGATTTTCGATGTCGCGGTGGAGAGCGTGCAGACGAGCTGCGGCTGGGGCGTGCCGATGATGGAGTTCGATCGCGAGCGCGCCACGCTGGTGAAATATCATACAGGGAGCGATCCGGACCAATTTGTCGCCAAGCAAAGCGGCAGGACGCAAAGCATCGACGGCCTGCCTGTACGCCCGCCAGACCGCTATATCGAAGGAACGATTCCGCCCGTCGAATAGTAGGTTGGCAGCCATGCAAATCACCTTCGCCAGCTATAACATCCATAAAGCCGTCGGCGGCGACCGCAGGCGCGATCCGGTGCGCGTGCTCGATGTAATCGACGAACTGGAGGCGGACATTGTCGCGCTGCAGGAAGTCGATATCCGCTTCGGCGACCGCCAGAGTGTGCTCGATCTCGACGATATCAAGGAGCGCGGCTGGCAGGTTGCAGCTTTGCCCACCTTGCCGCGAAGCATGGGCTGGCATGGCAATGCTATCCTCGTTCGCAACCGGATCGCGATCGCCCAGGTCGAGGCGGAGAACCTGCCGCAGATCGAACCGCGCGGCGCAGTTCGTGCAAAACTTTCCATCGCGGATGCCGAGATTTGCGTCACGGCCATGCATCTCGACCTGTCCGGTCTCAGGCGGAAGCGGCAGTTCGCCCATTTGTGCGATGCCAGCCGGGCGCCGGGCCTGCCTGCAGTCATGCTGGGCGATTGCAACGAATGGGTGCGGCCCATGGGCGGCGACCGCGGGCTTGCAGCGCATTGGGAGATGATCGCGCCAGGCCCCAGCTTTCCCGCCCGCAGGCCCATGCTGGCGCTCGACCGCGTCATGCACACCCCGCATTGGGACGTGATAGAAGCGCAAGTGCATTCGAGCACGCTTGCCAGGAACGCGTCGGACCACCTGCCTATCCGCGTGACCCTTGCCCTGCCCGATTCTTGAGCGGACTTGCCTGATATTTGTGCGCTGCAACAAGTGGGGGTGGTGCTGAAGGCAACCTATCCCCCCGAGAAATAACCCGCCCTGCCAATTGGCACGGGCTTTGCAGACTGACCTCCCGGCCGGAAAATTCTCCGGCGCAGGATAGGGGCAGCGCATGAAATTTGTCATCGCCATCATCAAACCATTCAAGCTCGACGATGTGCGCGAAGCGCTCGCCGGGGTTGGTGTTGCCGGGATGACCGTCTCGGAAGTCAAGGGATTTGGCCGCCAGAAAGGCCAGACCGAAATTTATCGCGGCGCCGAATATTCGGTCAACATGCTGCCGAAGGTGAAGCTGGAAATCGCGGTCAGCGATGAGCTGATGCCCAAGGTGGTCGAAGCCATCCAGCAAACCGCCAGCACGCAAAGCATCGGCGACGGGAAGATCTTCGTGCTCGACCTCGCGTCGACCACGCGCATCCGCACCGGCGAAACCGACGAAACCGCGCTTTGATCAGGGGTCAGGCAACATGAAAAGCAATCTTATCAAACTGGGTGCCGTCACAGTCGCGGCGCTTATCGCATCGAACCCGGCCCTCGCGGCACCCGTAGCGGAAGCCCCGGTGGCTGACGTCGTGGAAGCTGCTGCGCCTGCCGCAGATGCTGTCGGCGGCGGTACGGCCTATATCTTCAACACTCTGCTGTTCCTGATTGGCGGCTTTCTGGTGATGTGGATGGCGGCAGGCTTCGCCATGCTCGAGGCCGGACTTGTCCGCGCCAAGAACACCAGCACGCAATGCCTCAAGAACATCGGCCTCTATTCGATTGCCGGTCTGATGTTCTGGGTCATCGGCTACAACATTGCCTACCCGGGCTTCGATGGTTCGGGCTGGTTCGGCATGGCCGGTACGATCTACCCGATGCAGGATGTCGGCGCCGCCGATCTGGATACAGGCTATTCGGTCGCTTCCGACTGGTTCTTCCAGATGGTCTTCTGCGCCACCACGGCCTCGATCGTGTCGGGCACCGTGGCCGAACGCGTGAAGATCGTCCCGTTCTTCATCTTCGTGACTGTCCTTACCGGCTTCATCTATCCGGTCGTGGTCAGCTGGGAATGGGGCGCAGGCTCGCTTGACGCGATGGGCTTCTCCGATTTCGCTGGCTCGACGCTCGTCCACTCGACCGGCGGCTGGGCTGCCCTCATGGGTGCGATCATCATCGGTGCCCGCCTCGGCCGCTACGGCCCGGACGGCAAGGTCAACGTGTTCCCCGGCTCCAACATCCCGCTGGCAACACTGGGTACGTTTATCCTCTGGCTCGGCTGGTTCGGCTTCAACGGCGCATCGCAGCTCGCGATGGGTACCGTTGGTGACGTGTCGGACGTGTCGAAGATCTTCGTGAACACCAACATGGCTGCTGCTGGCGGCGTGGTTACTGCGATCATCCTGACGCAGCTGCGCTACAAGAAAGCGGACGTGACCATGGCGCTGAACGGTGCGCTGGCCGGCCTCGTGTCGATCACCGCCGAACCCCTCGCCCCGACCGTCGGATCGTCGATCCTGATCGGTGCGGTTGGCGGTGCCATCGTGGTCTTTACAGTGCCGCTGCTCGACAAGTTCAAGATCGACGACGTGGTCGGCGCCATCCCGGTTCACCTCTTCGCGGGTATCTGGGGCACGCTGGCCGTGGCTTTCAATACCCAGTCCGAAGTTGACGGTGTGGTTCTGTCGATGGGCGAGCAGTTCGGTGTCCAGGCGATCGGCGTGGTTGCGACCGGCGTGTTCGTCTGCGCTGCCTCCGCGATCCTCTGGTTCGCACTCAAGGCCACCATCGGCGTTCGCCCGAGTGCGGATATCGAAACCGATGGTCTCGATATCCACGAAACCGGCGTCGAGGCCTATCCGGGACTGGCCAATCAGGCCTGACCCCTGACCCTAGTTTGGCGGGGACGGGACTCTCTCCTCTCTCCTCTCGTCCCCGCCTCACCTCGTTCCTCCTGCGAACGTACCAACTTGAATGGGCCGGAGCGGCAAGCTCCGGCCCCTTTTTTTAGACTTTTTGGGCTTGCCAGCCGGGGGTGATGCACCGCAAATGGAGCACGCATTCGAAGAGGGAGCGCCCAGGATGAAATTCGTCGTCGCCGTTATCAAGCCGCACAAGCTGGAAGAGGTGCGAGAAGCACTGGCTGCTATCGGCGTCTCCGGAATGACCGTGTGCGAGGCCAAGGGTTTCGGGCGACAGAAGGGACAGACCGAGATCTATCGCGGCGCCGAATATGCCGTGAACATGCTCCCCAAGGTGCGCATTGAAATTGCCGCGAGCGATGAACTGGTACCGCAGATCGTGGAAACCATCCGCAATGCGGCCAACAACAGCCAGATCGGTGATGGCAAGATCTTCGTGTTGGAATTGGCCTCCGCCACCCGGATTCGCACCGGTGAAGAAGGCGAACTTGCGCTGTAAGACGATCGCCCGAAGTCGTTGTATTAAAGCCACGAAGTTCGCTGCAACCCATTCCGAGATCGGCAGAAATGGCTGAATTGAATTGTAAACTGCGGCGGGTTGATGCGTCCCCCCATGCCAGCAAATGCTGATCGCGCTTCGATAAGGGCTGACAAATCCCTCGTCATATCATTGCGCTGCTTGATACGTAGATTTCCTGAGACTATGCCTTGCGTGAGGCACGAAGGGAAAAATTGTATGCGTAATCTTGCATTTGGACTTGGGCTGGGCGTTTCCGCCCTTGCTCTTGCGGCACCAGCCACGGCAGGCGACCGCGAAATTTATGTCGGCGTTGATGGCGGGGTAGTCCTGCTCGAAGATTTCGATACGGACATCGAGTTCACGCCCGACGCAACCCAGACCTCCAGCGACAATGGTTATGAGATTGCGGCCTTGGCCGGTTATGACTGGGGCCTCCTGCGCACTGAGATCGAAGGATCGTATCGCTTCTGGGACATGGACGAGATCAATGTCGATGCGCGGGGAATCCCGTTTGATACGAACCCCGTTGCAGCAGGTACTTTCCGCTATCAGGGGGACATGCAGTCAACGTCCGTGATGGCCAATGCACTGCTCGATTTCGGCGGTGAAGACACAGTCGGCTTCGCGATCGGATTGGGTGGGGGCCGGACATGGTTGAATGCCGATACGACCGTATCGACCAACGGTCCTGGCTATCTTGACGACAGCGGCAGCGCATGGGCATGGCAGGCGCTTGCCCAGCTTCGCGCACCGGTGAACGACAATTTTGATGTTGGCGTTAAATACAAATATTTCAACACTTTGGAATTCGAACTGGCAGACACGTCTGGCCGCAGGAACGAATTTGAACTTTCCGGGCATTCGATCATGCTGGGGTTCATGCTGAATTTCGGTGGCACGGAAGCTCCGCCTCCGCCGCCTCCTCCTCCGCCGCCCCCGCCGCCGCCACCCCCGCCGCCTCCGCCGCCGCCGCCTCCGCCGCCGGTTGCCGAGTGCAACACCGGGCCGTACATCGTGTTCTTCGACTGGGATCAGTCGAACATCACTCCGGA
>NZ_JBBNAX010000005.1:0-446243 GCF_037996805.1 Erythrobacter alti | reverse complement strand
CTTCGATATTAAGCCAGTCAAGCCGATTGGCCTTGAGGTCGAAGTTGACGAAAACCGTGTCGAACCCTTCGCCTGCATTCTCGGTGGCACTGTCGGCGGTGCTATCGAAATAGTAAGTGTCGTTGCCGATGCCGCCGAACATCATGTCATTGCCCGAGCCGCCATCGATAATGTCATGGCCATCATTGCCGAAAATCGTGTCGTCGCCGCCGACGCCATAAATAATGTCGTCGGAAGATGAACCATTGATCGTAGTCGCTGTCTGCCGTCCGGTGGTCTGGCCATCGTCTGCTTCGACATCGATTATGCTGGAGTCACGCGGATCAAATATCTCGGTGTAGATTTCGCCATTGTGCCAGCTGACCAGTATTCGTCCGTCCGTGGTAAGGCTGGCAGAAGCATCGGTGATGTCGCCGCCCACCCCTTCAGCGTCAGTCTGGACGAACTGGGTGAGACCTACCTGCGCACCGTTTATACCTCGCACGAAAAAGAGGCGACCGTCCGTATCATCGCGGAAAACGGTCACATAGCCGCCATCCTCCAGCGCGACCACATCCATCAGCGTGAAGGACAAGTTGGTGTTGCTCGTGATGTTGAACTTGGCAATCGACTCCGTGCCATTGTCGTTGAAAATGCGTCCGCGGAGGTCCCCGGCCTCTTGCCAGGCAACCAGGATCCGCCCGTCGGCCAGTTCGGCAACACGGGGGTTGGAGTCGGGTGAGCCATCGGGCGTCGAGACGTTGTTGATGAGCGTGGAGCTGGTTCCATCGGCATTGCTGAACAGCAATTCGATCGTGCGCTCGTTCGCGCCGCCATTGTTGTCATTCTCGCTATAGACGGTCGCAAACCCGCCACTGTCGAGGGCCACCGTTTGAGGATCGAGAATGTCTTCCAAGTCAGCGCCATTCGAGAAGCCATCGGCGCGTAACACTTGCTCGGCACCTATCGTTGATCCATCTGCGCTGATCTTCTTGCCGACAATGTCCTGATTGGTGCCATCATCTCTTTCGTAGGTAACGAAAAAACTGCCATCTGACGCGACGGCAACGCTCGCATTGTCATAGGTTATGCCATTTACGGAATCGTCCGAGACAACGAATCCCTGTTCGGTTCGTGAGCCGACAGCATCATATATCCCGAAGATCAAATCGCCGTCGTCTCCGCTACGGAATTCGTAGATGACCACAAAGCCGCCATCGGGCGTCGCCGCGATCGATTCGAGCTTTTCTGCGCGGGAGAAGCCGAAAGGGAAGTTGAGATACAACGAGCCTGTGAGCGGCTCGCCCAGGGCGTTGAAGATTACGCCGACAATATCCGTAGCGAAGCCATCTGCGGTCGAATCATTGTCATCTTCCCACACCACCAAGAAATTACCGTTGGCCAAGCCAATGACTTTCGGATTGGCTTGCGCATCCGCAGTCTGCAAATTGGTGACGAATTCGGACAGCCAGACAGTTGGCGATATGGTCATGTGTTTCCCCCCGGTTGAATGCAAAAATGCGATCAACGACCCGTGCGGAAGGGAGCTGAATAGCGCCCCTCTCGCCATGCAAGCGCAAGAAGGTTAACACATTTTCGGAAAATTGCACCCCCACACCCACATGCGACAAAGCCATGTGGGCGGGATGCAAACGGCACCTGTCAGAGAATAAAGTCAGCCTCTGCGAGGTTGAGCGTGCCGTCGAGCCGGATGGCGTAATCGGCCTGGGCGTCGCCATCGGTGTCCATGTAGAGCATCGTGTTGCTCCCGATGTGTTCCCAACGCAGTTCTCCCGCCGTGCCGGAAAATGCAGCATCGGCGATGAAGGTGAAGGCATCGTCCGCCCCGCCGAAGATGGCGTCGACAAGGCTCAGGTCGATCTTGTCGCCCTGAAAATCGAGGAAATCCTTGATCTGGTCTGCCGTGTTAGCGGTCAGTCCGGCGAAGTGCTCTTCGTCGAATACGAAGGTGTCCGCGCCTGCTTCGCCGTAGAACACGTCCCTGTCCGCGCCGCCGATGAGGATATCATCATGCAAGCCGCCGAACAGGCGATCGACCCCGGCGCCGCCATCCAGCGTGTCGTTATTGCCATCACCATACAGCGTATCGTCGCCATCTCCGCCAAAAAGCACGTCACTGCCAGACCCGCCGTGCAGGCGATCAATGCCGCCGTCGCCGTAAAGGAAATCAGCTCCGCCGCCGCCGTAGAGCACATCGTTTCCGTCGCCGCCGAACAAGTCGTCGGAGCCGGCCTTGCCTTGCAGGGCATCGTCATCATCGCCGCCGTACAAGATATCGCGCCCGGTGCCGCCAACAAGCCTGTCGTTGCCCGCCATGCCGTAGATCGTGGCGCCAAGGTTTTTCGACCGAATATAGTTGGCCTGTGCATTGCCGGTGCCGGTCGTCGCCGCGCCCTGCAATTTCATGTCTTCAACATTGTCCGGCAACACGTAATCGATCCTAGCCCGCACGAGATCCGTGCCGTCGCCGAACAGTTCGGTGACGACGTCCCCGGCGTCATCGACGATGTAGATATCATTGCCCTGGCCGCCAGCCATCACGTCAGCACCGGAGCCGCCGTCCAGCACGTCGTTGAAATCCGCTCCGGTCAGCGTGTCATCTCCGTTCAGACCGTAAAGCTTGCTCGAACGGGTGGCATTGGCCAGCAATGTGTTGGCATGCGCATTCCCGCGCAGGTCTGTGGCCGTTCCGACCAGTCCGAAGTTCTCGATATCGGCGAACTTGCCGGCGAAGGCTCTCAGATTGAAGCTCGAGTAGACGCGGTCATTGCCTTCACCTGCGTTCTCGAACACCTGGTCCATGCCGTTGTCGATGTAATAGGTGTCGTCACCGGCGCCGCCGTACATTTCGTCATCGCCCGTGCCGCCATCCAGCGTGTCGTCATTGCCGAAGCCGTAGAGGAAATCATCTCCGCCCAATCCGTTGAGGATGTCGACGCCGCCATCGCCGTTCAGCGTGTCTGTGCCCGAGGTGCCATTCTGCGTGGAGCCGACGACGACGGCATCGGCAGCTTCGACATCGACCTTTACATTGGCCGCGCCAAGCGTAGCGGTCACTGCGATCTGGCCCGACAGGCCGCCGCCTGTAAAGACGATATCATAGGTCCCCGCAGGTGCCGCGATTTGCCAACCGCCGGATGCCCAGGTCGTGGTGGTAAAGGTGCCAGCCGTGCCGGTCAGGGTGACCGTCACATTGCCCATGCCTTCCCCGATATCGTAGAAATCGTCATTGTCGGTGTCGTTGATCACCACGCCAACGAACTGCGCATCATAGCTCCAGCGATTGCCGAAATTATGGGTGATGACATAGGGGCCGACACTGGTGGTGGCGTCCGTTTCCTCGGTCACGGCGATGCCGATTTCGGTGAAGACCGGATTGACGATGTTGAGCAGATGGCCGGCCGGGTCCTGGATGCCATCACCGCGCGTCTGCCAATCGGAATAGCGCACGCCGTTGCTATCGAAATCCTCGTCGTCGAAGCCCCAGTCAATCACGAACCCGGCGTGGCCGTAGATCACGGAATCGCTGAAGGCGTAGATATTTTCCGCCAAGTTTGACCACCCGGTGTAGCCAGCATCGGTGATGCGGTCGCCAAGCCCCATCTCGCCGGGCAGTTGGTGGCTTTGCGTGTCGGCATCGATCATTTCCGCATTGTGGCGGGAGGCGGCGAGGGCGAGGGCGTCGTTCCAAGCCAGCGGCGCTGCGGGATCAATCGCTGCCATCGCGGCCTGGAAAGAGCTCAGGTCCACTCCGAAGTAATTGAGGACATACTGGATTTCGGCCAGCACGTCGGGATCGGTCAACCGCGCATACTCGCCATCCGGGTCCATGCGGAGGCGGTTTATCAGTTCAAGCGTAAGCTGTTCTTCTGCGGTAGGCGGCATGGGGCGCGGTCCCTGGGATTTCGTCGGTTACATGCCCTTGTGGGCGCGTAAGCTGAAATCTGTCTTGCCGCACAAGGTTAAGGCGGCAGGGTGAGCCTTGCGGAAGCCGCATCGTGCAATCATGCCGTTATCCGGCGATTTTGCGCCATTCGCCCGGTGCCAGCCCCTCGCAGCTCCATTCTCCCACCTGCCAGCGCACCAGTCGCAAGGTTGGATAGCCCACTGCCGCGGTCATCCGCCGTACCTGCCGGTTGCGCCCCTCGGTGATAGTCAGGCTGAGCCAGCTATCGGCCACCGATTTGCGATAGCGGATCGGGGGATCGCGATGCCATAGTTCGGGCGGGGCGATGGCTTGGGCAAGGGCAGGGCGGGTCTGACCGTCCTTCAACTCCACCCCTCGGCGGAGCGCTGCCAGCGCCGCTTCATCGGGCACGCCTTCGACCTGCGCGAAATAGGTTTTGGGCATCTTGTGCCGCGGCTCTGTGATCCGAGCCTGCAATTGCCCATCATCGGTCAGCAGCAGCAGCCCCTCGCTGTCGCGGTCGAGCCTCCCGGCAGGGTAGACCTTGGGCGGAAGCCCGAAGCCCGACAGCGTGGGATGCGGACTGTCATCCTTGCCCGAGCTGAATTGCGAAAGGACACCAAACGGCTTGTTGAACGCGATGAGCATGCAGGCGCTTTAGAGGCGTGCGAGGTCGCTGTCTCCTAAAGGATGAAGTCGGCCTCTGCGAGGTTGAGCGTGCCATCGAGCATGATGGCATAGTCGGCTTGTGCGTCGCCATCTGTGTCCATGTAGACCATGGTGTTGCCGCCATCGTGCTCCCAGCGCAGTTCGCCTGCGGTGCCCGAGAAGGCGGCGTCGGCGATGAAGGTGAAGGCGTCGTCTTCGCCGCCGAAGATGGCATCGACAAGGCTCAGGTCGATCTTGTCGCCCTGATAGTCCTTGAAATCGGTGATGCGGTCGGCGTTGTGCGCGCGAAGCCCGGCAAAGTCGCCATCGTCGAAGACGAACATATCCGCCCCGGCGCCGCCTTCCAGCGCATCGCGGTCTGCCCCGCCGATCAGGATATCGTTGCCCAGGCCGCCAAACAGCTTGTCCGCCCCCGCGCGGCCTTCAAGCATGTCGTCATGACCATCGCCGTAGAGGAAGTCGTTGCCATCATCGCCCCTGAGCACATCGGCACCCGAGCCGCCCTTGAGAACATCGTCGCCGCTCATGCCCCACAGCCGGTCGTTGCCGCCCTGGCCATAGAGCGTGTCGTTGCCCGCATTGCCGTAGAGGCAATCATTGCCCGCCTTGCCCTGCAAAACGTCATTCCCGTCGCCGCCGTACAGCATGTCGGCCTGCGCGCTGCCATACAGCCTGTCCGCCCCGTCTAGGCCGTAGAGCGTGACGGCCGTCCTGGCGCTTGCGCGGATCAGATTGTCCAGCGCATTGCCGGTCCCGGTCGTGGCGGTGCCCGACACGCGCAGGTTCTCGACATTGTCGGGAAGCACGTAATCGAACTTTGCGCGCACTTCGTCCGTACCGCCATCCGCCAGTTCGACGACGCGGTCGCCGATGTTGTCGACGACGTAGAAATCATCGCCCGCGCCGCCACGCATATCGTCAGCGCCCAGACCGCCGTCCAGCCTGTCACCGGCCGCGCCGCCGATAAGGGTATCGTCGCCCCCCTTGCCGTCGAGGCGGCTGCGGAAAGCGGCATTGGCGATGAGCTCATTGACGCCGTTGTTGCCGACCAAATCGCTCGCCGCACCCGTCAGGGCAAAGCTCTCGATATTGGCATAGCGCAAGGAATAGGCCTTGATGTTGAAGCTGGCGTAGATCCGGTCGAAGCCTTCGCCCGCCAGTTCGACGACAGCGTCGCCCCAGCTATCGACGTAATAGGTGTCGTCGCCTGTGCCGCCATACATCTCGTCATCGCCAGCGCCGCCATCGAGAGTGTCATTGCCGGAAAGACCTTCGAGCCTATCGCTTCCTTCGAGACCGTACAGCAGGTCGACCACGCTATCGGCACCGACCAGCGTGTCATCGTTCTGTGTGCCGACCTGATGGAAACCGACCGGTGCATCTATTGTCATGTCGCTGAACTTGAGCCGTTCGATATTGATGAGCAGGTCGGTACCGTCCGGACCGGAAACTTCGACATTACCGCCGACAAGAAGGGTGATCGTGTATTCCGAACGCAGGCCCGAGAAGGCTGCGATATCCTCACCGTCCCCGCCATCGAGCGTATCATCGCCCTCGGCACCCTTAAGGACGTTGTTGCCCGCATTGCCGATAATCGTGTTTGCAATTTCATTGCCTGTTCCGCGCAGATGCGCACTTCCTGTCAGGATCAGGAACTCGATATCAGCGGGAGCGACCGTAATGTATTTTAGCGATGCGCATGTAACGCAACGCGTGGTGTATTCACGCGCGAGCTCAAAAGACGCTGAGGCATATATCGTGTCGGTGCCTTCCCCCGGCTTTTCCGTCACCGTATCTTCTGCATTGTCGACGTAAAATACATCATCTCCAGCACCGCCGCCCATGCTGTCGGCTCCGAGACCGCCATCGATGACATTGTTCTGGCTGTTGCCACCCAACCTGTTGTCCAGGTCGTTCCCGGTGACAGTCAGCGCCCCTGTTTCATTTAGCCAGACAGTTTCGACATTGTCCGGAGCCACCAGATCGACATCACTATAGATCCGGTCAGAACCGCCGTCCGCCAGTTCTATAACGAGGTCGCCGATGTCATCGATGAAGAAAGTATCGTTGCCGTCGCCGCCGATCATGCGGTCTGCGCCGATGCCCCCGTCCAGGTCATCATGGCCCGAGCCGCCGTCAAGAAGGTCGTCGCCTTCATCCCCGAACAGTTCGTCTTCATGGTCGCCGCCATAAAGCTCGTCATTGCCTTCACCGCCATAGAGCTTGTCTGCTGCCCAATCGCCGTAGAGCTTGTCGTGCCCGGTACCGCCATAAAGCCAATCGGTCTGAAAACCGCCGTAGATGGTGTCGTTACCCGCCTCACCGTAGAGCTTGTTTAAACCGCTGCCGCCCTCGATCAGGTCATTGCCTTCGCCGCCATAGATATCGTCGTGTCCGTCACCGCCGATCAGGTGATCATCGCCAGCGTACCCGTAGAGTTCATCGTCACCCAGATAGCCATCCAGCCGGTTAGCAACCTGATTGCCCTTGATGATACCCCCTTGGTGGAGCCGCGTGCATTTTCGATAATCGAGCGCAAGTCGCCATCGACGAGATGTGCATTGGCGATTTCGCCCGGAGGATGCTCGCCGCCCAAATCTGCCCTTTGCTGGAAAGTAATCGCGATCCAGCCTCCGGGCGCAAGGTCGATGATCAGGCCACCAGTGTGTTCTCCGGTGTAGTTGGCGAAATCATAGGTGTCGTTGCCGCCGCCATCCCAGATCGTCCGCAAGACCGTGTTGGTTCCCGGACTGCGCTCGGTGACGCCGTTGACATAAAGCTCGCCGGTGTCCGTATCGACGAAATACAGGGTATCGTCCGAATTGGTGTCATAGTTGGTACCATAGGCGTGCTGGAGGGCCGCGATGTCTTCCATCATGAAGGTTTGCGCGAAGCCATCGGCAGCATTGAAATACCCGTCGCTACCTTCGAAAGAATTGTAGCTCATGACCGTGTAGGGCATCCAGTCGCGGTCGTTAGGCAAAGGCGGGCCGACATCAGGTTCGAACGGATGCAACAAGCCCAGAGCATGACCGATCTCGTGCAGGAGCGCGAGGTAACCGTAATTGCCAACTTCGGGCGATTTTAGCTCCGTGGCTGTTCCGTACCAGGAATCGCCGCCAACGGAATCGGCGCTCGGCAGGAAGGCAAAGGCAGATTCAGTGATCGCCGTATTGCCAAAGCGCATCGTCGCATTTGCATCATCGCTTCCGGTCAATTCGACAAACACAAGATTGGTGAAGCTGGAAATGGTCGCAAGGATATGCCGGACGGCATCCTTTTGCATCTCGTTGAATGAGGTGAAGCCAGCCAGGATGTCGGCAAGATCGGTGTCGTAGTCGGGATAGTCCGATACATCGTCAGGGAAGCTGAAGGTGATTGTCAGCCCGTCCCAGATATCCAGCGCAAGAAGGCTCTCGGTATACGGGTTGTCCGGCCTTGGCGTTGTCCTGACTTCCAATTCTGCCCCCTCGGTCACAACGTGTTGAAAGGCTTGCGTAACCTATCGCTCGCGAGTTGGCGACCCGTCGTCGTTAACGCTGCCGATTAAAAAAACAAAGGGGGCGCAACTGCACCCCCTTTGCCTGTTCCTGTCTATTCAGCACCGGGCAGCACAAATGCTTACCCGGGCCCAATTACCTACAAAACGAAGTCCGCTTGGGAGAGATTGAGTGTGCCATCGAGCAGGATGGCATAATCGGCCTGAGCATCACCATCGATATCCATGTAGATCATGGTGTTATCGCCGAGATGTTGCCAGCGCAGCTCGCCCGCGGTGCCCGAAAAACCTTCGTTGTCGATAAAGGTAAAGGCATCGTCGTCCCCGCCGAAGATCGCGTCGACCAGGCTGAGGTCGATCAGATCGCCTTGCGCGCTGCTGAAGTCGTAGATCCTGTCTGCGTTACTGGCTTTGGTTCCGCCGAAGTCGCCGTCATCCCAGACAAAGGTGTCTGCACCTGATCCACCGAACAATGCGTCGCGATCCGAGCCGCCGATCAATATGTCGTCATGCAGTCCGCCGAAGAGCCTGTCGATGCCTGCGCCGCCGACAAGCGTATCGTTATGGCTATCTCCGTAGAGCGTGTCGTTGCCAGCTCCGCCGCTAAGTTCGTCATTGCCGGTCCCGCCGTGGAGGCGATCATCGCCATCCTCACCGAACATGAAGTCGATACCGCCGCCGCCGTAAAGGACGTCGTTGTCATTACCGCCATACAAGAAGTCGCTGCCGGCGCTGCCAAACAGAGCATCGTCCCCGTCGCCACCGTAGAGCGTATCATTCTGGAAGGAGCCCGTCAGACGGTCATTGCCGCCCAGGCCGTAGAGGGTGACTGCGTTGGCTGATGCCTGCATGTCGTTGGCAAGGTCATTTCCGGTACCTATGCTGGCGGCGCCCTGCAGTTTCAGGTCCTCTACATTGGCGCCGAGCGTGTAATCGATCTTCGCGCGAACGAGGTCGCGACCTTCGCTGGTGAATTCGACAACAATATCGCCAGCGTCCTCGACCCTGTAGATGTCGTCGCCCTGGCCACCGCGCATTTCATCGTTGCCGCTACCGCCCTCAAGGCGGTCATTCTCGGCGCCGCCGATCAGAACGTCGTTACCGCCCCTGCCATACAGGACGCTGCCGAGGATTGAGTTGGCGACCAGTTCATTGTCAAGATTGCTGGTCCGCAGGACCGAAGCGGTGCCGGTCAGGCCAAAGCTTTCGACATTTGCCCATGCCTTGGCATAGGCCGTCGTGTTCATGGCGAAGTAGACACGGTCGGTTCCTTCATCGACATTCTCGGTGACGATATCGCCGACATTGTCGACATAATAGATGTCGTCGCCTGCGCCGCCGGCCATCTGGTCTGCGCCGCTGCCGGCGTTGATGATGTCGTTTCCGGCATTGGTCTGAATGATGTCGTCGCCACCGCCGGTATTCACAAGGAATACGGCATTGTAATTGGTGATGGTTCCACCTTCGGTGAAGTCGGCAAGCACCACAGTTGTCGCGCTGGCGGCGTTGATCGTGGTCGTGCCGCCGCTGCCGCCCGCCACCAGTCCTGCTGCCGCAAAGCCGATCTCTGACATGCCATTGAGCGTCACTTGCTCGCCGTCACCGTTGGAGAAGCTGAAGACACCGCCAACATCGGACATCGTCACGGTCTGGGTGCCCGATGCCTCTACGCGCAACATCCCGATATCGTTGCCACCGCCGCCGGTTGCTGTACCGATCGTCGCTGTTCCCGCGCCCATTACGAAGGAGAACACGTCGTCACTGCCGCTGCCGATAAATGTGTCGGTTCCGCCGCCACTGAATAGCTGAACGCCTTCGCTGCCGAGGAACAGGCTGGCATCAACAGTATCGTCCGTCGTGTCAACGATCTCTCCGCCAACCATCGCGCCGAACTGAAAAGCCAGGCCTTCGATGCCGCTGATTACCGAGATTACGTCGGCATCGGTTGGCAGTGTGCCTTCATCGGTCGACACAAGCGTGTCGGTGATCGTGACATTGCGCCCGATCCCTTGAGACACATGGCGCGACGAGGAAAAGTCGAAGACCACGATATCGATGCCAATGCTGCCGTCGATCACATCCTCACCATCGGAGCCGATGATGATATCGTCTCCGAGAAGCGTCTCGATAGCATCGTTGCCTGTTGTTCCGGCTGTGACATCATCATCGGTGGTGCCAGAACTCGGGTTTATCCCGATTTCCAGGTCGATCGTGATGAGATCAAAATACAGACCGATATTCAAAAGACCGAAGCGAGCGTTCAGATCGAGAATTGACATGGTGGGCGTCCCTAAGTGGCTGATACATCACGGGTTATAAGGTACGTAATCGCAACTGGTGTTTGCTGACATGGTTAATCGGTGTTTCATACAATCCAATCGCGTAACAAAATTTCTCGACCAAGCTCCGATCTTTCGCAAACCTTACATTTCGCTACGTATGGTTCCGGATTGATAGAACGTTCCCAATCTGAAAGATGCACGAATTACGCCATGTTGCATGGTTAATAGTTTTCCAACGCGGTCGCTGTGGGCGGCGTCGTAAAATTCCTATATTCCACAGCCATTTATTTCACCGGATGGACAATAATACTACTCGCGTAGTTTATGTGTTCTGCTCCGCGTAATTAAAATACGTTAATCGGGCGAATTTTTGCCCTTGGGAAGGGCGCGACGCGAACCGGATTAACACTTTGACCGCATTAACTTTTTGCAAAGTTAATCCCGCGAGCATGCCTTGCCGCAGCCCGGGTAAGGCAATCTTGTATTGGATCAGAATGGCGAGCATCCGCGCAGATCGACCAGTCAAGCTGCCAACCTGCGCAGAGCCGCGTCAACGCTTGCGAATGGGATAGCTGCTTAAAGGATGAAGTCAGCCTCTGAGAGATTCAGCGTGCCGTCGAGGCGGATGGCATAGTCAGCTTGCGCGTCGCCATCGACGTCCATGTAGACCATCGTATTGCTCCCGACGTGCTCCCAGCGCAGCTCGCCTGCGGTGCCCGAGAAGGCGGCGTCGGCAATGAAGGTGAAGGCGTCATCATCCCCACCGAAGATGGCATCGACCAGCGAAAGGTCGATCTTGTCGCCCTGATAGTCCTTGAAGTCCTTGATCTGGTCTGCGGTATTGAAGGTGAGCCCGGCGAAGTGCTCTTCGTCGAAGACGAAGTTATCCGCGCCGTGTTCTCCGTGGAATACGTCACGACCGGCACCACCTATCAGAGTGTCGTCGTGCAATCCTCCGAACAACCGGTCGTCTCCGGCCCCGCCAATAAGGATGTCGTTGTGGCCATCGCCGTAGAGCGTGTCATTGCCAGCCCCGCCTTCGAGTATGTCTTCACCTGCGCCGCCGAAGAGCTTGTCCGCACCGGCGTCGCCGTAGATTTGGTCCCTGCCGCCATTCCCGCGCAGAACATCGTCCCCATCGCCGCCAAAGACGAGATCATCACCCGCGCCGGCGCGCACGACATCGTCACCGTCTCCGCCATGGATCGCGTCGCCATAGCGGCTGCCTTCCAGCAGGTCTGCTCCGCCCAGGCCATGGATTGTAGCAGCGATCCTGGAAGCATAGATATGATTGCCAAGTTCGTTGCCGATCCCGATCGAGGCCAGGCTCACCAAATGCAGGTTTTCTACATGATCGGGCAGCGTGAAATTCACCCGTGAACGAACCAGATCAACGCCTTCGCCGGTCAACTCCATGACAGCATCGTTCACATTGTCGACCTTGTAGACGTCGTCACCGTCGCCGCCATGCATAAAATCAGCACCGGTGCCACCATCCAGAAGATCATTGCCTGATCCTCCGATAAGCTCGTCGGACCCGTCGCCACCGTAGAGTTTGTCCTGGTCATCGCCGCCGACGAGAAGGTCGTTTCCTGATCGGCCTATAAGGGTGTCGTTGCCCCATGCGCCTTCCAGCACATCGTCTCCGCCGTTCCCGATAAGCAGGTCGGCACCGCCATTGCCAACCAGAACGTCAGCCTCAGCGCTTCCGAACTTGGACTGGTTTTCAGTCGTGAGAAAGGCGTGGGTCCAGCCGGGATTGTCGAGCACGGAACCGGTTGCATCAACGATAGTCGAATATGACGATATCTCGAAGGCGATGCCCTTGTCCCACAGGAACTGCTCGATCTCGGCGCCAGTCCGATTTCCCAAACCGAAGCGAACATCGTCGAAGACGTAAAGCGAGGCCGGGATCGCCGCGACATCGGACGGGGTCTCTTGCAAATCCCAGAGGCGGGTTCCGCGTCCCAAGACAAGGTGTGGGTTGTAATCGCGTCCTTGAAACAGCGTCGCGCGGGCATCGGGCGCGGAATTGTCGACAACATTTTCGAGTACGAGCGTATTCGATGCGATCAAGGACTTGTTCCCGAATGTCAGCAAGGACCGGGATGTTTCGGCGTACTGGAAGGTGAAATTGAGGTTCGAAATTTTCGCAACGGCATCTACCGATCTGAATTCGACCAGGATCTGGTCCCTGTCAGGCGCCAGATCAGGTGAAGCGAACACAACGTCTCCGCCAAGAATTTCGAAGTCACCGCCAATCGCGGCCAGCACGTTGATGTTGGAGGCATCCACCCGGTGGATCGTTGCCGTGCCGAAGAAAGGCACTTCGGCAGGAGTACGCCCGTAGGACACAGCGAAATCGAGTGTGTCTGCCAGAAGATGTTCGATCGTAAGGCTGCGATGGCTGCCCGCGTGGATTGTCCCGTGGCCATACACTCCGCGCGCCCCACCAGAGACGGAAATGGTGTCGAAGGTGAGATCTGCGTCGGTATCATATGGAACGAACAGGTTGATCAGTCCGCCTCCGGAATTGAAACCGAACGGATGCTGCGAATGACCGGCATCTCCGCGTCCCGTCACCTCGATAAAGCCGCTGCTGGATATGGGGCCGACCAGGCCGTGTGCTGCCGCATCGAGGATGCGCACGTTGTCGAATTGAGAAATGCGACCCGGATCGGAATTGACGACTGTGCCGATATTGTCCTTTGAATATCCGCCGATCAGATCGACGTCGGACAGGTCCGCGCCGCCAAAAATAATGCGGGCCTGATCGGCAATGTGCAGGTTCGCATCGGCAGGTGTCATGCCATCGGGCAGGTTCACATAGATAACAAAGCTGTCGCTACCCGTGGCATCGTCGCGCGGATCGGGAACGTCTGATCCGGTGTAATGCAAGGTAAAGCTGTTCTCACGGGCTGCCGCCGCTGCCAGATTCTCTTCAATAGTGTCTCCGGAAAATTCCCAAGCCAGCTTCTCGAGACCACTCCAGATCTGGTGATGTGTCGACTGGGCCTTGTCGGCGCCGTTATTGAACATGGGTGCGTCGCGGAATGAGATCTGGGTAGTCCAGAGACCATTGGGCAACTGGGTCCATTGCAGGTCTGAAACCGATTGCCGCGCATCGATAAGCGGCGCATCCCCTGTACCCCACGCACCGATAGCAGGCGCGATATTGACCAATGTGTCGACGTGATAATGCCCGCCACGCTCGAGCAGTATCAGGTCGTCCCGCTCGCTCGCCAGTTCGAGCGCCCGCTTGATTGACTGCACGGAAAGTAACGGGTCGGTACCATCATTGGCATCGTTCCCGTTTTGCGCGCTCACATAGATCGTTTTCATAAATCAGGGTCCGACTTGGCACGTCAGGCTGGATTCTCTGGAATCCTTCATAGAGGCGTGCGTCTTTAGTTGCTGGTTTCAACAAATATATGAAATCAGGCAACAATCCACCCACTCTTGCATTTGATTGGATGCCGGGTCGTCCCCGCCAATAACTACAAGATGAAGTCAGCCTCTGCGAGATTCAGCGTGCCATCGAGCAGGATGGCATACCCGCCTATCCTCGACGCGGTGAAATCATGCCAGGGACAACGCAATATGTAGGCGATAAGCCCAAGCCTATTTGATCGAAGGGTCTGATTGGGCTGAGGTTGTGAACCCACCTTCTTCCACCCCCTTGACCCGCGCGAACAATTCGTGAACATTGCGTGCCCGCCAGCGCCTTGCGTGCTACGGCATTCCGCCCCTCTGGACTCTGTGCCAGCAAGACCCCACTTGGACCGCCATGGCTCTCACCAAAATCTCCGTCAAAGGCGCCCGCGAGCATAATCTCAAGGGTATCGATATCGACCTGCCGCGCGATGCGCTGATCGTGATCACCGGCCTGTCCGGCTCGGGCAAGTCGAGCCTTGCGTTCGACACGATCTATGCCGAGGGGCAGCGGCGTTATGTCGAGAGCCTGAGCGCCTATGCGCGCCAGTTCCTCGAGATGATGCAGAAGCCCGATGTCGAGCATATCGACGGGCTGTCTCCGGCCATCTCCATCGAGCAGAAGACCACGTCGCGCAATCCGCGCTCGACCGTGGCGACGGTGACCGAGATCTACGATTACATGCGTCTGCTGTGGGCGCGGGTAGGGGTGCCGTACAGCCCTGCCACCGGCCTGCCGATCGAGGCGCAGACCGTCTCGAACATGGTCGACCGGGTCATGGCTTTGCCCGAAGGCACGCGGCTCTATTTGCTCGCGCCGGTCGTGCGTGGGCGCAAGGGCGAATATCGCAAGGAACTGGCCGAGTGGCAGAAGGCGGGCTTTACCCGCGTGCGCATCGACGGCGAAATGTACGCGATCGAGGACGCGCCCACGCTCGACAAGAAGTTCAAGCACGACATCGAAGTGGTGGTGGACCGGCTGGCGGTGAAGGAAGGGCTCGAGACGCGGCTCGCCGACAGTTTCGAAACCGCGCTCAAGCTGGCCGAGGGGCTGGCGTTCGTCGACCTCGCCGATGGCGTGGTGCCGGGGCGCGAGGATGAGGCAGGCAGTGGCGGCGCGATGAAGGGGGCAGGGCTGCCCGCCAACCGCATCGTGTTCAGCGAGAAATTTGCTTGCCCGGTCTCCGGCTTCACGATCGAGGAAATCGAACCGCGATTGTTCAGCTTCAACGCGCCGCAGGGTGCCTGCCCGACGTGCGACGGGATTGGCGAAAAGCAATTGTTCGACCCGCAGCTGGTCGTGCCCAATGAAGAACTCACGCTGAAGAAGGGCGCTGTCGTGCCGTGGGCGAAGAGCAACCCGCCGTCGCCCTATTACATGCAGGTCCTGGGCTCGCTGGCGAAGGCCTATGGCTTTGACCTGACCACGCCGTGGAGCCAACTGGGCGAGGGCAACCAGGACGTCATCCTCTACGGCACCAAGGGCAAGCGCGTGCCGCTCACCTTCAAGGACGGGCGCAAGCAGTACACGGTCGACAAGCCGTTCGAGGGCGTGATCGGCAATTTGAACCGCCGCCTGGCGCAGACCGAGAGCACGTGGATGCAGGAGGAGCTTTCGAAGTTCCAGACCGCGCAGCCATGCGAAACCTGCGGCGGCGCAAGGCTCAACCAGAAGGCGCGGGCGGTGAAGATCGCCGACACCGATATCAGCCAGCCGACCCGCTATTCGGTGGCCGAGGCGCTGGCGTGGTTCACCGCGCTGCCCGGCAAGCTCACCGACCAGCAGAACCAGATCGCCAAGGCTATCCTGAAGGAAATTGTCGAGCGGCTGGGCTTCCTCAACAATGTCGGGCTCGATTACCTCAACCTCGACCGGACCAGCGGCACGCTGTCGGGCGGCGAGAGCCAGCGCATCCGGCTCGCCAGCCAGATCGGCAGCGGGTTATCGGGCGTTCTCTACGTGCTCGATGAGCCGAGCATCGGCCTGCACCAGCGCGACAACGACCGCCTGCTCGAAACGCTCAAGCGGCTGCGCGACCTCGGCAACACGGTGATCGTGGTCGAGCATGACGAGGACGCGATCCGCAGCGCCGATCACGTGGTCGACCTTGGCCCCGGCGCGGGTGTGCACGGCGGCGAAGTGGTGGCGCAGGGCACGCTCAAGCAGATCCTCAAGGCCAAGCGCTCGCTCACCGCCGATTACCTCACCGGACGGCGCGAGATCACGGTTCCGGCCACGCGCCGCAAGGGCAATGGCCACCAGCTGACGGTCCACGGTGCACGGGCGAACAACCTCCGCGATGTCACCGCCGCGATCCCGCTCGGCACCTTCACCTGCATCACCGGCGTCAGCGGGTCGGGCAAGTCGAGCTTCACCATCGACACGCTCTACGCCTCCGCCGCGCGCAGCCTCAACAACGCGCGCATTATCGCCGGGCCGCACGACAAGGTGACGGGGCTGGAATATTGCGACAAGGTCATCGAAATCGACCAGTCACCCATCGGCCGCACCCCGCGATCCAACCCGGCGACCTACACCGGCGCCTTCACCCAGATCCGCGACTGGTTCGCCGGCCTGCCCGAAAGCCAGGCGCGCGGGTACAAGCCGGGGCGCTTCAGCTTCAACGTGAAGGGCGGCCGCTGCGAGGCGTGCACCGGCGACGGGCTGATCAAGATCGAGATGCACTTCCTGCCCGATGTCTACGTCACCTGCGAGCAATGCGGCGGCAAACGCTACAACCGCGAAACGCTGGAGGTGAAGTTCAAGGGCCACTCCATCGCCGACGTGCTCGACATGACGATCGAGGACGCGGAAGGCTTCTTCAAGGCCGTGCCCCCCATCCGCGACAAGATGCACATGCTGAACGAGGTGGGGCTGGGCTACGTCAAGGTCGGCCAGCAGGCCACCACGCTGTCAGGCGGAGAGGCGCAGCGCGTGAAACTGGCGAAGGAGCTGGCCAAGCGCAGCACCGGACAAACGCTCTATATCCTTGATGAACCGACCACCGGCCTGCATTTCGAGGATGTGCGCAAGCTGCTCGAAGTGCTGCACCGGCTGGTGGACCAGGGCAATTCAGTGGTGGTGATCGAGCACAATCTCGACGTCATCAAGACCGCCGACTGGGTGCTCGACCTCGGCCCCGGAGGCGGCGTGCGCGGCGGCGAGATCGTGGCCGAAGGCACGCCGGAAGACGTCGCCAAGGTCACGGCGAGCTACACCGGCCAATACCTCGCGCCCATGCTGGAGCGGCAGAAGGAAGCGGCGGAGTAAAGCGATGTACAAAGAACGATTCACTGAAGAAGATCTGCTTGCGATCAGTACGACTACAATACTTCAGAAACCGAATTGTGCAGATGTTGAGGCTTTCGAGGGAGACTTTCGGGCTGAAGCTGACAAAAAGGACGAAGCAGGAGATATCGCAGGTGCCCGAGCCCTTCGCTTGCTAGCGGCCATATCAAATTTTCACTTCAGGCCAGGCGACAAGGCAGAGCCTTTCTCGAATGCATTGTCCTTTGCTGACGGTTCGAGAACACTGGTGGGTTCTGACTTCGACGAAAAAGACGTTGATGTCTTGGGCGCAGTTGCCGAGAAACTTGAGCCGCTAGCCCTTAAGGTCCGGATTTGTGATCTTGTCTGGACACGCGACAAATCTAGGCAGAATTTCGCTCGAATTGCGATTGATGGCTATACCAAATTGGTTGAGCAGTTGAAGGATGGTATCGCGATCCTGCGTTTCGAACGCTCGTCTGTTACAAGTGTTTCGGTCCAAAACTTTCTTGAACGTGCGATCAACATTGCAAGGTCGACTGGGTGGGACCGTCCAGAAAACGATAAGCTGAGAGAAGCGCTCCTCTCGGCGTTGGAAGGAGCGTTGGATGAAGGCGGTATGGCAATTGCCCGCTTCGGGAATCTTGGATTAGACTACGGGGTAGATGGCACAGTTGAAGCGTTGGGCGATCTCAATTCTCGCGCTGAAACACTTTGCGCGAATAAGGAGTTCCACCAAGCAATTGCACTGCAGGAATTATCGAATCGGATCGCCGCTAGGACAAATGAAGGTGCAATTCCAACGTCCGGACACCTCGCCCTGGCTAAAATTTATGAATCACAGGCAGATGCCGCAGGGTCAAGTGCGTTCCTGCAAACCCACGCACTGCAACAAGCAATAGACGCTTTACACGGAGCGAGAGGCGTTAAGGATGAAAGGCAACGACTACACGAGCGCTTAAAGGACTCGCAGTTGCATTTCGCTGATGAGATGCAGTCAATAAGTCATTCGATGGACATAAGCGACGAGGTCCAACGAATGTTGGAGCCTTATAAATCTTTGGACCTCTTAGACGCGCTTCGCCATCTTGCTTTGACAGAGATGCCGAAGGCACCGGATGAGATGTATGCAAGAGCGAAAGAGGAAGCTGAAAAATTCCCACTCGCGTCGCTTTTTGCAACTTCTCTACTTGACAATAAAGGTCGGACGGTCGCGCGCACAGCTAATAGCTTCGGTGATTCCGAACCGCTGCGCTACAAGGTCATTCAACAATTTGGTATCAAAACAGATCTGGCCGTAAGCGCAGCAATAGTTCCGGCACGAGCAGAAATTACAAATCGCTTTTTTGTGGACGAAACGCTTCTTGCTGCAATTTGCGCTTACAGTCCGTTTGTTCCCAGCGGATACGAACATCAGGTAGCTCGCGGATTGCATGCATTTCTCTACGGCGATGATATGGTTGCTTGCTCCATTCTTGTTCCATTTCTTGAAGCTGGCCTTCGCGCACTGGTCAGTACTGCGGGTTACAGTGATACGACAATTGCACTTGGCGGAATTGAACAATCGATTGGGCTTGGTAGGCTTTTGGGTGAGCACCGCGACGTGCTTGAGCAGGTCTTCGGAAAAGCGCAAATTTTCGCGATTGAGAATCTCTTCGTTCATGAATTGGGACCAAAGGTCAGGCATAATTTTTGTCACGGAATGAGCGTTGACGGCGCTTTCTATTCCGCTTCATACATTTACGGATGCAAATTGATTTTTTCGCTGGTTATGCTTCCGCTTGTGCGGACAGCAATTTGGAAAGACATTAAGCCGCGACTGCAGAATACCGTAATGGATTCATAAACAAATTTTATGACATGATGACCATTTTGAGTCCGACGACGCAAATTCCGCCACAAAATGTTCATCTTATCCCGATCTACCATTCTGACTTCCCTACACCCCCCATTCCATGCCTCGCTGCGCGGTTCTCTCAACCACGCAGCGAGTCCCGCAATGTCTTTCCTTGCCCAACCCGACGCTCAGCAAAACCGCCACCAGCTCCCCGTCCTGCACGATAGCGAGGCGGCGGGAGCGGCTCCGGGGCCGCGTCCGCTTCTGACTCCTGCCAGGCAGGCCGAATTTTGCGAGCGGCTTGCGCAGCATGGCAATGTGCGGCTGGCGTGCCGGGCGCTCGGCATATCGTCGCAGACGGCTTACCGCGCGCGGCGGGCCAGTGCGCAGATGCGCGCGTGCTGGGACGCGGCGCTCGTCATTGCGCGGCAATCGGTGGAGGAGGTGCTGGCGGACCGGGCGATCAACGGGGTGGAGGAGAGCGTCTTTTACCACGGGGAGGAGGTGGCGACGCGGCGGCGATACGATTCCCGCCTGCTGCTCGCCCACCTTGCGCGGCTCGATGCCAAGGCAGAGCGGCTTGCGGCCTGCTCCGCCTGCGATGCGCCGCTGGAGGCGGAGGCGGGTTTCGATGCCGCGCTCGAGCGTCTGGGGGAGCTTCCGGAGGGGCAATCGGGGGAGGGGCAGGAATTGCCGCCTGGACTGTGCTCCATGTGCTCCACATTAGCGCGAAATGCGGCCCCGGCGGGCGCGCCCGATGCGCAAGGGACGGCGGATCGCGACGGGGAGACAGGCGCAGGTGCGGGGGCGCAGCTTGCCATGTCGCCCGCTCCGGTAGCGCCATGCCCCGATTGCGGCGGTTTCTGCGAGGATGCCGATCAGGACGACAGGGTGCCGCTGACCGAGGCGGACTGCATGTGGCAGGGCAACCGGCTCGACCGGATGGAGGCGGCGCGGCCCGAGGATGCGCCCACGCCGCGCGCGCTGGCTGCGGGTGATTTCGAGCGCGGCTGCACTATCGAACTGCTCCAGCTTCTCGCCTTCGAGCAGGGGGTGGAGCAATGGTGGCTGGTGGCGGGCGAGGCGGACCTTGCCGCGCGGCTGGATGCGCAGGGCGCTGCGGGCGGCTGATCAGGCGGTGTCGCGCCGTTGCTCGGGCGGCCACGGCTTTGCGCCTTCGGGAGCGTGGCGGCCCATCGTCCAGTTGGTCTGCATCCGCACCTTGGGATTGGGCGCGCACCAGATCTCTCCGCTGTCGTCCAGCGCGGTCACCCAGATGAGGTTGTGCTCCGGCCCGTAGTCGATCACCGCCATCGCCATCCCCTTGCCGCGATCGAGGATGTTGACGGGGATGGGCGGGTTGAGCTGGGTGAACATGGCGGGCTTTCGTTGGTCGGGCAGACGGCCGGGCGGGTAGGGGGCTGGTAGCGTAACGGGCCGCGCGGCTTTCGGGTTCCGGCGGCCTTGCGGCGCTCCTGCGGCGGAAACTTCCCCTTTTGCGCGTAAGGGTCTACAATCAGGCGCATTCGGGGCTGGGGCAGCCGGAAAACCGGCTGGCGGCGGCCCTTGGATGGGAGAGCTGCTATGAAACCAGGTGTAAGTCGCGCACTTGCTGCGGTGATGGGACTGGGCTTTGGACTGCTGGGCGCGGGAACACCCGCCTCGGCGCAGGAAAGCCAGTTCGTTGGCGTCGCCATGTTTGCCGAAAGCGTGACCGGAGGTAACGGGGAAGACGGCGCGCTCGGCGATTTCGATTCCGAATTCGACCTGAGCGGCGGACGCATTTGCTATTATCTCGACATCGACGGCATCCGCAATCCGAACGGGTTGGCAATCCACGAAGGCGACGAAGGCCGCAACGGGCCGCTGGTGGTGCAGTTGCAACTGCCGGTCGAACCGGGTGACGAAACTTGCGTAAACGTGGAGCGCGCGGTGATGGACAGGCTGCTGGCCAACCGCGACGATTTCTACATCATCGTCACCGCCATCGGAAAACCCGACGGAGCAATCCGCGGCCAGCTCGGCCATTAGTGCGGAGATTGCGTCAGCGGTGTGAAGTCGCTGGTCGGACACTGCATGACGCCAGTCGATTGCTGGTTGTGCTGGGGGAAAATCTGTGAAGTCGCACTTGCCCTTGGCGGGTGCTGTTGTTTAGGTGCTGGTGAAACCACTTTGCAGCACGGGACAACTGCCGAATGGCGACAACCGCACCTCTTCGCGAAAGCTCCAGTATGGAGCGGGAATTCACGGTAAAGCCGCTTTTTGCGGAACCGTACTTCATCACCAACATCGCCGACGCCATCACGCCGAAACAGATCGAGTTTTGCAAGAAGCTCACCATGATCGAAAACCAGGTGAACCGCATCTCGGAAGAACTCTACCTGTTCGAGAAGCGCGAGATGGCGAGCATCAAGGCGGCGGTCGACTTGGCGCTGGCGCAATTCGCGCGCGACGTGATGGGCATCTCGCAAAAGCTGGAAGTGACGCAGAGCTGGGCCCTCGAGAACCCGCCTGGCGTAGGGATGCACGGACACACGCATTCCAACTCGGTCGTGTCAGGATCGCTCTATTTCGCGCCGATGCCCGATCCGCCCGGGAACATGATTTTCGAGCGGCACAATCACTACCGCCAGCTTGAGCTCGCCGTGGATCCGGAAAGGACGAATATCTACAACGCGCCGCGCAACGCCATCGTGCCAAAGCAGGGCGATGTGGTCCTCTTCTCCAGCTCGATCCAGCACTACGTGGAGCCGAACACGTCCGACAAAGTACGCCATTCCATCGCGTTCAACACTTTCGTGCGCGGCACGATCGGGTCGTTCCGCGACGTAAGTGAGTTGAAGCTTTAAGAAGTTCGTGTTGCGCCCAGGCGCCCCAAAACCTTAGTCGAGCAATTCGAGTTCTACGCTTGCGTGACCGCGGCTGATCATGCCGATCTGCTCTGCAGCAGCGCGGGAAAGATCGATATGGCGTCCGCGAATGAACGGCCCGCGGTCGTTGATCCGAACTACGACCGATTGGCCGTTGCGCGGGTTGGTCACCTGAACCCGGCTGCCAAACGGCAACGTGCGATGGGCAGCGGTCAATTCGTTCATGTCGAACCGCTCGCCATTGGCCGTGCGACGACCGTGGAAACGGCGACCGTAATAGCTCGCAATGCCGCTGCCGAGCGAAACCGTCTCAGGTTCAGCGGGCTCGATGGTCGTGATGTCAACTGCATGGCCTGGCAATTCCGGCTCAACTGGTGTGTCGAAGCGGGCGAAAGCCTCCTCGAAGACCGCCTCGTCACTGGGCGTGAAAACAGGCCCAGCGACGGCGGAAGGCGCGTCGGTGGCCGTCGCGCTCATTTCGACCTGCTGTTGGGCGAAACCTGCACCGGTCGCTGCAAACAGAGCGATCGCAGCAAGAGCAGTCACGCTGCGGGTGACTGTCCGGTTGGTAATAGAGCCGTCCATGGACGCGGCTGATAATGGAAAGTTCCTAATCGATCCAAACCGTGCGGCGACTGACCGATGATGGGCCACGCTTCATCGTGAAATTGGGCGAATAACAAGGCGAAACGCGCTTTTATGCCGTCGCGTTTCCAGCCGGAATCGAGATTTTCGCTAATCGAATCGCTTGTGTCAGGAAGAATTGTGGGCCGGTACTGGGCCGCAGATCCGGTCACAAACATGCCGTAAAGAGAAATGGGGCCGGCATTGCTGCCGACCCCACTCTCACCGGCGTGTGGACCCCCGAAGGGATGCTTGGCGCCTGGCGTGTCTTCTTCAGATCCACGACACGAAGTGTCGCTTTTCTTCAGAATATGTCGCCCGGCGCTCGCGCCGGTGCCGGAGCTGGTTTTCCGAAAAGCGAGTTCCCGAAGGTTCTCAGCTATTCTTTCCACCAGTCCGAGACCGAATTTGACCTCTGGCGTCTCAAACAGTTCCTTCCGCACCTCAGTGCTTCCGGTTCCTAAACGCCGGATTTCTCCTCCGGCCTTTACCGACAAATACTATTTCACGGTCTCAACAGTCCGGTTGTTCAATCACTCTCGAAAGAGCCATCGTCCTTCCATTCCTCTTCCGCGATCTGGAATTCATCGCGTCGAATACTTCCGCTTTCCACTGTATCCGGATCGGCAGGCGATCCTTCGTGTCGGAGAGTTTCCGTCTTCGATGTTTTGAGAATGCGCATCCTGGCCGAGTCGGGCAAGGGCGCGAACGTGCACTTATCCACTTTCAGCGAGAATGCCAGTGGACAAGGGTGGATAACTCAACAGCTCGGCGTATCTGGCGAAACTATCCCCAGTTTCCCGCCGAGCCATGAGTCAAGTGGCCATCGCGAAGCCTTACCGGTCGCGCTTGGCCAGCAGTCGCAAGCGCAGGGCATTGAGCTTGATGAAGCCGGCAGCATCAGCCTGGTCATAGGCGCCCGCGTCATCCTCGAACGTCACATGCGCTTCCGAATAGAGCGAGTTGGGTGACTTGCGACCCACCACGCTCGCCAGTCCCTTGTAGAGCTTGAGGCGGACCGTCCCGCTGACCTTCTCTTGCGATAGGTCGATGGCGGCTTGCAGCATCTCGCGTTCCGGGCTGAACCAGAAGCCGTTGTAGATCAGCTCTGCATATTTCGGCATCAGCTCATCCTTCAGATGAGCAGCGCCGCGGTCGAGCGTGATCTGTTCGATACCGCGATGGGCGACTGCGTAAATCTCGCCGCCCGGCGTTTCATACATGCCGCGGCTTTTCATGCCGACGAAACGGTTCTCGACAAGATCGAGCCGGCCGATGCCATGCTTGCGGCCAAGGTCGTTGAGTGCGGTGAGCAGGCTGGCAGGGCTCATCGCTTCGCCATTCAAGGCCACGCCATCGCCACGCTCGAAGTCGATCGTGATGTACTCGGGAGTGTCGGGCGCCTGCTCAGGATGATCGGTGCGCGAGTAAACGTAGTCTGGCGTCTCTTCCCACGGATCTTCCAGCACCTTGCCTTCGGATGACGTGTGCAGGAGATTCGCATCGGTCGAAAACGGGCTTTCGCCGCGCTTGTCCTTAGGGACCTGTATCTGGTGCTTTTCGGCCCATTCGATCAACGCAGTGCGGCTGGTCAGGTCCCATTCGCGCCATGGAGCGATCACGGTGATGTCTGGGTCGAGTGCATAGGCGCTCAGTTCAAAGCGCACCTGGTCATTACCCTTGCCTGTTGCGCCGTGGGCGATGGCATCGGCCCCGGTTTCATGCGCGATCTCGACGAGCCGCTTGGAGATGAGGGGGCGCGCGATACTGGTACCGAGCAGGTAATCGCCTTCGTAGCGGGCATTGGCACGCATCATCGGGAAAACAAAATCGCGGACGAATTCCTCGCGCAGGTCCTCGATGTAGATGTGCTCATCGGGAATGCCCATCAGGCGCGCCTTGTCACGCGCAGGCTCGATTTCTTCGCCCTGGCCAAGGTCTGCGGTGAAGGTAACAACCTCCAGCCCGCGCTCGGTCATCAGCCACTTGGCAATGACGCTGGTATCCAGCCCGCCCGAATAGGCGAGGACGACACGTTTGATATCCGGCATGAGTGTATTCCCGTTCGCAAAGTCGCGCGGCGGTTAGCAGGGCGCTGGCGGTCTCGCAATCAGTCTATCTCTTGTGCACCAAGCTGCGGATTGCGGCGTGTGACATAGTTGAGCCAGGCTTTCGGACGGCGCAGGTACTGGCTTGGCACGTCCACCGTCAGGCCGACCATCTCCGCCATACGGGCAACGAAGTGGATGCAGTTGTTCTCGTCCAGGTCGTAGAACCTGCCCGGATGGTTGCGCCAGGCAAGCACTTCGGCACGCAGCCGGCGGTATTGCGCCGGGGTGACGGTGACCGAAAAATGCCGGTTGGTATCTTCGATCGTGTCTTCATCCTCGGTGATGATCATGTGCGCGGCGGGGCCCGACGTGATCGCTTCTGCACTGCTGCGCGCAGAGAAGCCGAAGTTTTCAAACACCCGTGTCCCGTCTTCCAACTGTCCGTCAAACACCACGAATGTATGTGGATAGCGCCCCCACAGAACCGAGCCGTTGAAGGAGTGGAAGTGTACATCGACCTGCGCCCAGGCAGGCGCAGCGGTAACCAGTGCACTGAGCGCAAGGACGATGGCGGCAAGCAGCCGGGTGATGGCTTTGCGGAAGGGGATGAAGGGCATGACTTACCTTGTGCTCTTGTCAGTGTTCGTGATCTGCGATGTGTTCGCGACATCGCGTAGCAAGCCCGGCAGATAAAGCGCAAGTCCGCCTGCGCGCAACAGGTAACTGGCTGTAATCGCTGTCCAGACACCCCAATTGTCGAACGGGCGCAGGGCCAGATCGAGCACGATGTAGATTATGGTGGCAGCAACGCCTGCATTGCGCAGCGCGCGCCCGCGCGTGGTGCCGATGAAAACCCCGTCGAGCATCCAGCTGGGCATTCCCACTAACGGCACCAGCGCAGCGAAGGGGAGGAAAGTGCGCGCGGTTTCCCGCACCTGCGGATCAGTGGTCAGCAGGTCGATCACCGGTCCGCCCGCCAGCATGAAGGCGAGTGCAAAGATAACCCCGCTCGCCAGCGCGAATTCGCTTGTCAGACGGATGGCGCGGGTGAAACGTTCGCGGTCGCGCGCGCCATAGGCCTGTCCCACGCGCTCCTCCGCGGTGAAGGCGAAGGCATCGAGGATGAAGGCAGCGACGTTGACGAATTGCAGCAGCACGTGGTTCGCCGCGAGCGCGACGGCTCCGATCCGCGCCCCGGCATTGGCGAACCACGTGAACAGGATCAGCAGCGCGATGGTGCGGATCATGATGTCACGATTGACCGCGAACAGCTGGATGAGTCGGGTGCGGTCCAGCAGGAGCGTTCGCGGGGTCCGGCGGGTGAGCGCAAGGATATTGGCTCCGGCAACACGGCCAACGATCAGCAGGCCAAGGGCGAGCGCGATCCATTCGGCAAAGGCGGTACCAAGCCCAACGCCAAAGGCTCCCAAATCCAGACCCCAGACGAACCAGACATCAAGCGCGATATTGGCGAGGTTCATGGCGATCTGCAGCGCCAGTGCTTCGCGTGTACGGCCCAGGCCGAGCAGCCAGCCATTGATGGCATAGACTGCCAACGCTGCCGGCGCGCCGTAGAACCGCCCTTCCATGTAACCCGACGCCTCGCCAGTCACAGCGTCGGATCCGGCCAATACGGCAAAGGCCAGCTGGCTGATCGGCACGCTGAGCGCAAGAACCACCACGCCCAGCGCCATGCCGATGCCAAGCGCGCGCAGCAGCAGTGCGTCGACTTCGCGCGGATCGCCCGAGCCATTGGCCTGAGCGGTCAGCCCGGTCATTCCCATGCGCAGGAAGCCAAAGCTCCAGAACACCAGTCCGATGATGACCGCACCAAGCGCCACGCCTGCGAGCGCGGAGGTGTCTCCGGTCCGCCCGATGACAGCAGTATCGACAAGCCCGACGAGCGGCACCGAGGCCTGCCCGAGCATGATCGGCCAAGCCTGCGCGAATACGGCGCGCCGCGTAAGGGGGCGGGGTGTCGGCAGCGGCATGCTCGCCGTCTCGTCCCCGCTACCTTGCGTCAATCTGCTACTCCGCAGCTTCCTTCAGCGCCGGATCAAGGTGCCAGGCGGGTGGCTCTTCCAGCCCGCGCAGGCGTTCGGATTCCTCGTACATGAAATCGCGCGTCATCGGGATTGCGGCGCGGTCTTTCACATAGACGAGTTGCCAGTTGACCATGTTGCCGTTGCGGAAGCTTTGTTCGGCACCAGCGAGGTAGAACAGCCACATGCGGTAGAATATCTCGTCATACATTTCGATGATCTCATCCTTGTGCATGACTGTGCGGTTGTACCATTCGTGGAGCGTGTGGCAGTAGTGAAAACGCATCGCTTCGACGTCCATCACCTGCCAGCCATATTGCTCGCTCTGCGTAACGAGTTCCGACAAGGCCGGGATGTAGCCGCCGGGGAAAATGTACCTGCGCGTCCATGCATCGGTGAAACCGGGGCGACCGGCGCGGCCGCAGCAATGGCTGAACATAACGCCATCGGGCTTGAGCAGGCGATGCGTGTGCTCGTAGAATTGCGGGTAGTGCGGCGTGCCGACGTGTTCGAGCAGGCCGACAGAGGTGATCCGGTCGAACTTGCCGGTCACGTCGCGATAATCCATCAGCGCGAACTTCACCTTGTCCGAGACGCCAGCTTCTGCAGCGCGCTCCTTGCAGAAGGCGATCTGGTCCGGTGCCAGCGCCACGCCCAGCACTTCACACCCATAGGTACGGTGCAGGTACAGAGCGAGGCCGCCCCAACCGCATCCGATGTCCAGGATGCGCATATTGGGGCCGTTTTCCTTTGTGATGTTCAGCTTGGCTGCAATGTGCGCCTTCTTGTCGAGCTGTGCCTTCTCCAGCGAATTGTCGAGATCGCGGTGGTAGCCCATCGTGTATTGCCGGTCCTCGTCGAGAAATAGCTCATAAAGGCGGCGCGTCAGATTATAGGTGTGCTCCGCATTCTTGCGCGCCTTACCCTTCAAGTTGACGCTGTCGGCCTTGGCGATGGCTTTCTGGATAGCGGTGCGGACCGCACCCTTGGGCTTGAGGGGCGTATCGCCCAGCTTCTTCGCGTTCTCGGTAATGTAGAGGATCATGTCGCGGATATCATGCGGCTCTTCCACGACCAGCCAGCCCCACATGAACGCCTCTCCGGCGCCGCACTGCGGATAACGGGCAATGTGGTTCGCAGCCTTCGAATTGGTCAGCCGAATCTTGACAGGGCCTTTTTCCATCCCGTGCACGTTTTCGTCCACGCCCGGGCCATATTCATAGACCTTGCCGTCATGATCAGTGACGATGAGTTTGCCGCGCTTGATCGCCTGTTTGAGAAATTTGTCGAGCAGCCACATAAGGCCCAGGTCCTCTCAATTGTTTCAATGTAAACCAAACCGCTGGTTTGCGCAGCGTTTGGCGACAAGTCAATTGTACGTTAGATTTGCCGGCATGAGCGAGAACAAGACCAAGCCGACTGCCCGCGTTGTCGAAGAGTTCATCGATACGGTCGAGCATGACGGCAAGCGCGCAGATGCGAAGGTACTGGATGACCTGTTCCGCCGGGTAACAGGGGAGGCCCCGGTCATGTGGGGACCGACAATGATCGGTTATGGCACTTATCACTATAGGTATGACAGCGGACGCGAGGGCGATTTCCTGCGGACCGGATTCTCGCCGCGCAAGGCCAAGCACTCAATCTACCTCATGGGCGGTTATTGCGACGATGTGACCAGCGCCAGGAATGACGAGTTGCTCTCACGGCTGGGCAAGTTCTCGCAAGGCAAGAGCTGCCTTTACATCAACAAACTGGCCGATGTTGATCTGGATGTCTTGGAAGAACTCGTTCGGGTGAATTGGGTCGCGATGAACACGCTCTACCCGCCGAACTGATCGCTAAATCCCCGCGTACCACTGATATCCCGCAATATCTTCCCAATAGCCGCCCTTGCCGCCGTTGACGTCATCAAGGCTGGCAACGGCTTCGATGCCGGTGAGATACTTGGCATGTTTGTATCCCAATTGTCGTTCAATCCTCAGCCGTAGCGGCGCGCCGTTGCGGGTGGGCAGGGGCTCTCCGTTCAGCTGGTGCGCTATGATGGTTTGCGGATGCATCGCATCGTCAAGGTCGCAGCTTTCGTAATAGTCCACACGGCGGCGATTATCCGGTCCACCGCGCATGAAGAAATCGGCGCAGCGGAAGACGATGAAATTGGCTTCGGGCTGGACGCGCGCAGCCTCCAGGATCGTTGAAAGTTGCGGTCCGGTCCATTCGCCTGTCGCGCTCCAGCCTTCCACGCAATCGTGCCTGGTCACCTGCGTGCGCTGGGGCAGGGCGCGGATGTCTTCCATCGAAAGCGTGCCGGGATTATCCACCAGTCCGCTGACCGACAATCGCCAGTTGGCAAAACCTTCGGCCTCGGCTGCGCGGTATTCGTCCGTATCGACCGTTTGATTGCCGTTGCCGCGGAAGAAGGGCGAGATTGCCGAACGGTCATATTCGGGCGCCATGGTGATACGACCGCCGCCAAGCGCGCGGTGCAGGCCGCGATGCCAACCCTGCGCACCTTCAACCAACTTGCCGAACCACTGGGAATCGCCGATTTCACTGCAACCAGCAACGAAAGCGGCACCTGCTGCGACCAGGAAGTTACGCCTCTGCATCGCTAGTCTCCCTCGGGTCATTGCCCGTTATCATCGACCTGATGTGCCTGATCGGGCCAGCGAGCAGGACCAGCACGATGTGAACCATGAAGAATCCGAACAGCAGCCACGCGGTGATGAAGTGGAGCGAGCGCGCGCTTTGCCGCCCGCCGAATAAATCCGTCATCCACGGCCAGGCGGCTTCCATGCCGGGGCTCATCACCATGCCGGTGAAGATCATCAAGGGCAGCATTATCAGGATGACGGCTGCATAGGATATTTTCTGGAGGACATTATACTTTCCCTCGCCGTGCTCGAAATTGAGCTTCGCGTGCTCCTTGATATCGATCCATAAATTGGCCGGTCGCCACTCGCGGGCGCGGGCGAATATGTCGCGCACCAAGTGGCCGTTGATCAGCGCGAAGACCATGAAGGCAAGCAGTCCGAAACCCAGGACCAACGAGAACAGCACATGCCAGTCACGCGCGGCAGCCAGGCTGTAATAATCGGGGATCGTCATCCATCCGGGAAAGCGCGGCACTTCGAGCCAGGCATCGGCGGCGGCAAATCCGTCATTGCCCCAATATAGCCGGCGATGGGCGTTGGAAATGTTCAACCCGCTCATGAAAAGTATGATCAGGCTGATCGCATTGACCCAATGCCAGATACGCGTTGAAAGCGCGTGGTGCTTGCGCGGCCCCTTGCTCACGATTCAGATCCTTCGCGCTCGAGAAAGATGACGTCTCGCGGCTGGTCGAGCAGGTGCTGGCCTGAATCGACGAAAATCGACTGTCCTGATGCGAGCGGTCCTTCGGCAAGAAAAAGCGCTGCGTCAGCTACTTCGCTGGCACTTGTCCGGCGCTGCAACAAATTGCGCAGATGCGAACGCTGCGCCTCTTCGTCCGACTGGTTATGGCTAGGCAGGATGGCACCGGGCGCCAACGTATAGACGCGGTCATCATCCCCAGTGACCATCGCCATCATCCGTGCAGCCACGTCAGCCGCGGCCTTGCTCATGGTGTAGCTGAAGAAGTCCGGGTTGAGGTTGGCGAGCTTCTGATCGGTGATCTGGATCACACGTCGCCCTCGCTCGCTTCGCGCATGGGCGAGGTAGGTCTGGGCCATCAGGGCCGGGCTCGCTGCATTGATCTGCATGGCCTTGTGGTTCGTTACTGGGTCGAGCGCGGTTACATCGTCGGGCGCGAAGGTGGATGCGCTGTTGACCATGCAGCGCCAATCGGGAAGCCGAGCAGCAAGCTGCAAGATCATGCGTGCGCCAGACTCCGGATCCGAAAGGTCGCACTGCACTACCTCTGCGCTGGGCAGGGATGCTGCCAGCGCATCGGCAGCCTCGCGCGAAGTGTTGCAATGTATGACGACATGCCAGCCACCCGCGGAAAATCGCTCACACATGGCCTTGCCCAGCCGCCTGGCTCCGCCGGTGACAAGGACACTTGGCTGATTCACTCTGCGGCGCTCGATTCGGGCATCATGGCAGGGAGGATAGGCTCATGAATGACGTTCGCAAGGATAGAGCCCCTCGCGATTCCTGCTGCAGCAGGCGTTTGCAATGCACCAATAACATTGTTTCGGGACCGAATGTTAGCCACTCGCGCAAGCAATTGGCGGCGTTGATGGCGCATCGTTTCTAATTGTCCAGAATCGGCGCCAATCACAGTTAATGGCGTTGTTACCTAACGGAGAACACGGTAATTTCTCCCGTCAGATCTAGCGAGGGGGGGCATAGAGCTATGGCGAGGTCAATAGAAGCGTACCGCGACGAACGCGGCAATGTGCACGATTCACCAGCAGAAGCGGTAATGGCAGATATAGCGGCTGCGCTAGGGCGCGTCGGCGATGAAGGCGGGCTCACCAACGGAGTTGCGTCTCTGATCTTGGAAAAGCGGTCAGCCATCGAGAAAGCTTTCGCCGATTATGATCGGCTGGTGCAGCAGCGTCCGGAAATCGTCGAAAGCGTAGACGAACCCAAGGTTCATCACTTGCAAGCGGGTTAGCTGCTCTCAGGCACCTTCTCGCGCAATTCTGCCAGCCAAACATCGGCAACGGCATCGCTTGGTGCGCGCCAGTCCCCGCGCGGTGAAAGTGCGCCACCAGAGCTTACCTTCGGACCATTGGGCAGGGCACTGCGCTTGAACTGACTGTACTGGAAAAACCGCAAGAGAAATTTCTCGAGCCAGCCGCGGATATTCGCCAGATCATACGCGTTCTTGCCCTTCTCGGGGAACTCGTGCGGCCACAATCCTGCATCGGCCTGCTTCCATGCGTGCCAGCACAGGAAGGCAACGTGGCTCGGCTGCTGTCCCCAGCGCAATATGTGGTGGAGGAAGAAGTCATTGAGCTCGTAAGGGCCGATGATGCTCTCGGTCGACTGGATCGCTCCATCAGGTCCGGCTGGCACCAGTTCCGGAGAGATTTCTGTGGCGAGCACCTCTTCGAGCGCGGCGTCGCATTCGGGAGCAAACTGGTCGGTCCGCGTCGTCCAGCGGATAAGATACTGGATCAGCGTCTTGGGCACGCCGGCGTTCACCGCGTAATGGCTCATCTGGTCGCCCACGCCATAGGTGCACCAGCCCAGCGCCAACTCCGACAGATCGCCCGTGCCGATCACGAAACCATTGTGATGGTTGGCGAGCCGGAACAGGTAATCTGTGCGCAGGCCGGCCTGCACATTCTCGAACGTCACATCGTGCACCGGTTCACCATCGGCGAAGGGATGGTTCATGTCGGAAAGCATCTGCCGCGCGGCAGGCTTGATATCGATCTCTTCGGCTGTGGTCTGGAAGGCTTTCATCAGCTTCCATGCATTGGACTTGGTGCCATCTGACGTGGCGAAGCCGGGCATTGTGTAGGCGCGGATGGTTGAGCGCGGCAGGCCAAGCATATCACAAGCCTTAGCCGCCACAATCAGCGCATGGGTGGAATCGAGCCCACCCGAAATGCCGATCACCAGTGATTTTGCGCCAGTTGCAAGCATTCGCCGCATGAGGGCATCGACCTGGATATTGAATGCTTCGTAACAGTCTTCGTCCAGTTTTTCCTGCCGGTTGGGGACGAAAGGGAAGCGCCGGATAGCGCGTTCCAGCCCGAAATCGCCTTGCTCGAAAGCGTGATCGAAGCCGATTGTCCGATAGATGTCTTCCGGTCGCCCGGCATCTTCCGCCGCATCGTTGAAAGTGCCCATGCGCATACGCTCATTGAGGATGCGGCGCGTGTCGATATCGGTGACGCACAATTCCGGCTTCAACTCGAAGCGTACGCTTTCGACCATCAGGTCGCCCAATTCGTACACCATTCCCTGGCCGTCCCACGACAGGTCGGTCGTGCTCTCGCCAAATCCGCTGGCAGAATAGGCATATGCACACAAATTGCGGCTGGACGAGGCGCGGGAAAGCAGGTGCCGTTCGTCCGACTTGCCGATGGTGATGTTGCTGGCGGAAAGGTTCAACAGGATGGTCGCACCTGCCAGCGCCGCCATCGTGCTCGGCTGAACCGGGCTCCAGAAATCTTCGCAAATCTCGATGCCAAAGGTGAAGCCGGGCAGGTTCGTGGCGGAGAAAATCAGGTCCGTGCCGAAAGGGATTTCCGCACCGTTCACCGCCAGCCACAGGTCCTGGCAATTGTTGCCGCGCGCGAACCAGCGCTTTTCGTAAAATTCGCGGTAATTTGGCAAATAGCTTTTGGGGACGGCACCCAGCACCTCACCATGGGCCACAACGACCGCGCAATTATACACCCGGCCATTGCGGCGCAGCGGTGCGCCGATCACAAGCACCGGAGTCAGATCTTCGCTAGCAGCGCGGATAGTCTCGATCGCGCTCTCGACAGCTTCGAGCATGGCCGCCTGCATGTGGAGGTCATCCAGCGCGTAGGATGAGACGCACAGTTCGGGGTACAGGAGCAGGTCGACATGGCGATCATGAGCGGCATTGGCCTGCTCTATGATGCCTTTCGCATTGTAAGCGATGTCAGCGGTCCGCGTGCGGGGTGTGGCGGTAGCAACGCGCACGAAACCGTGCGTGTGCATGTCGAAAAAGGGGTGCGTTTTCGCGCTCATGCGCTGCCCATAGCGCAGATTTTCTGCCGATGGGTAAAATCATGCATTTACGCAAAAGGACGCCGCCGCTCCTGAGGGGAGAAGAGCGACGGCGCCAGATTGGGGTATGGATGAATTCGCCGCAACCGCAGGAACGGTTACCGCGAATTCTCAGATTTTAGCGGCAGCGTGCGTTGCCCCGGTCGATTTCGCGGCCGAGAAGGCCACCGATCGCCGCGCCGAGCACGGTGCCAAGCGTCCGGTCGCCACGCGAGTCAATCTCGCGGCCGATCAGCGCGCCACCGGCTGCACCGATGATCAGGCCCGTGGTGCCATTGTCGCGCTCGCAGTAGTAGCGGCCGTCACGTCCGCGCCATACGCGGTCATCGCGGCGCACGCGGCGCGGTTCGTAATAGCGGCCATGGTCGTCATAGACACGGTGGCGGCGTTGTTCGCGGTAACGGCGACGATCACGACGATCCTGGCGATCCTCGTAACGGTCATAACCGCGATCATTGTCACGATAGCCATGAGCAGGTGCCCACGGAGGGGGGCCACCCTGCGCCATGGCGGGAGCGGCTGGAATGGCCATTGCGGTGGCCGCAGCAAGTGCAAGTAGTGTTTTCTTCATGGCATTAACCTTTCCGACTCGATCAGCATTTGCTGTCTCAACGGCGTTTATCGTTCATGTTTCCCCAACCTCAGATGAACAACTCGTTGGGGCCGAAGTTAAGGGATGAAGCGTTTTCGCAATGCGATCAGGCGTTAAGTTGATCTGCTGTATCGAAAGCTTTTCTTGGATGCGATTTAGGCTTAGCCATCGGCTTCGAGGGGGAAATTCATGGCATTACAAACGGCAGGGCTGGCGCCCGTCACTTCGGCAGAGCGGATCGGCGAATTGGACGTGCTGCGAGGCTTTGCGCTGCTCGGCGTGCTCGTTGCCAATATCGTCTGGTTTTCGGTCACCTATTTTTCTGCCCCGGTCGAACGGATGATGGAAATCTTTGAAAATCCATCGGACCAGATCCTCTTGTTCGCAGTCGACTGGCTGGTTTCAGACAAGGCAAATACCACTTTCGCAACCCTGTTCGGGATTGGCTTCTGGGTGCAGATGCAGCGCATCGAAGAGCGCGGCGTTGCCTTTGCTGCGCTCTATCTGCGGCGGCTTTTCATCTTGATGGTGTTCGGCCTCGTCAACATTTTGCTGATCTGGCCATGGGATATCCTGTTCATTTATTCGCTGGCCGGCCTGCTGCTGTTCCTGCTGCGAAAACTTCCGTTCAAGGTTATGCTTGTGATCGGTTTGCTGCTGGTGTTTTCTCGGCCGGTGCTTGATTATCTCGCCGCGATGGGCGGTTTCGAGGCAATCGGCGATCAGGCTTTCACAAAAGATGCCGCCGCCCAACGCACCGCCGTTTTCACCGAGGGAAATTATCTTCAATGGGTGGCAGAGGCACGCGACCTATTCTGGATCGGAGGGATGCAGAGCCTCGCGATTCCAAGCTGGGTAATCTATGCGCTCGGCAGATTCATGATCGGAGCAAGCATCGTTCGATCGGGATGGCTCAACAATATTCCGGAACGCCTCCCCAAGTTATGGACAATCTTCTGGGTTTTTCTGATTGTAGGACTTGTCGGAGAAGCATTGTTCGCCGCCAGCCTGATCGAGAATGAGTTGGTGAATGGCATTTTGCACGCGGCAACCTCCTATTTGCTCGCGATTGCCTATGGCACGGGGCTTGTCTTGTTTTTCAACTCAGCCTCGTTGCGCGGCATGGTCGAACCTTTTGCTCCGGTAGGCCGGATGGCGCTGACAAATTACCTCGTGCAGGGCGTGTTTATCGGTTTTGTGCTTTACGGATACCACGGCGGAATGGCGTTGGCTGGTACGATCGAGCCGCAAACCGCGCTGATGGCAGCACTGCTGTTCTTCATTGCGCAAGTTGCGTTCAGCCATTTGTGGCTGGCGCGCTATCGTTTCGGTCCGATGGAATGGCTGTGGCGCGCGCTGACCTATGGCAGTCGCCCGGCAATGCGACTTCAGCCAGCCTGAGCTGCCACTGCTGCTTCGCGGTCGAGCTGCGCACGGCTCTTCTTCTCGGCAGCCGTTTTCAACTGGCCGCAGGCCGCATCGATATCGCGCCCACGCGGAGTGCGCACGGGTGCCGAAATGCCGCCTTCAAACACGATGTTGGAAAACGTCCTGATGCGTTCTGGCGTCGAGCATTCATAATTGGCGCCCGGCCAGGGATTGAACGGAATGAGGTTTACCTTGGCAGGCAGCTTGTACTGCTTGAGCAGCCGGACAAGCTCGCGAGCATGGTCGTCGCTGTCGTTCTTGTCTTTCAACATCACATATTCGAAGGTGATGCGCCGCGCATTGCTGGCACCGGGATAGTCGGCGCAGGCCTGCAGCAGTTCTTCAAGGCCGTACTTCCTGTTGATCGGGACGATCTCGTCGCGGATCTCCTTCGTAACGGCATGGAGCGACACGGCCAGATTAACACCGATCTCCTCGCCGCAGCGTTCCATTGCCGGGACAACTCCGCTGGTGGACAGAGTGATACGGCGCTTGGACAGGGCAAGTCCGTCGCCGTCCATCACCAAACGCAACGCATCACGCACATTGTCGAAATTGTACAACGGTTCACCCATGCCCATCATCACGATGTTGGTGAGCAGGCGGCCATCGGCGGTATATTCCGCCTCGTCCTCGACTTCGGCGAAGTCCATCTTGCCCTTGGGCCACTCGCCCAGCGCATCGCGCGCAAGCATGACCTGCCCGACAATCTCGCCGGGGGTCAGGTTGCGGACCAGACGCATCGTTCCCGTATGACAAAATGTGCAATTAAGCGTGCAGCCGACCTGGCTGGATACGCATAAGGTCCCGCGATCGGCATCGGGGATGAAGACCATCTCGAACTCGTGGCCATCAGCGGTCCGCAGCAGCCATTTGCGCGTTCCGTCGGTTGAATGCTGCGCCTCGACCACATCGGGGCGACCAATTACAAATCGTTCGGTGAGCCACGGGCGCATGGTCTTGGCGATATCGGACATCGCTTCGAATTCGGTGACACCGCGATGGTAAAGCCAATGGAACACCTGCTTGGCGCGCAGCCTCGCCTGGCGCTTGTCGAGCCCGGCACCTTTGAACAGTGCGGCAATATCGGCTTTGGGCAGACCGATCAGGTCAACGCGTCCATCTTCGCGCGGCGTAATGTCACGCGCAACGGGAACCGGGTCAACTTGCCCGGGAATGCTCATCAGTGTCGTATCGGCCATGGGAGAGGCGCATATAGGCGCGCACGAGCCAGATTGAAAGCAGAACGGAGATTACATCCGGTCTTGGGTCAACAAGCCCCATTTTTGCGGCAGAATGCGGATCATGGCAATCTCGATGATCGACCGGGCGAATCCTGAGGTAGGCTGACCTGATCACCATCCGGGGTGAGCGCAAATCGAAAAGTGTTCCAACATTTATCGCGTCGGACCAACAGGTCAGCGCAACAATATGTGACTGTTTTGCAACATTATTGCTGTAGTGTGAGGTTAATGAAACGACTTCGCACCTGCACCATTGTGTCCTTGCCGCTCGGGCAGCTTGCCCGCGCTTAATACCAATGGAGTTACCATGAAAAAGACTATCACACTTATCCTCGCCACGGCTTCGGCCACCGCAATTGCGGTCCCGGCGGCTGCGCAAGACAACTCGCCTTTCACAGGCCCCCGCGTAGAAGTTGTGGGTGGATACGATATCAGCAAGGCTGGCAGCGACGTCGACAATGACCTGAACGACGAGGACGACCAGTCCATCGACGGCTTCATGTACGGTGTCGGCATCGGTTACGATGTTGCCGTCAGCGACAATTTTGTCATCGGTGCGGAAGCGGAATTGACCGATTCCACCGCCGAAACCGAGATCAACGATGGCGACCTTGAGGACCTTGGCTTCGGTGCTCGCCTTGAAACGGGCCGCGATCTTTATCTTGGCGCTCGCGCAGGTTTCCTCGCGAACCCCAACACGCTGCTTTACGTGAAGGGTGGTTACACCAATGCACGTTTCGACATGATGGCCGATGACGGCACGAACGAGATCGAGACCGACCTTGACCTCGACGGTTTCCGTGTCGGTGCCGGTGCCGAATACGCACTGTCGCAGAACAGCTTCGTGAAGCTGGAGTACCGCTACTCCAACTATTCGGAAGGTGAATTCGATTTCCAGGACAACGATTTCTTCGAAGATGACACCGGCGAGAGCGGTCGCTTTGACGCCGATCTGGATCGTCACCAGGTTGCTGTAGGCTTCGGCTTACGCTTCTGATCTGAATTGATCTGAACAACTAGAAATGCTGCGGGCCGGGAGAGATCTTCCGGCCCGTTTGCTATCTGCTATCGGCGCATCCCAGATTTGCCGCGTCGATTGCAGAAGCCGCACCATTCAGGCTGTAGCTGTCTGAAAACCTGTTTCCGCGATCATCCGTTGCGGTTATCGTCATGCGGCCTGCAGCGCGCATGGCAGTAACGATTTCCCGATCGGCGCGAGCATCGCTCGCCCATGCATCGCCGTCTTCGTCGGTCAGGTCGAAGCGCGCGCCACCAATCGACAAGCGCACACGCGGATTATCGGCGAGGCGTCGCCCGAGCCGAAAATGCAGTTGCGAGCGGATGTTGCGCCGGGGCCATGTGCCGACGCTCGCATAAGCTTCGAAGTCGCGCCGGCTATTGCGCGTTTCCGCCGCCGCAATTGCATAGCAACGCGGGACTTCGGAATCGCGAAACGCGCCCCAATCGTCAAACACGCCGAGGCTGTCACGCGCCCAGACCGGACTTGAAACAATCAACAGGAGCAGGGGCAGGGCGCGGCGGAGCATACCACTATATAGGCACAAGCGGAGCAGGAGCCAAAACCTGAAATCGTACCGGAAAATTCCGGTTTTTCTGGCGTTTTCTGCACATTTATGCCATATGAATGAGGACGGAGGGGGTTCTCCATGAAAACCCGATAATAGAAAGGCGTCACCTGCTTAATTGCGGGCGGCGAGGAGAGAGATGAGCCTGTTTGCAGATTATAACTTGCCCTTTGCCATTGCGCTGGGGGTGATGCTTTTGCTCGGGGCTTTGCAGGTAATCGGGCTTGGTGACTTCGATTTTGGAGGCGACGTCGATTTCGATATTGACGTTGATGCGGATGCGCACATCGCCGATCCGACAAGTGCCGGGCTGGGCGGTGCGCTCACAACGCTGCTGGGCCTTGGCAAGGTGCCGTTTTTCGTCTGGCTGATGGTCTTCCTGTTCCTCTTCGCCCTGATCGGCATGAGCGTGCAGGACTTTGCCGGCGAATTGACCGGATCACCGCTCTATTCCTGGCTGGCAGCACTGATTGCCGGCGGAACGAGCATCCCCGTCACCGCAACGCTGGTGCGACCGCTGGGCCGGATCATGCCTCAGGATGAAACCTCTGCCGTCCGGCTCGATAGTCTGGTCGGCAAGCGCGGCATGGTCACCGATGGCAAGGCGAAGAAGGGCTCCCCTGCTCGCACCAAGGTGCGCGACCGCTTCGGCATGGCGCATTATGTCATGGTGGAGCCGCATGAGGATGCCAGTGTCATCCCAGCCGGAGACCAGGTTTTGCTGGTGCGCCGCGAAGGCCAGACCTTCTTTGGCGTGCCCTTGGCTGATCGCAAGCTGTCCTCTGTGGAATAGGAATTCCCTCAACGAAATAGCAGCGCGCTGGCCGAATAACAGTTTAACAACAAGGAGAAGAAATGGATAGTCTGTTCGATATTGGCTTCATCGGAATCGTCGGGGGTATTTTCCTCGTCCTCGTATTCCTCATGTTCCTCATCAAGCTTTACCGCCGGGCATCCAAGGAAATCGCATTCGTGCGAACTGGTGTGGGTGGTGAGAAAGTTGTGATGAACGGCGGTGCGCTGGTATTCCCGATTTTTCACGAAACCATGCCCGTCAACATGAACACGCTGGTGCTGGCAGTTGTGCGCCGCGATGCCGAGGCGCTGATTACGCTCGACCGGCTGCGGATCGACGTGAAAGCGGAATTCTACGTCCGCGTGAAGCCCGATAGCGAGGCCATTGCGATGGCGGCGCAGACGCTTGGCCAGCGGACCATGCAGCCTGAAGCGCTGAAGGATCTTGTCGAAGGCAAGTTCGTCGACGCGCTCCGCTCGGTTGCGGCCGGCATGACCATGAACGAGTTGCACGAGCAACGCGCCGATTTCGTCCAGAAGGTGCAGCAGGTATCGTCCAACGACCTCGCCATGAACGGCCTGGAACTGGAATCGGTCTCGCTGACCGGTCTCGACCAGACCAGCATCGAACATTTCAACGCCAACAACGCTTTCGACGCCGAAGGCCTGACCAAGCTGACCGAGCAGATCGAAGCGCGCAAAAAACTGCGCAACGATATCGAGCAGGATACGCGCGTGCAGATGGAGACCAAGAATCTCGAGGCCGACACCAAGTCGTTCGAAATCGGCCGTGACAAGGAATATGCGCGCCTGGGCCAGGAACGTGAAGTCGAGGTGCGTCGCGCTTCACAGATGTCCGAGATCGCCCGCGAACAGGCAGAGCGCCAGCGCGAAGCCGATGCTGCGCGGATCGAGGCAAAGAAGCAGGTCGATGCTCAGCAGATCGAGGCTGACCGGCTGGTGGAAGAGGCCCGCATCGACCAGGTGCGCGCTCTCGAAATCGCCCGGCAGGAACAGCAGATCGCTGTCCAGAACAAGTCGCGCGAAGAAAGCCAGGCCAAGGCCGAAGCCGACGCGGCCCGAGCCAAGGCTGTCGAAGCCGAGGAACGTGTTGCCACGGCGCGTGAAAGCGAAATCGCTGAACGTCAGAAGAAGATCGAATTGATCGAAGCTGCCAAGCAGGCGGAACGCGATGCTATCGGTATCAAAGTGGAAGCCGAAGCCGAGCGTGACGCTGCCGCCAACCGTGCCGAGGCCCTGCGCCGTGAGGCCGAGGGTGAAGCCGAAGCCGAGAAGCTGCGCGCCGAAGCTGCGCGGGTGAGCTTTGAGGTCGAGGCTGCCGGTCAGCGCGCGATCAACGAGGCTGCCAACATCCTCTCGATGGAGCAGGTCTCGCTCCAGACCAAGCTGGCACTGCTCGAAGTGCTGCCCGAAGCTATCCGCGAAAGCGCCAAGCCGATGGAAGCAATCGACTCGATCAAGATCGTGCAGGTTGACGGGCTGACGCAGCGTTCTGGTGCTCCGGGGGCCACTTCGGCCAATGGCGGCGGTGGCGGATCGGGAAACCTCGCCAATGACGCTGTGGCCGCAGCGCTGGCCTACCGTGCGCAGGCACCGGTGCTCGATGGCCTGATGAAAGAACTGGGCCTCAACGGTTCCTCGCTCGGCGACCTGGTAAAGGGTGCCGCCGAGGGCCAGGTCGACACACAGCCTGCTGCGGGGCTGGAATTGACCGATGAAGTCACCGCTCGCAGTCTGTTTGAGAAGAAAGCCGAGAGCGACGAGGACAATGATGAAGAGGGTAGCAAAGCAGCGGAGTAGTCCGCGACTTTGCCAGATGTTAGGACCTCCCGGGCAAGCAAATGTCCGGGAGGTTTTTTATGGGCGCTTGGGGAGCAGCATCCTTCGAAAACGACACTGCGTTGGACTTCGCATCCGAAATCCAGACATTGGCGGATGTCGAAAGTGCGTTCGTCGCCGAAGGTGCTGAAGAAATCGATGCCGATACCGCGTCGCGCGTAATCGTTGCCGCCGAAAGCGTAGCCGCCATGCGCGGACACCGATCACCGGGCATGCCCGATGATCTGGCCGCCAAGGTGGATCGCTTCGGCAAATGCAGTATCGGCCTCTATGACACGGCTCGCAACAACCTCTCCGCTGTCATGAGCCGCGGCGAACTCCTCGAGTTGTGGGTGGAGGAAGGTTCGGGCGAATGGAACCGCGCAGTCACCGATTTGCTTGAGCGGCTCAACAAGCCAGCGGTGAAGCGCAAGAAGCCCGCCAAGCGCAAGAAGAAGCCGCAGTCCAACCCATCAGCTTGCATGTTCTGTGACAAGCCGATGGGCGAGGGCGCATTCCATATGATCGATATCACTGTGAACGATGATGAAATCTCGGCAATGAAGATGGGCGGTTGGGTGCATCTTCAATGCCTCAACGCCGCGCTTCATCCCCGACACATGATGCAGACCTGGGATTTCGATGACGAATTGCTCGATCATTTCCTGAAGAAGCGGGACGCCGAGCGGGATGCGGAGTGATCTCATTCGTCTGGATAGACGATAGCCAGCACTTCCCATTCTTTTTCGCCGCCGGGCAACTTCACGTTGCGAAGATCACTAACCTCCGCACCGCGCAGGGCCCTCGCGATGGGGCTTGACCAGCCCACGCGGCCATTGCTCGCATCCTGTTCCTTGTCGCCCACGATGGTGAGTGTGCGTTCCTCGTCGTCCTCGTCGGCGATAGTCACTGTCGCGCCGAAAAACACGCGGCTCTTGTCCGGCTGGTGGCGCGGATCGACGACCTTGGCGTGCTTCATGACCTTGGCGAGGTAATTCAGCTCACGGTCGATTTCGCGCATACGCTTGCGGCCGTAGAGATAGCCGCCATTCTCGCTGCGATCGCCATTGCCCGCCGCCCAGCTGACGATCTCGGTGATTTCGGGCCGCTCGGTGCCGAGCAGATGGTCATAGCGCGCCTTGAGCGCGGCAAGACCCGCTGGGGTGATGGGGCTGGTGTTGTCGGTCACGGAACTTGTCCCTGCTTGGACTTACCGCAGGAAATCGCTTACATCGCGGCTGCGGCGCATACTGGCGCGCTCGGGATAGAGTGCTTCGTAGACAACCGCATTTTCCACCACGCGCTGGACGTAGTTCTTTGTTTCGAAGAATCCGATTTCCTCGATCCAGCGCAGCCAGTCGCCTGTCTGGCGAGGGTCGCCGTTCTCGCGCAGCCAGCGGTTCACATTGCCGGGGCCGGCATTGTAGGCCGCGATGGCGAGTGGGTAGCTGCCGTCGTAATAGGAAATCAGCCGCTCGATATGATTGCTGCCCAGCCGCATGGCATATTGCGGATCATTGATCAGCGCGCTGGCAGAATACTGCACGCCAGCACGGCGGGCTTCTTCTGCCGCAGTGGCGGGCATGAACTGCATGATCCCGCGCGCGCCAGCATGGCTGATGGCGTTCTCGGCAAACTGGCTTTCCTGCCGTGCGAGTGCGTGGATCATCGTCCAGTTGCTTCCGGCAGGGGTTTGCAGCGTCGGGTATCCGATGCGGGTGAAGCCTTCATGACCGTCAGCCGCTGCGGCATCCGACAGGTTTACCGCCAGGTCACGCCGCCCGATTTCGCGGGCAAGCTCGGCGACGAGGAGGTGTTCGCCCATGGTCTCGGCCCGGTCGGCGATGGCGCGATAGAAGCGGATACCGGTCGACCAAGGCGCATCACGGGCAACTTCGGCGGTCGCTTGCGTCAACGGCGATGCAAGGAAGGCCTGCCGCTCTTCGGGGGTCGGAGCCCCTTCGGGTGCTGCGGGGTAGGGTGGCAATTCGCGGCCCAGCCGTTCAAGCGCGAGCAGTCCGTAGAAGCGGTCATGATATTGCGCGGCCATTTCGTAATGACGCGTTGCCTCGGCGCTCATGCCTGCCTGGCGATAAGCCTCGCCCGCCCAGAAAAAGCCCTTTGAACGGGTCTGGCTGGTGCGTGCGGCAGCGCCATACTGGTAAAACAAAGGTGCGGCGGAACGGCCATCGCGCAGATGCCACAGCGCGTTCGTGCCGCCTGCCCACATCAGCGAAGTGTAATCGTCGCGCAGCTTGTAAGCCATGCCCGAAATATCTTCGCCCGGAGCGAAGGCTTCGAGCGCACGCGCAGCAACGCGCGGCGTATCGGGGCGGCTGGCAGCGCGGCCCACGGCGAGCAGTTCTTCGATCCACAAAGTACGGTCGAAAGGAAGGGCAGAAAGCTGCGGTCCGTCCACAATCATGCGCACAGCTGCGTTTGCGTTGCCTTCCTGCCGCAATTCGCGGCTGCGATTGTAGAGATAGCCCGGATCGGCGGTAGCTCCGGCAGCAGCAGTCGCTCCGTCGCCGCCTTGCAGGATCGCCAATCTCGCCATGAACACGGCACGCTTTTCGGGCGAGACGCGCGCCAGCTGGCGAGCGGCGGCATCGGGTTCACGCTGCCACAAAAGCGCGTCCATGCGCTGGTCGTGGTCAGCCTGGCTGAACTGGCTGCCGTAGGTGGCGAAAAGCGCCGCTTCTGCGGTCGGGCTCATCTCGCCGCCACGCCATGCCTCCAGCGCCCAACGCTGTGATGCAGCGCGGTCCGGACCCATCAACGCGAGCGCATAATGCGCCTTGGCGTAATTGGTGACCGGGTCCTGCCCCTCGAAGAACTGCAACAGCAGCGCGGGATCGGTGAATTCCTCACGCAAACGCCGCTCTGCACGGGCGCGCAGGGTCGTCTCGTCGGGGAAGCCGGGGTTCTGGATCAGGAAGCTGGCGTAGGTCGTGAATGGCAATTGCGCCTGACTGTCTGCCCACAAACGCTCCCACTGCGCGATTCGCGGAGCCATGCGCCCCGGACCTTCAGCCACGAGGCTGGCGCGGGCGTTATCCCAGTCGCGGGCCTCCTGTGCGGAAACGGCGGCGGGGACGACCAAAGCGGTGGTCGCGGCGAGTGCTGTGAGCAGTTGAAGTCGAACCATGCTGGACTTTATGGCAAGGCTCTCCTTATCAGGCGCTGAATACATTATTCCTCCACGGGGGAAATTTTTTGGCAGGGACGAAGAATATCGGCCCTTATATCAAACACAACGCGGGAGAGACGACAATGTTCTCAGGTTCGATTCCGGCTCTGGCGACTCCGTTCCGCGACGGGTCGTTCGACGAGGACGCCTATCGCAGGTTTATCGACTGGCAAATCGACAACGGTACGAGCGCGCTGGTGCCATGCGGCACCACGGGCGAGAGCGCCACGCTCGACAATGACGAGCACCACAAGGTCATCGCCGTTTGTGCCGAACAGGCGGCTGGCCGGGTCAAGGTGATCGCGGGCGCAGGCTCCAACGATACGCAGACCGCGCTGTGGCACGCCAAGGAAGCGCAGATTGCTGGCGCGGACGCGCTGCTGCTGGTCGCGCCCTATTATAACCGTCCCTCGCAAGCCGGGCTGTTGGCGCATTTCAGCTATTTGGCCGAGCGGACCGAATTGCCCATCGTGCTCTATAATGTGCCGGGGCGCACCGTGACCGATATCCTGCCGGAGACGGTGGTGGAACTGCATCGCCGCTTTCCCGGCAAGATCGTGGCGCTGAAGGATGCGAGCGGCGATCTGTCGCGCGTCGTCACCCACCGCATGGGTGCGCCTGATTTGTGCCAGCTTTCGGGCGATGATCCGCTGGTGCTGGCGGGCTATGCGCTGGGACAGGTCGGCTGCATTTCGGTCACCGCCAATGTTGTGCCGAAGTTGTGCGCCGACTTCCACGCCGCCGCCGCCTCGGGCGATTTCGCCATCGCCCGCGATATCAATGAAAAGCTTTATCCCCTGCACAAAGCCATGTTCGCCGACGCTTCACCAGCGCCTGCAAAATATGCGCTGAGCAAGCTGTTCGACTGGTTCTCGCCCGAAGTGCGCCTGCCGATAGTCGAATGCTCGGACGCGGCGAAGGCTGCAGTGGATGACGCGTTGAAACTCGCAGGAGTAAGCTCGTGAAACGGTTCACAATTCCAGCCGCCGCTGCCCTCGCGTTGTCGTCCTGCTCGACCATGCCCAATGTCCCGCCGCCGTCGCTCGACGAACTCGCGCGGCAGTATCTCGCGTTGCAATTGGCCATCGGCGAGAAGGACCCCGGATATGTCGACGCCTATTACGGGCCGGAGGAGCTGGCGACGCAGGCGGCGGCGCAGAAGGACGATATTTCGCTCCCAATCCTGCAGGCGCGCACATTCGCGCTTGATTCAACCCTGCGTTCGCTTCCCGTCGCGGAGGGCAGCGTGGAGGGCGAGCGGGTTCGCTACTTGCGCGCCATGCTCAATTCGGCGCGCGTTCGCCTGCGGATGCTGCGCGGAGAAGAAATCAAGTTCCAGGACGAGGCTGAGGGCCTGTTCGGCGTCAGGCCGGAATTGATCGACCTTGCCACATTCGACCCGGTGCTCGAACGGATCGAAGAACTGGTGCCCGGCGATGAAAGCGATGGCCCGCTGCATGAGCGCGTGAACGCTTTCCGCGATCGCTTCGTAATCCCCAACGACCGTTTGCGCACGGTGATCGACGCTGCAGTTGCCGAATGTCGCGCGCGTACCTTGCCGCATATCCCCCTGCCCGAAAACGAGAGCTTCAGTCTTTCGCTCGTCACCGACAAGCCGTGGGGCGGATTCAACTATTACCAGGGCGATTATCACTCGGTGATCGAGATCAACACCGACCTGCCCACGCGTCTCGACCGCGCAGTGGATGTCGGTTGCCACGAGGCCTATCCCGGTCACCATGTCTATTCGACACTGATCGAGCGCGACCGTGTCAACGCGATGGGCCAGATCGAATACACGCTGCTGCCGCTCTACAGCCCGCGCGCGATTATCTCCGAAGGGAGCGCCGAATATGGCGTGAAGCTGGCGTTTCCGGGTGATAGCCAACTCGAATATGAGCGAGATGTGCTCGCTCCGCTGGCAGGTCTCGATGCAAGCGACATCGAAGCCTATTACGAACTGCGCGAGGCGACGGGCGATCTTTCGGGCGCTTACTATACGCTCGCCGCCGCCTATCTCGACGGCACGATGGAGCGCGAGGAGGTGATCGAGCTGTCCATGCGCTACCGCCTGCAAAGCCGCGAACGCGCCGAGCAAAGCCTGCGCTTCATCGACACTTATCGCAGCTATGTGATCAATTACGGGCTTGGCGAGGAGATAGTTGGCAATGCAGTTGAGGCAGCTGGCGATGACCTGGATGCACGGTGGGAGCGATTTATCGGCATCCTCAACACACCCACCCTGCCGGAGGATTTGATGTGATAAGCAAATGGAGCAAAGCGAGCGCGCTTGGCCTGTTGCTGGCGCTGTCTGCCTGCGCAATCCCGCAGACGATCACTCCGCGGATTGCGCCTGCATCGAGCAATTTTGCGGAAGCTCCGCGGGTCGAGGTGCAACTCGACAGCTTCAGTTTCGAACCGCGCACGCTGCATTTCGTGGCGGACAGGCCGGTGGTGCTGGTGCTGACCAATGTGTCGAACGGCGGTCACAATTTTTCGGCACCGGGGTTTTTCGCCGCATCGCAGATCGCCGACTATGATGCCTCGGTCATTGCCGACGGGCTGGTCGAGGTCGCACCCGGTGCCAGCGTGGAATTGCGGCTGATACCGGCTGCCGGCGGTTATGATGTCGACTGCACCCATGTCGGTCATACCGTCCTGGGCATGTCGGGTTCGATCGTGGTGCGGTAAGTTTCCGCCAATCGGGCGCCAAGCCGTGGCACCGGTCGGATCGCGGGCGCAAAAGATTGGCTTTTCCGGCAAAGCGACCTACATGCGCCCACCTTATGGCTCGTCCCAAACCCGCAACATTCGACAAGCAGAAAGTCGTCGCCGAGAACCGCAAGGCGCGGCACAATTACTTTATCGAGGAAACCTTCGAGGCAGGTATCGCGCTGCAGGGGACCGAGGTGAAAGCCTTGCGCGCAGGTGAGGGTTCGATCGCCGAAAGCTATGCCGAGGTGAAGGACGGGCAGGTCTTTCTCGTCAACGCCAACATCCCCGAGTTCAGCCATGGCAACCGTAACAATCACGAGCCAAAGCGTCCGCGCAAGCTGCTGCTTCACAGCCGTGAGATAGACAAGATGCTGGGCGCAGTGGAGCGCAAGGGTATGACGCTGGTTCCGCTGTCGGTCTATTTCAACGGTCGGGGCCGCGCGAAGGTCGAACTGGCGCTCGCCAAGGGCAAGCAGGCGCATGACAAGCGCGCCACGATCAAGGACCGCGACTGGAAGCGCGACAAGGCGCGTCTGATGCGCGAAAAGGGCTGAGCGAAGCTCGCCGTAGCGATCTGTCGATTTTTTCCTATTCACCATTAAGCGACGGTTGTTAACTGATCGTCTAATACCACCTTACGTACAGGCGCCGTGGGTGTATGGGCGCGCAAGCGAGGCTATGGTTAATAAGGCGATCAGATGGCTTTCGGCGCGGATGCCGAAAATGCCCAAGCGTTCGGAAATGGAGCGCAACCGCTGGCTTGCGCCTATTGCGCACCGCTTCGGCCGGTCCGAATTGTGGCGCTTCACGCGTCGTTCGGTCCCTCGTGGAGCCGCCTTGGGCCTGTTTGCGGCCTTCATCATCCCCGTAGGTCAGATATTCCTTGCGGCCTTCCTTGCCCTGCCTGCTCGCGCCAATGTGCCCGTCGCAGCGGTCATTACCTTCGTCACCAACCCGTTCACCGTCCCATTCTGGCTGGTCGTGGCCAACAAGGTCGGGCGATTTACCCTTAAAGTCGATCCCGAAACCTTCGGATCCGCCAAGGCGGTGATGGAGCAGGGGTGGTGGGTACAATTCGGCTGGTGGCTGGAGACGGCGGGCGTGACCGCTTTCGGTTTTGTCGTCCTGTCTGTGGTCACCGCCGGAATCGGCTATTTGCTGGCAAGTTTCCTGTGGAGGTTTGTGGTTGCACGCAAGTGGACTAGGCGACCGGGCCGGGCGAAGGTGATAGAAGCCGCCGAATGAATTTGGCGCGTTTGCAAGAATCACGGCGGGTGGTGGACGGTCTGGCCGTGGCGGCCGCCGTGCTTGCCAGCGTCGCGCTGGTGCAGTTTGCCACCGGAGATGGAACGGCCACGCTCGCCTATGCCGGCGGGCTTGTGGTGCTCGGCCTCGTCGCATTCGTCGCAGCGCGCGTGCCGCGATCCTCGCCTGTTGCAGAGCGTAGCGATGTGCCGGACTGGGCTGTTACGGTTGCCGCTATCGAGCAACCCGATCTTGCTGTCGCCATTACCGATCGCGCGAACCGGCTGGTCTGCGCCAATTCCGCTTTCGAGCTGTGGTTCGGATCGAGCAATGGACCGCCGCGAATGCCGGTAGATGGCGCCAGTGCAGAACAACTCGCCCGTCTGGCACGTACCGTGTGGCGCGATGGCAAGGGCGAAAAGGTGACCATCGCCGATGAGGAACGCGCATGGACGGCTAGCGCCGTGCGGGCAGGGATCGCCGACGATTATCTCGTTTGGCGCTTTGCTCCCATCGTTCGGGCCGAACCGATCATCTCCATCGCCAAGCACATAACCGGAATGTTTGGTCGCGTATTGGGCGCAGCGGGAATAGCGGTCGCGCTGGTTTCTCCGGATGGAACCGTCCGCGCAGGCAACCCGGCGCTCGCGCGGCGTGCGTTCGGCGATGAAAGTGCTCGCATGACGGGGCAGGAATTTGTCCAACTGCTTCGCACGGACGAACGCGAGCGCATCTATTTCGCGCGCGAAGGCAAGAAGGGCAGCCCGCAAACGCTGGTTCAGGTGCCACTATCCGACCCTGAAGAAGCGGCGCGCGAAGCCGTGCCCGGCAAGGCGGCGGCTGAAGCGCCTTCCTTGATGCTGTTGATCGATGCCGGGATCGGGCTGGGCGGCTGGAGCGGCGAGTCCAAGGGGCAGGCCTTGCAACTCGAAGGACTGCTCGAGCAGTTACCGCTCGGTCTCGCGACAACCGACCGAGACGGGCATTTCCTCTATGCGAACCCGGCTTTCCGCCGTGCCGCCGGAATCGGAAAGACCGATTTGCCGCCCTATCCGGGCGATGTGGTGGTGGCTCGCGACAAGGCGGCGATGTCCGATGCTGTTCGCCGGTTCGGCAAGGGCCCGGCAAGTTCGGGCGATATCGCCATACGCCTGCGTAGCGATCCCGATGAACCCGTCAGCATGGGCCTTGCCGGTGTGCGCGGACTGGGCGAGGCGGCGGTGCTGCTCAGCCTGGCCGACACGACCGAAGAAGCGCGGCTTAAGCGACAGGTGGCGCAGGCCACCAAGATGCAGGCGGTTGGCCAGCTGGCAGGCGGCGTTGCGCATGACTTCAATAACGTGCTGACCGCGATCATCGGCTATTGCGACCTCATGCTGCTGCGCCATACGCCGGGTGACAGCGATTATGACGACATCCAGCAGATAAAGGCCAATTCAAACCGTGCTGCCAGCCTGACGCGGCAATTGCTCGCTTTCAGCCGCCAGCAGACGCTGCAGCCCGAGGTCATCCAGCTGCCGGATATCCTTTCCGAGGTGAGCCAGTTGCTCAAGCGCCTGCTCGGCGCGAAAATCACGCTCAAGGTTCGCCATGATCGCGATCTTGGCCCCGTCCGCGCCGATCCGAGGCAGTTGGAGCAGGTCATCATCAATTTGGCAGTAAACGCCCGCGATGCGATCCAGTCTGCCGGTGGCGGCGAAGTGGCTGCGGGAACGCTCGCCTTCGCCACGCGCAGGGTCGAGGCGAAGGATATTCGCCGCATGGGCAGCGAAATCATCCCGGCGGGCGATTATACGGTGCTTATCGCAGAGGATACCGGTGGCGGCATCCCGCAGGACGTGCTGGCCAAGATTTTCGAGCCGTTCTTCACGACCAAGGAGCAAGGCAAGGGCACCGGACTCGGGCTCTCTACGGTGTACGGCATCGTCAAGCAGTCCGGTGGCTTCATCTTTGCGGGCAATGCCAAGGGCTCGGATGGGCAGATCAAGGGCGCGCGCTTCACCATCTACCTTCCTGTCCACCAAGTGACCGAGGAAGACTTGAAGAAGGCCGAAGCCGAGGAGCAAGTGCGCGAGTGGTCGGGCGGCGGCACGATCCTGCTGGTCGAGGACGAGGACATGGTCCGCGCGGTGGCCGAACGCGCATTGGCGCGGCAAGGCTACACGATTGTGACCGCCTCGGACGGTGACGAGGGTCTGGAGGAATTTGCCAAGCAACCCGACCGTTTCGACCTGGTGCTGACCGATGTCGTCATGCCGAGCATGGACGGTCCAGCGATGGCGAAAGAAATTCGCAAGGCCCGCCCGCGGCTGCCGATCCTGTTCATGTCTGGCTATGCCGAGGAGCAGCTGCGCAGCGAGATCGATATCGAGAACATGCATTTCGTCGCCAAGCCGTTCAGCGTGAAGCAGATCGGCGAGAAAGTGGGCGATGTTCTACGCCAATCGGTGAAGCGCTGAAAGCCGTTCAGCCGCCATACAGTCTGTGATACTTTATATCATGGGGATTGATTTCAGGGAGGGATATTCAATGACCAAGCGCCTTTTCGCCGCCGGCCTGCCCATTTTGAGCCTTGTGGCGGCCTCCGCAATTGCCCTTCCTGCAGCCGCCCAGCAAAGCGAACCTTCCGCCTCGGAAACTGCGCAGGGCGATCTTTCGGTCACGATCTACCAGAACAACCAGGCGCTGGTGCAGGATATCCGCCAGCTCAACATTCCGCGCGGCACCACACGCATCGAATTTCCCGATGTTTCAGCGCAGATCCGCCCGCAAACGCTCAGCTTCAACGCCGATGGCACCGCCATTGTCGAGCAGAACTTCGACTTCGACCTGCTCACACCGCAAAAGCTGATGGAAAAGGCTATCGGGCAAACGGTGACGCTGGTTCGCACCAATCCCGCCACAGGCACCGAGACGCGCGAGCGCGCCGAAGTTCTCTCCACCGCTGGCGGCGTCGTCGTTCGGATCGGTAACAGGATAGAGGTGCTGCGCGATGATGGCTTGCCGGTGCGCGTCATATTCGACGGTGTGCCACCAAACTTGCGCGCGCGGCCAACGCTTTCGGTCACGCTCAACTCCAACCGTTCAGGCACGCGCCCGGCCTCGATCCGCTATCTGACGCCCGGCCTTGGCTGGTCGTCCGACTATGTTGCCCTGTATAACGAGGCGCGCGGGACGGTGGACATGCAGGGCTGGGTCACGCTGACCAACAACACCGGCACCACTTTTCACAATGCCGACACGCTCCTGGTAGCGGGCAATCCCAACGGCGGGGGCGGCCCGCGCCGCGATCTCGTTCGTCCAGGAATGGAAACCGCGGATCGGGAACGGCTGGGTGACTTCTATCTCTATCCGATCGAAGGGCGCACCACGATTGCCAATGCGCAGACAAAGCAGGTAAGCTTCCTCGACGTGCAGAGCGTTGCCGCGCAGCGGATCTATTCGATCGGCGTGAACTGGCTGCAGAGCGACGATGATTTCCGTCCCGCAAGTAGTGCGATCAGCTTCAACTCGAGCCGCCAAGGCGGGCTGGGCGATGCACTTCCCGCAGGCACGGTTCGCTTTTATCAGCGCGATGCGCAGGGCAATCCGCAATTCATTGGCGAAAACAACATTGGCCACACGCCGATGGGCAGCACGCTCAGCCTGCGCACCGGCGACGCTTTCGACGTGTTCATGCAGGCCGAGGTCGAGGACCGCGAAGTCATCACCGCCGCTGAATATGAGCGCAGCGCGCGCTATCGCGTCTACGAGAACGGTGAGTTGACCCGCACCGTCGAGGTCGATCGTTCGGTGGATTACTACCGCACCACGATGCGCTACACCTTCACCAATGCGAAGCCTGAAGCGGTAGTGGTGGAGCTAATGCAGGGCGGGCTCGACCGTGGCTGGTGGGGCCGCGACTTCCGCGTTGTCTCCGAAGACGTCGAAGGCGAACAGATCAATTACGGCAACCGACGCTATCGCGTGCGCGTGCCCGCCAATGGCGAGCGCGTTGTGCGGGTGACATACGAATCGCGGTATTGAGGGGCGGGGCGATGCGCCTTCCCACTCTTCGGGCCTCATTGCTTTTAGCCAGCATGGGCGTGAGCATGATGCTTGCCGCTCCGGCGACAGCGCAGGAACGTGCAGCGGTTGAAGCCTCCGCGCCGGAAGCACTGGCCGTCACCGTCTACCGCAACCCCTACCGCTCCGCCGGACAACCGATGAACCGCGATTGGCCGCAAGGCTTCGCGATGATCAGCGAAACGCGCACCGTTACCTTGCCGCCGGGCGAATCCACGATTCGGTTCGACGGGGTGGCGGAAGGTATGGTGGCCGTGTCGGCTATCGTCACCGGGCTTCCCGGCGGAACGATCGAAAAGAATCGCAACGCCGAATTGCTCAGCCCTGCGGCTTTGGTGAACGGGATGCTCGGCAACCGCGTCACGATCACCCGCACGAATCCGGCAACGGGGGACAGTGACAGCGAAGATGCAATTGTCCGCACCCGCGCCGATGGCGGTCTCGTGCTGCAAACGCAGGATGGATATGAGGCGGTACGCTGTTCCGGCCTGCCTGAACGGCTGACCTTTGACGGCATTCCCGATGGTCTTTCGGCCAATCCGGTGTTTTCCATCGATACGGCAGACGCGAGCGGGGGCACCTACACCGTCACCTTGTCCTATCTCGCATGGGGTTTTGACTGGGAGGCGAATTACGTTGCCACCGTTCACGATGGACGCGACGCCGACGATATTCGCTTCGACCTGACGAGCTGGCTTACGATCCTCAACGACAATGGCCAGAGCTTCGCCAATGCCGAACTGATGGCGGTGGCGGGCACGCTCAACATCGTGAGCAATTTCCGCAGGCTGGCCGCACCGCCTGCCGCACAGCCCTTGCGACTGAGCTGCTATCCGATCGGCAGCACCGCTGCAGGTTCGCCGATTCCTGTTTTCGAGACGGAAGATGACATGATTGTCGTCACCGGCGCGCGAAGGGATCGGATGGAAAGCGCATCACCCGTCATGGCCATGTCGGCACCTCCGCCTCCACCACCGCCTCCTCCTCCTCCGCCAGTACTAGCCGGCGAAGAGAATCTCGGCGATCTCAAGCTCTACCGCATTCCGGTGCCGGTCGATGTAAATGCGCAGGGCCTCAAGCAGGTCATGTTTCTGCGCGAAGACGCGGTGGAGGGAGAATTCCGGTACGAGGCCGATTGTGAGCCGCGCCAGAGCCGGGCGGCCATACGCCCGACCCGCCTGTTGCTGGAAACGGTGAACGACGATGATCACGGGCTGGGTGTCGCCTTACCTTCCGGCTCGGTCGCGATCTTCGAGCGGAGTGCGCTGGGTGAATTGCTGGTTGGTGAAGAAAACCTGCGCGATTATGCCTCGGGCCAGGATGTCGAGCTGGCCCTTGGCGCGAGCAGCCAGGTGTTCGTGACCTGCACATGGGAAGGCAATCGCACAGGCAAGAATCCGGGTGATCGCTGGTCCGGAATGGAAGCTGTCCTTACCAACGCCAATCCGCATCCCGTGAGCGTGCGCCTCAACCTTGGCAATCCCTTGCAATGGCAATTCAGGGGCGTGCGTGAGAGTTTGCGAAACGGCCAGCGAATCATCGAAGTGACCGTACCCGCCAACGCCTCTCGCACCGTAGAATGGCAGGTTCGCCCGCCTATGGCCGAAGCTGAAGCCTAGGCGTTGCGCGCGCTGTTCCACGTCGCATAGACTGCTTTCCAACAAAAATTTCGTTCCACTCTTGTTCTCATGGAACAAAGTGGGTACAAGCTGCGTCAGTTGATGAAAAGGGATGACCCCTAGCGAACTGACGGAGGCCGTGTCATGGCGAGTGCGAATTTGAAGTTAGTCGATAAGGAAAACACAGTGGACCGACAGAAGGCACTCGATGCCGCACTCTCCCAGATAGACCGTGCTTTCGGCAAGGGCTCGGCCATGAAGCTGGGCAGCAAGGAAGCAATGGAGATCGAATCGATTTCGACCGGCTCGCTCGGCCTTGATATCGCGCTTGGTATCGGCGGCCTGCCCAAGGGCCGTGTGATTGAAGTTTACGGGCCGGAAAGCTCGGGCAAGACCACGCTGGCGCTGCACGTCCTTGCAGAGGCGCAAAAGGGCGGCGGAACGGTTGCCTTCGTCGACGCCGAACATGCGCTCGATCCCGGTTATGCCAAGAAGCTCGGCGTCGATATCGACGAACTGATCGTATCGCAGCCTGATACCGGCGAGCAGGCGCTCGAAATCGTCGATACGCTGGTGCGTTCGAACGCGATCGATGTGCTGGTGGTCGATTCGGTTGCGGCCCTCGTGCCGCGCGCCGAAATCGAAGGCGAAATGGGTGACAGCCACGTTGGCCTCCAGGCCCGTTTGATGTCGCAGTCGCTGCGCAAGCTCACCGGTTCGATCAATCGTTCCAAATGCATGGTGATCTTCATCAACCAGCTGCGCATGAAAATCGGCGTGATGTACGGTAATCCCGAAACCACGACCGGCGGTAACGCCTTGAAATTCTACGCTTCTGTTCGTCTCGACATCCGCCGCACCGGACAGATCAAGGACCGTGACGAGGTGATCGGTAACTCGACCCGCGTGAAAGTGGTGAAGAACAAGGTCGCTCCGCCGTTCAAGCAGGTCGAATTCGACATCATGTACGGCGAAGGCATTTCCAAGATCGGCGAAATCCTCGATCTCGGCGTGAAAGCCGATATCGTCGAAAAGTCCGGCTCATGGTTCAGCTATGACAGTGTGCGGATCGGCCAGGGCCGCGAAAACGCGAAGAAATTCCTGAAGGAAAACCCAGAAGTTTGCGCCAAGTTGGAGGCCGCTATTCGCGGCAAAACCGACGAGGTCGCCGAGGAGATGATGACGGGCCCGGACGCGCAGCCCGAAGACTGATCCTCAAGAAGGCGGGGTGAGGGATTACTCCTTCAGGACACTGCTCCAGGTGCTCCACATTAGCCCAGCCTTGCGAAACCGGAGCCGGCGAGGTGGAGAGATTTCTCCCACCACCGCCGGCTTCTTCGCTTTTTGTGGTTTCATACCTTTAAGCTGCTAAGAACGGGCCTCGCTATGCACGGGGGAAAGTCTGGCGTGATCGAATCGAGTGAATGGCAGGGCAAGACGGGAGACAGTTGGGCGCAGGAGTGGCGGCGCACCGACCGTAGTTTTGGCCAGCTGACCGAAGAACTGCTCGCCCGCACGCGCGGTTTTTCCTTCTCAAGGGTTCTGGATGTCGGTTGTGGCGCGGGTGAGCTATCGCTCGCGATCGCGCGTGGACGCCATGATGCAACCGTTACTGGGATCGATATCTCCCCCCGACTCATCGAAGTCGCGAAAGAACGCGGGTCACGATTACCAAACGCGATTTTCAAGCTTGCGGATGCGAGTAAATGGCACTGCGACCCTGCAACTGCGCCGGATTTTATCGTCTCGCGTCACGGGGTGATGTTCTTCGATGACCCCGTTGCCGCGTTCGGCCACCTTTCGAGCCAGTCGGCCAAGGGTGCCGGGATGCTTTTCTCGTGCTTCCGGGAATTGCAGCAAAATCCGGTGTTTACCGAAATACTGCGACTTCTGCCCGAATTGCCAGAGAACGGCGATCCGCACGCCCCGGGCCCATTCGCTTTCGCCGATATCGTACGTGTCGAGCAACTTCTCTTGGATGGTGGCTGGGAGCAATTTACTGCCGCTCCGTTCGACTTCCCGATGATCGTTGGCTCAGGGGAGGATGCGATCGAGGACACCGTGAGCTATTTCTCTCGTATTGGACCTGCTGCAAGAATTGCAGCCGAGCTCGATTTGGACGCGCGTGAGCGTTTCTTTGACAGGGTCCGCACGCTCGCCGAACGGCATATGCATGGGAATATTGTTGCCTTTCCCGCCGCCACATGGATCGTTACTGCGCGCAAGGCCTGATGGCGGTTTGGACACACCGATGTCAGTAAGTGCAGCATTACGCTTGTAGCTGTCCGTCGCAGCGCCTAATTCGCACTCCATGCATTCTACCAACGACCTCCGCCGCGCTTTCCTCGATTATTTCGCTGATGCCGATCATCAGGTGGTGCCTTCGGCACCGCTCGTGCCGCACAACGATCCTTCGCTGATGTTCGTCAATGCGGGGATGGTTCCGTTCAAGAACGTCTTTACCGGTGTCGAAACGCCTCCTGCACCGCGAGCCACAAGCAGTCAGAAATGCGTGCGCGCCGGCGGCAAGCACAATGACCTCGACAATGTCGGGTATACGGCACGGCATCTGACCTTCTTCGAAATGCTCGGCAACTTCAGCTTTGGCGACTATTTCAAGGAACGCGCAATCGAACTTGCGTGGGGAATGGTCACAAAGGAGTTCGGGCTAGACAAGGACCGGCTTTTGGTGACCGTCTACCACACGGATGACGAAACTTTCGACCTGTGGCGCAAGATTGCCGGCCTGCCTGAGGACCGAATTATCCGGATCGCCACGAAGGATAATTTCTGGGCCATGGGCGCTGATGGTCCATGCGGACCGTGCTCCGAGATATTCTGGGACCACGGCCCCGAGGTCGTAGGTGGCCCTCCGGGTTCTCCCGAGGAAGATGGCGACAGGTTCGTCGAGATTTGGAACCTGGTGTTCATGCAACACCTGCAACAAGCCGACACGATTACCGGCGACTTGCCTCGGCCGAGCATCGACACCGGCATGGGACTGGAGCGCATCGCCACCGTCTTGCAAGGCGTGCACAATGTGTTCGACACCGACACATTCCGCACTTTGGTCTCGGCGAGTGAAGAGCTGGTCAAGTCAACCGCGGATGAAGCGGCCTTGCCCAGCCATCGCGTAATTGCCGATCATCTGCGTTCGACCAGCTTCCTGATCGCGGACGGCGTACTGCCGTCGAATGAAGGGCGCGGTTACGTGCTGCGCCGCATCATGCGCCGAGCAATGCGCCATGCCCACCTGTTGGGTGCTGACAAGCCCTTGATGCACCGGCTCGTGCCCACGCTCGTCAGCGAAATGGGACAGGCCTATCCCGACCTTCCGCGCGCGCAGGCGCTCATCACCGAAGTGCTCGAGCGGGAAGAAACGCGCTTCCGGCAGACCTTGGAAAAGGGGCTTCGCTTGCTCGACCAGGAAACTGCCGAACTGGGCGAGGGCGACCGGCTTTCAGGCGAGACGGCGTTCAAGCTCTATGACACCTATGGCTTCCCCTACGATCTGACCGAAGATGCCTTGCGCAATCGCGGGATCGCCGTTGACCGTGAAGGCTTCGACGCCTCGATGGAGCAGCAGAAGGCTGCTGCACGCGCGGCCTGGAAAGGCTCCGGTGCGGCTGCTGATGACGAACTTTGGTTCGATATTGCCGAACGCGAAGGGGCGAGCGAGTTTACCGGCTATTCCGCCGCCGAAGGTGAGGGGCGGGTCGTCGCCCTGGTGGTGGATGGCAAGGAAGTTCAGTCTGCCGATAGCGGGCAGGACGTCATCGTTCTGACTAACCAGACGCCGTTCTACGGCGAGAGCGGCGGTCAGATGGGCGATACTGGTAAGATCACCGGCGATCACAGGCTGGAAATTGCCGTGACAGACACGTCCAAACCACTTGGCAGGCTTCACGCGCACCACGGTAAGATCAAGGCGGGTCAGATTGCGGTAGGTGACACTGTGCACCTTGCGATCGATGCACAGCGCCGTGATGAAATCCGTGCCAACCACTCGGCGACGCACCTTCTTCATGCGGCCTTGCGTAACCATCTCGGCGATCACGTCACCCAGAAGGGTTCGCTTGTGGCGCAGGACCGTTTGCGGTTCGATTTCTCACACCCAAAGCCTTTGCTCCCGTCCGAAATCGCTGCGATCGAGACTGAAGTGAATTCCGAAATCCGCGCCAATGAAGAAGTCGTGACGCGCTTGATGAGTCCCGATGAAGCCATCGAGGCTGGTGCGATGGCGTTATTTGGCGAGAAGTACGGCGAGGAAGTGCGTGTTCTATCGATGGGTAGGCAAAACTGGCAGGGCAGCGGCCGGAACTACTCGGTCGAATTGTGCGGTGGCACCCATGTCCATGCGATGGGTGATATCGGCCTGTTCCGCATCATATCCGAAAGCGCTGTGTCATCGGGCGTACGCCGGATCGAGGCTCTGACGGGCGAGGCAGCGCGCAAGTGGGTCGTCGGGCGAGAGGAATTGCTCAAGTCCGTGGCGGCAACGCTCAAGACCGCTCCGGATGAGGTCGAAGAACGGGTCGCTGCGCTGGTCGATGAACGCAAACGGCTCGAGCGTGAACTGGCAGAAGCCAAGAAGCAGCTTGCGCTAGGCGGAGGTGGCGGAGCGGCATCATCGGATGATGAGGATGTCGGCGGTGTAACCTTCAGCGGCCAGGTGCTCGACGGCATGAACCCACGTGAATTGCGCGGTCTGCTCGATGAGGCGAAGAACCGCATGGGTTCTGGCGTGGCTGCGATTGTCGCAGTGAACGAGGGCAAGGCCGCCGTTGCTGTCGCAGTGACAGACGACCTCATTGAAATGCACAGCGCAGTCGAACTGGTCCGTGCGGGTGTCGAAGCCGTGGGCGGGAAGGGCGGCGGTGGCCGCCCCGATATGGCTCAGGGCGGCGGACCGGACGGTGACAAAGGCGCGGATGCGATAGCGGCGATCCGCCAGGCTTTGGCGGGTGTGTCCGTCTCCTGACGTTTCCGAGTCTCGCGCCGCGTGGCGCGAGTCCGGCACCGTCCCTGTAAGCCGATTAATCTACGCGGTTTTGTGATGCCCGGCGGCGGTCACCCTCACTGCCGCGCGCGACGTCCTGCATGTTGCGCGTTGCGCGGCCATGTTCGTCGTCTGAAGCCACGTTTTTCGGCTTGAACTTTTCCTTGTTCGTTGTGGGCTTGGTCGGGTCTGACTTGTCACTCATGAAAATTCTCCTTCCCTGTAGATACGTGGCAGGAACGGAAAATATCCGAAAATGATCAACCTTCCGAAGTGCTGGTGCGCAATTTCGGCTTGTGTTCCAGTGCACCATCTTTCTGAATTCGCTCGCGAAACTCGTCGCGCTTCTCGTGGATCGAGGCGATTACCGGCCCCATCGGCACGCCGATATCAACCAACACCGCCTCGGATAGCTGGAGCGAACTCTCGAGCGTTTCGGGAACGGCGGTGCTCGCTCCGCTGCGATACAATTCAGCTGCATGGAAGCTGTCGCGCGCGCGAGCTATGATGGGGAGATCGGGATGAGACGCGCGCAGCTTTTTCACCATGCGCTGGGCAAGCACATGTTCGTCCATCGTAAGGATGACTGCGGTTGATTGGCCGATGCCGAGGCCATCGAGCGCATCTTCGCGCAGCGCATTTCCGAACACGGCGTAGTAGCCTTCGCGCCGCGCTTCCTCGATCAGATCAGGGTTTGAATCAATCGCAACATAAGGCTGGTCATGGCGCTGGAGCATCTGTGCGACAAGTTTGCCGACGCGGCCAAAGCCAACGATAATCACGCGCGCAGTATCGGCGTCACCTTCAAACTGGTCCAGTGTCGGCGCAGGATCTACCGAGCGTGCAACCCTTTTGCCGAGCATGGCGAGCAATGGTGTGACAGTAAGGCCGATTGCGATAACGATTTGCCAGAACGCGGCCGTACCGGGCTGGATCAGCAAGGCGCTTGCTGCAGCCGAAAGAACGATTAGCGATGTTTCTGACGGGCTGGCCATCAATATGCCGGTTTCGGTCGCGGTTGCAGGACGTGCACCCATCAGGCGCAGCAACACGCCTGTCACCAGTGCCTTCAAGACCAGAACGCCGACCACGGCCATGGCAATCATCCCGAAATTGTCCCAGATGGTGGCCAGATCTATTCCCATGCCGATGGTGATGAGGAAGATCCCCAGGGCAAGGCCCTTGAACGGCTCCATGATCCCTTCGACTTCGGTGTGATACTCGGTCTCTGCGATCAGCAAGCCGGCGATCAGTGCGCCCACGATGGGGGAGAGGCCAACGAAAGCGGTGGCGAGGCTTGCGCCAATCACCACGAGCAGGCTCGCTGCCAGAAATAGCTCCGGGCTCTTGGTGCGAGCAGCTTGGGCAAACAATCTTGGCAGCAGGAACCGCCCGGCGACCATCATCACTCCGACAACGAGGCCACCCTTCCAAAGCGTGTCGATCAACCCACCCCAGCCTTCGGCGCTGGTGTTGGGAGCGAGAGCGCCGAGGAGGAAGATGATCGGGACGATCATGATATCTTCGAACAGCAGCATGGAAAGGGCAGCGCGGCCCACCGGCGTGTTGGTGCCGGAAATAGGCAACACCAGCGCGGTTGAGGAGAAAGCAAGTGCAAGGCCAAGCGCCAGCGCACCTGTCCAATATTGCCCCATCATGGAGAGGAAAGCGGCGAGCAGAGCGCCAATCACCAGCAATTCCAGCGCACCCAGCCCGAAAACCAGCCTGCGCAATTGCCACAGGCGGTTAAAGCTCAGCTCCAGACCGATGGTAAACAGCAGCAGGATGATCCCGAACTCGGCAAACGGTTCAAGCCGTTCGGGATCCGTGATCGTCACATGGCTCAGCCATTCATATTCGAAAACCATCCGGCCTAGCCCGTAGGGACCGACGAGCAGGCCGACGAGGATGAAGCCGATGATTGGCGTTACGCGGAAACGCGCAAACAGCGGGATCACGATCCCGGCAGCGCCAAGGATGACCAGCGCGTCTTTCATGAGTGGGGAAATTTCAGTTCCGTGCATTCCTGTCCTATGACAGACGGGTGATGGCGGCTGCAACGAACAATTCGCTCTCTGATGAAAAGCCGGTCGTCGTCGTTGGCGGAGGACCGGCCGGCCTGTTGTGCGGCGTATTGCTTGCGCGAGCTGGTGTGCGCGTCACCGTGCTTGAGAAGCACGCCGATTTCTTGCGCGACTTTCGCGGCGACACGGTCCATCCCTCGACGCTCGAATTGTTTCACCAACTCGGCTGGCTGGATGAGCTGCTAACACTTCCCCACAGCCGGATTGACGACGTGTTCGTGCGTGTTGCCGGGCGGAAGTACAACGCAGTGAGTTTCCGGCACTTGCGCCTTGCCGCCCCGTTTATTGCCATGATGCCGCAGTGGGATTTGCTCGATTTCATCGCCCGCAAAGGGAATGCATATCCGGGATTTACCCTGCGGATGTCGTCCCCCGTGCGCGATGTCGTTGTAGATAGGCATGGACGCGTTGATGGTATCGAGCTTGCTTCAGGCGAAATCGTACCCGCGCGGCTCGTGATTGCCGCGGACGGGAGGCGATCCGTCCTGCGTGCGGCATCTGATCTTCCGCTCGAGGTCCTTGGCGCGCCCATGGATGTGATGTGGTTCCGGCTCGACAAGCCTGCTGCGCTGACCGGATCGAGCTTTGGCGCGTTCGACGCGGGCAAGATGCTCGTTTTCATCGAACGGCGCGAATACCTGCAATGCGCCTATATTCTTCCCAAGGGCCGCGCCGAGAGCTTGCAAGCGCATGGCATTGCAGCCTTCCGCATGACATTGCGCAATCTGGTGCCCGAACTGGCGAACGTCGTAAACGATCTCACCGATTGGTCGCAGGTCAGCCTGCTCGACGTCGCGCTCGACCGGCTGACTTGCTGGCACAGACCGGGATTGCTGGTCATCGGCGATGCCGCCCACGCGATGAGTCCGATCGGAGGGGTCGGTATCAATGTGGCTGTTCAGGACGCTGTAGCAGCGGCCAATGTCCTCGCCGCGCCGTTGGCAGCGGGCGCTGATCCCGACCCGTTGCTGGAGAAGGTGCAAGACCGCAGATGGCGAGCAGTTACCCGGATGCAAAAGCTGCAGAAGCTGGCCCAGGACAGGTTTGTCGAGCCGCTCCTTGAACGCACCGAACCCTTTGCGCACGCACCATGGCCGCTGCGCCTGCTCGACCGCTTTGCCCTGCTGCGACGCATTCCGGGTCGGATCATCGGGCTTGGCTTCAATCCCGAACGCATCGAGAGCCCCGAGGCTTGATGCCTTTCGTGCCTCCCGATTAGGAAAGAGCCGCTGCTACCCTAGCCAGCAGTGCTGCAATTGCTATGCATGCGGCCATGCAAACAGCCACATTGATCGCACTCGCCCTTTATTTCATCCTCATGCTCGCCATCGGCCTGTTCGCCTGGAAGCGATCAACCGAAGATAGCGAGGGGTATCTGCTCGGCGGACGCAATTTGCATCCTGCGGTGGCGGCGCTTTCTGCGGGTGCCAGCGATATGTCGGGCTGGCTTCTGCTTGGATTGCCGGGCGCTCTCTATGCCACCGGACTGGTCGAGGCATGGATTGGCATCGGCCTGTTTGTGGGTGCAGTGGCGAACTGGATCATCGTTGCCCCGCGGTTGCGCAAACAGACCGTGGAATACGGAAATGCGCTGACCATTCCCGAATTCCTCGCCAACCGCTTCCCGGACAAGGCGGTGGCGCTGCGCGTTGTCTCCGCGATCATTATCGTGGTGTTCTTCGCTGTCTATTCGGCGGCTGGCCTGGTGGGCGGCGGATTGCTGTTCGAAAGCAGCTTTATCGACGGCGAAGTGTTGGGTTTCAGCCCTTATATGGCGGGTGTGCTGCTCACAGCGCTGGTCGTGCTCGCCTATACGATGGTCGGCGGTTTTCTCGCCGTTAGCCTGACGGACTTCGTGCAAGGCTGCATCATGGTGGTGGCGCTGGTGGTTATGCCGCTGGTCGTGCTTTACGGGCAGGGCGGTGGCGGCATCGGGCAAATGACGCAGACGCTGGAAAGCATGGACCCCGATTTCCTCGGTTGGTTCGGCGGGCTGACCTTTATCGGCTTCCTGAGCGCAGTCGCCTGGGGCCTCGGCTATTTCGGACAACCGCATATCATCGTGCGCTTCATGGCTGTGCGTGAGGGCGGTATACCGGCGGCACGCAATATCGGGCTGAGCTGGATGGCTGTGGCGCTGATCGGTGCTGTCGGCATCGGCCTTGCTGGCCGCGCCTATGTTGAGCGCAATCCGGGCATCGCTCTCGAAAATCCCGAAACAATCTTCATCCTGCTCGCAAACACGCTGTTCCATCCCTTCGTGACCGGCTTCCTGCTCGCGGCTCTGCTGGCGGCAATCATGTCCACGATTTCGAGCCAGTTGCTGGTCAGCTCCAGCTCCTTGGCCGAAGATTTCTATCGTCTGTTCCTGAGAAAGGATGCGAGCGAGCGCCAGATGGTCAACGTCGGACGCATCAGCGTGGCGCTTGTGGCCGTGGCGGCAATCTTCATCGCCAGCGACCCGGACAGTGGCGTGCTGGCGCTGGTTTCGAACGCGTGGGCAGGCTTCGGTGCTGCCTTCGGCCCGTTGATCATCCTGTCGCTCACGTGGAAGCGCATGACCGGCGCAGGCGCGGTAGCGGGGTTGGTGATAGGCGCGGTCGTCGTGATGGGGTGGATTTTCTCGGGCGCGGGCGAAGCGACCGGCATCTACGAGATCATTCCGGGCTTCATCGCGGCTTGGCTGGCGATCTGGGGAGTGAGCTTGATGACCGGCGAGCAGCAGGAGGCCATTGCAACCTAACCCCCACCAGGCCCATGTTGGTGCATCGGCGGCGGTCCGCTCGGCTCCGCTTGGGTCGCGCCTTCACGGTGTTCCCATTCGATGCGGTAGAGGTCGAAGCGGCGGTCGGCGAGGTTGCGAACGGTGCCTTCGGCGCGAGCCCAGGCAAGGTCGGCCAGATTCACATCGCTGATCGTCAGCGTTTCGACATTCTCGGTGGCTTCGGCGGCGATACCGTCGCGAGCGAAAGGAAAGTCGCAAGGAGTCAGGATGCAGCTTTGCGCATACTGGATGTCCATATTGGCGACGTTGGGAAGATTGCCGACATTGCCGCTCATCACGACATAGCACTGGTTCTCGATCGCGCGGGCCTGTGCGCAATAGCGCACGCGCATATAGCCTTGCCGGCTATCGGTGCAGAACGGCACGAATATGATCCGCGCGCCTTCATCTACCAGTCGCCGGGCGAGTTCGGGGAATTCGGAATCGTAACAGATGAGCACGCCGATGGGGCCGCAGTCGGTTTGGATCACGTCCACCGCGTCGCCGCCACGGATGTTCCACCAATAGGCTTCGTTGGGGGTTGGGTGGATCTTCTCCTGCTCGTGGATCGATCCGTCGCGCAGGCACACCATGGCGACATTGTGGATGTCGCCATCATCCATGCGGGTCGGGTGCGAGCCACCGATGATGTTGATGTTATATTTGAGCGCCATCTCCGACAGTGCCTCGCGAATGCGCGGCGTGTATTCGGACAGGCATTCGATGCTTTCGAGCGGTGACAGTTGTTCCTCTTCCGCACTCAGCAGCATGAGCGTGAAAAGCTCGGGAAAGAGGATGAAGTCCGCTTCATAATCGCTTGCAACATCAACGAAATACCGGATCTGACCCATGAATTCGTCGAAGTCCGAAACGGCACGCGCCTGAAGTTGGCAAGTTGCGACGCGCACGTTCTCGACCCCGCGCGGAACGCGGGCTTGCGGGCTGGCTTCCTGGTCGACCCAAGGATTGCGCCACACCATGTGCACTGCATTGCCGCGGCTCTTCAAATCTTCGGGCAGGTACTTGGCAAGCACGCCAATCGGTTCGAACCCGTTGGCGAGCTGGAAGCGCAGAACGGGGTCGTGGAGTTTTCCTGCGATTACCTTCTCGAGATAGTCCGCCGGGCTATCCACGCGGCGCCATGACTTCTTCAGATTAGGCATCCGCCCGCCGAAAACGATACCCTTCAGCTCGAGCTGTTCGGCGAGCTTGCGCCGCTCTTCATACATGCGCCGCCCGATGCGCGTTCCACGCACTTTCGGGTCCACGCACATTTCGTAGCCATAAAGCCAGTCACCATTGGGGTCGTGCCGGCTGCCATAACCATTGCCGGTGATTTCATCCCAGGTATGCGGGCGCAGCGCCTTATCCCCGCCGATCCGCATCGACGCACAATAGCCGACGAGCTTGTCGTCGAGGATCGCGACAAAACAGCCTTGCGGGTAGTTGTTGAGCTGGCCGCGAAGTTCCGCCTGCGTATAGGGCGCAAAATCCTCGTAAATCCGCTTCGCCAGAGCGGCGATACGGCGGATATCGCCGGTTTCCGCCTGGCGGACTTCGAGTCGGGCCTTGCTGCTCATGGCAAGCGGGGAGGGATCAACCGAGCCCCTGCTTGCTCATTTCGACTTCGAGACCTTCAACGATGGCTTCGAAGAACTGCTCGGTCGTCATCCAGCTCTGGCTTGGGCCGATCAGCAGGGCGAGGTCCTTCGTCATCTTGCCGTTTTCGACGCACTCGATGCACACGCGCTCGAGCGTTTCGGCGAAGGCCACCACATCTGGCGTGTTGTCGAAGCGGCCGCGATACATCAGGCCGCGTGTCCATGCGAAGATCGAGGCGATCGGATTGGTCGAAGTCGCCTTGCCTTCCTGGTGCTGGCGATAGTGGCGGGTGACGGTGCCGTGCGCAGCTTCAGCTTCGACAGTCTTGCCATCGGGCGTCATCAGCACGGAAGTCATCAGGCCGAGTGAACCGAAGCCCTGAGCCACGATGTCAGACTGCACGTCGCCGTCGTAGTTCTTGCAGGCCCACACGAACTTGCCGTTCCACTTGAGGGCGGCGGCAACCATGTCGTCGATCAGGCGGTGTTCGTAGGTGATGTTGGCAGCTTCGAACTTTTCCTTGAAACCTTCTGTATCGAAAATCTCCTGGAACAGATCCTTGAAGCGACCATCATACTTCTTGAGGATGGTATTCTTGGTCGAAAGATAGACCGGCCAGCCACGGTCGAGACCGTAGTTGAAGCTGGCGCGGGCGAAATCACGGATTGAATCATCCAGATTGTACATCGCCATGGCCACGCCCGGCGATTCGAATTCGAAGACTTCCAGATCGATGTTCTTGCCGTCGGCACCTTCGAAGACGAGGCGCAGCTTGCCCGCACCGGGGATCAGCGTGTCGGTGGCGCGGTATTGGTCGCCGAAAGCGTGGCGGCCGACGACGATGGGATCGGTCCAGCCGGGCACCAGACGCGGGACGTTGTCGATCACGATTGGCTCACGGAAGACTACGCCGCCGAGAATGTTGCGGATCGTGCCATTGGGCGAGCGCCACATCTTCTTGAGATCGAACTCTTCAACGCGCGCTTCATCGGGAGTGATGGTGGCGCACTTCACGCCGACGCCATGTTCCTTGATGGCATTGGCAGCGTCGATGGTGATCTGGTCGTCGGTTTCGTCGCGCTTTTCAATCGAAAGGTCGTAATATTTCAGGTCCACATCAAGATAAGGCAAGATCAGCCGCTCGCGGATCCACTGCCAGATGATCTTTGTCATTTCATCGCCGTCAAGCTCGACAACGGGGTTCTTGACCTGAATTTTCGCCATGTGGGGTCTACCTGTCTTCTATCTGAATGAATCTGATTTGGGCGCGTCCTAGCAGAGCCTTATCACGGCGCAAGTCAGGCGACAGGTGGAATTCGTGCGCCTTGGGCTAAAGTCGCAATCAATCCGGGGGCCATGCGCGACAAGGCGATGGCCGCGCGCGCCCCCAGGTGCGTCTCGGCGGTATGCCAAAGCGTTGAAGCGAGGCGCACCGGCCGGCGAACCCGCGTGGCAAACTCCGCCTGATAGTCCTGTGAGCTTCGATTCGCCGAATGTGAGCGGGCTGCTGCCTGTGCGCTGGCGAGCGCGATGGAAATGCCTTCGCCTGCGAGTGAGGGAATGACAGCAGCCTGATCGCCGAGGCGGAACAGGCCTGGAGCGGTATCGCTGCATATCCAGCCATAGGGCACCGCGCCAATTGTATCGGTGCGGGCGTCGCGCAAATCATCGCCGAGCCGCTCGGCCATGGCCGGATGTTGGTCGGCGAGCTGTGCGAACAGGCCATCGGGCGACCCTCCAGCACGGGCGAGGGCCGATTTACGCACGGCAAGGCAGATATTGGCCGAGCCGCCTTCCTGCAGCACGATCCCGACATATCCGCCGTCAATCAGATGAAGTTCAATTGCGTCACCGATCAAACTGGTGCGCTTGGGAGTGGCAGGAAGGCGCAGGCGAATCCCGAGCGTCGTGTCCTTCGCCGTTCGCGGTCGGGATTGCCCGCGAATGTCATGCTTGCCGGAGGCGAGGAAGATGGCAGGGGCGTTCCATTCGCGCTGCGAACCGATAGCTTTGCCACTGTCCACTCCGCGAATCGTATCGACAGAGAACTGCGCACCATTGGCGATAGCCATGCGGCGCATTTCGCTGTCGAGCGCGAGGCGCGAAAGCCCGAATGCCGCGCGTGGGAGGGCAACCTCGCTGCTGCGTGTCCCGGCAAACAGGCGGAGGCGGGAGATTCGGTGCGCCCCTAGGGCGTCGATATTCACATCCAGCGCTTCCAACTGCTCGGCCGTTCGCCAGCTGAGAAAACCGCCGCATAACGGATCGCCGACCTCCTCGTCGCGATCGATCAGCGTGCAGCGTGTACCGCCTCGTCCCAGTGCAATGGCCGCCGCACAACCGGCAGGCCCTGCACCGATGATCAACGGATGCGAGAGACGCATAGGCGGAAGGGAAAGAAGCGTTCGACTTCGGCTTTTGGAATGCCAGCTTCTTCAAACAGGGCATCCCATTCGTGGGGACGGAATGAGCGGGCAATCGATGTCTGCCCGTCCTGCCGGACGATCCGGTGCCAACCGGCAATGGTCGCCAACAGGGGATAGCCGATGAAGCTGAGCGTGTGGCGATGAAGGTCGTTGATAAACCAGCCTAGCCGCGCTTCGCTCTCCATGAATTGCAGAAACAGCACCAGTTCCTCGCGGGTCATGTGATGGGCGACAAGGCTCGATATGACGAAATCCCAGCTGTGCTCGATTAGTTCGCCGTAGTCGCCAGTGCGATAGGTGATGGGCAGTTCATCAGGTGTCGCATCGCGTGCTGCCTTTTCACTGCGCGCATTGAGGTCGACACCGACGAGTTCTGCGGCAATGCCGCGATCTTTCGCCCACTGCGCAATTTCGCGCAACATGTCGCCCTGGCCAAAGCCGACATCGAGCAATTTAAAGCTCGTGCGATTACCAATTGCTCGTTCGAGGAAATCGAGTGTCGGGCGATAAGCCATGGTGACACGGTTGACCCTAGATAGGTCGGCAAGGACCTTGCGATATGTCGGCTCTGGCAAGGCCGGATTGTCCATCAGCTCCTCGGTGTGAAGGCGATTTTCAAGCATCGCCAGCCTCCCAGCCAAAGCGCAATCCTTCCATCGCAAGGCCCGGGCCGAAAGCAAGCGCGATGCCGCTTTCAGGGCGTTCGCGCATCAATCTTTCTAGCACGAAGATGACCGTGGCGGAAGACATGTTGCCGTATTCGCTGAGAACAGTGCGAGAAGCGTGAAGGGCGTCCGAGGAGAGGCTCAACCCGCGTTCAACCGCATCCAGCACTGAACGGCCACCGGGATGGACCGCCCAGGCATCAGGCGGAGCATTGCCAACAATTTTCCGCTGCAAATCGGCATCGTCGAGCGCATCTGCCAAGCGGCCCGGGACAGCGCCTGACAAGTGCATGGCAAATCCGGTATCGCCCACCGTCCAAGTGATGAGATCGTCGCTGTCTTCCAATGCTGCAGACAGCCCTTCGCCCAAGCCCAGACCCTCGCCTTGCGCACTGACCAGGGCGGCCGCGGCACCATCGGCAAACTGCCCCATCGCGAGCAGGCTCTCGAGATCGTCGGTTTCCTGCAGGTGGAGGCTGCACAATTCCACCGCCACTGCAAGAACGCGCGCGTCGGGGTCGGAGCGGACGATATGCGCAGCCGTGCGCAGCAAGGTAATCCCGGCGTAGCAACCCATGAAGCCGATGCTCACGCGTTCCACATCGGCGGCAAGGCCAAGACGGCGGGCAATGACCTGGTCGAGGCCGGGGGCCATAAAGCCGGTGCAACTGGCAATCACGAGATGGGTCACACCCTTGGTCGAGGGAAGAGCAGCAATTGCTTGCAGCGCCAAATCGGGCGCAGCAGCTGCATAACGCTGCATTCTCTTCCCGGTGCCGGGTGATGCACCGTTCATGTAGAAGCTGCCGAAATCCAGCGCTGCGTCCTTGCCGGAGAGAACGGAGAATCGGTGGTCAATACCGCCTCGGGCCTCCATGCGCCGGAAGACCGCAGCTTTACGCTCGTCCAACTGCTGCTCTGCCCACGCGGTATAACTGGCATGCACATCGCAAGCGGGTACAGCCGTCGCGATGGCGTTGACGCGCGGTGTCACAGGTTTTTCAATGCTACTCATTACAGGTCCAATGAGTGCGCGGCGCTTTCGTGCCGATCAACCGCAGATTTTGCCCTTTGCGGCATTATATTCGGCAATCAGCTGTTCGCACAAATCGCGTGCGGGGCGCACTTCGTTGATCGCGCCGACGCCGTGGCCTGCGGACCAGATCGTCTTCCACGCCTTTGCTTCTTCATTGAGCGACATCTCGCCAGGAGCTTCATGCAGCGTGGCCGCTTCGAGGCTGGGCGTGAGGAAGTTCGCGCCTACGCCGGTCACCTTGTTGGTATAGGTGATATCCTTGGCGGTAGCGCCGATCATCATGTCCTTCTGGCCATCTGGAGCCATGCTCTCTGTAGCGGTAATGAAGTGGCTGCCGAGATAGCCGAAATCGGCTCCCATCGCCTCTGCCGCGAGGACATGGCCGCCTTCGCTCATGGAGCCGGAGAGAATAATCGCCCCGTCATAGAAATCGCGGATTTCAGATACGAGCGCAAAGGGGCTGAACGTGCCAGCGTGGCCGCCAGCGCCTGCGGCAACGGCGATAATACCATCCACGCCCGCTTGCACCGCTTTTTCCGCATGGCGACGCATGATCACATCGTGGAACACCAGTCCGCCGTATGAATGCACCGCGTTCACGAGATCGGGCACAGCACCCAGCGAAGTAATGATCAGCGGCACCTTGTGCTTCACGCACAGTTCCAGATCGTCCTGCACGCGCGGATTTGACGGGTGGACGATCAGGTTGACACCATAGGGTGCATCATCATCGTCCAGTCGGTCCTGAATGTCCTTAAGCCAGTCCTCGAATCCTTCGCTGGTACGCTGGTTGAGCGCGGGAAACGTACCGCACAGGCCGGCCTTACAGGTCTCCACCACAAGGTCCGGACCCGAAACGAGGAACATCGGAGCGGCAATCGCCGGGATTTTCAGCCGCGATTTGAATTCATCGACGGTCAAAATGCGTCCTCCGGCATATCCATCATGCTGGCCTTGCCGCTCTTGATCGCCATGAACTTCGCCGTTGCGGGCGGGAGAAGGCGGTCAAAGAAGAACTGCACCGTGGTAAGCTTGGCCTTGTAGAATTGCTCTTCGTCAGTTCCTTCGGCAAGCTTCTGGTGCGCAATCTTGGCAGACTTTGCAAAAACATAGGCCATCGCAACGAAGCCGAGCAAGTGCAGGTATTCGTAAGCTGCTGCTGCTGCTTCTTCGGGGTCCTTCATGCCCTTCTGCGCGATGTGGCCGGTCGACAATTGCAGCGCACCGAAGCTCTGCTGGAGCGAGGCGACCAGCTTGCCGATATGCTCGTCCTGCGCATTGTCTTCGATGAACTGCGACACCGGGTGGAAGAAAGCGCGCAGATTGCGGCCCATGCGATCGGGCAGCTTGCGGCCGACGAGGTCGAGCGCCTGAATGCCGTTGGCACCTTCGTAGATCTGCGCAATCCGGGCATCACGTGCGAACTGTTCCACACCCGATTCCTGGATGTAGCCGTGTCCGCCATAGACCTGCACCGCGTGATGCGCGCTTTCATGGCCGAGGTCGGTGAAGAGCGCTTTGACCACTGGCGTCATCAGCGCGACGAAGTCCTTGGCACGTTCGCGTGCTTCGGGCTCTTTCGCAGCATGTTCGGCGTCAATTGCGCGGCTGACCCAAGTGGCAACCGAACGGCAGCCTTCGTTGTAAGCGCGCATCGTCATCAACATGCGGCGCACGTCAGGATGGACGATGATCGGATCGGCAGGACCGTCAGGGTTCTTCACGCCCGAGAGCGAGCGGCCCTGCAGGCGGTCTTTCGCATAATACACGGCTGACTGGTAGGCGATTTCGCCAACACCAAGGCCCTGCATTCCCACGGCAACACGCTCTGTGTTCATCATGGCAAACATGGCTTCGAGCCCGCGATTGGGTTCGCCGACGATCCAGCCCTTGGATCCGTCGAAAGTCATCTGGCACGTGGCAGAAGCTTTCAGGCCCATCTTGTGTTCGATGGCGGTCGGTCCGGCATTGTTGTGATTGCCGAGCGAACCATCTTCATTGGGCAGATACTTGGGCACCAGGAACAGGCTGATCCCCTTCACGCCAGCAGGCGCATCGGGGAGGCGGGCCAGCACGAGGTGGATGATGTTCTCCGCCAGATCGTGGTCGCCCGCGCTGATGAAGATCTTGTTGCCGGAGACAAGATAGCTGCCGTCGTCCTGCGGCTCTGCCTTGGTGCGCAACATGCCCAGATCGGTACCGCAATGCGATTCGGTCAGGCACATGGTGCCGGCCCATTCGCCATTGGCCATTTTCGGCATGTAGAAATTCTTCAGCTCATCGCTGCCATAGGCTTCGAGCGAGACCATCGCGCCGCCTGTCAGGCCCGGGTACAGGCCGAAAGACAGGTTGGTCGAGCAGCTCATTTCCTCGACCATCTTGGCGAGCGAGTGCGGGGCACCCTGGCCGCCCCATTTCTGGTCGACAACGAGGCCAGCCCAGCCGCCTTCGCAGAACTGCTTGTAGGCTTCCTGGAAACCGTCGGGCGTGCGCACGACGCCATTCTCGATGCGGCAGCCTTGCTGGTCGCCTGGCCAGTTTAGCGGCAACAATACGTCGCGGCACAGCTTGTTGGCCTCTTCAAGGATGGCCGCTCGCATATCCTCGTCGAAATCCTCGAAACCTTCGAGATCGCCGAAACCATCGTCATTGTGCAGCTCTTCAAGGTTGAAGCGCATGTCGCGGATGGGTGCTTCATAGACTTGCATGGTACAGGTCCTTTCTGATCAGTTACGCAGCGGCTTGCCGGTTTCGAGCATATGCTCGACCCGCGCCTGCGACTTGGGATTGCGGGCGAGACGCATGAATGCTTCGCGTTCGAGCTTCAGCATCTGGTCCTCGGTAACAATCTCGGTGATGTCCGTATTGCCACCAGTAAGGACATAGGCGAGCTCAGCCGCCACCGTCTCATCATGAGGCGTTGCCATGCCCTGCTTGCGGAAGCTGTCGACTGCCAACTTGAGCGCCGCCTTGCCGGTCGGACCAGGCAGGCGATACTCGGGCTTTTCAGGAGCAGTGTAGCCATCCACCATCGCCAAGGCGCGTTGCTTCGCATCGTAGAGCAAGCGGTCACGGTTCATGGTGATCTCGTCCTTGTGACGCAGGAAACCGAGCTCCTTTGCATCGGCGGCGGATTTGGCCACCGTAGCTGTCGAGACGATCTCGAATACCTTGCTCACCGCAGGCATCGGGCCCTTTGGATGGCGCGGATTGGCCATCCAGCGGCTGAGCATTTCGTTGCAACCACCCCAGCCGGGGATGATGCCCACACCTGTCTCGACGAGACCCGTATAGGTTTCAGCATGAGCCTGGATGGCATCGGAATGCAGCAGGATTTCGCAGCCGCCGCCCAGCGCGAGGCCGAACGGTGCCGAGACAACGGGGAAGGGCGCATATTTGAGCGCCTTGTAGGCATCCTGGCCACCCTTCACGGTCTTTTCGACTTCGCTCCACGCGGCAATATTCATCGCGAAGATCGCAAGGCCGAGATTGGCTCCGGCAGAGAAATTGCTGCCTTCATTGTAGATGACGAGCGCTTTGTAATCGCTCTTCACAAGCTCGATGGCCTTGCCGATCATCCGCATGACCTGCTCGTCCAGCGCGTTCATCTTGCCGGTGAATTCCAGCGCGACCACGCCATCGCCCACGTCCCACAGAGCGGCAGAACCGTTCTTGGCGAGCGGTTCGGATGACAGCTTGATATCTTCAAGCAACAGCACGCCTTCGGGGCGCTCGACGTCGTGATATTCGCCGTCGGTGCCGAAATACTGGCGCTTGCCATTTTCGACGCGGTAGAAGGTCTTGTCGCCGACCTGTTCAAGGATGGCGGGGACCGGCAGATCGCTCGACGCCAGCTTCTCGCGAAGCTTGGCAGGACCGATCTTGTCGATCATCTCGAACGGGCCCATCTTCCAGTTGTAGCCCAGCTTCATCGCGTCATCGACGCCGACAACTGTCTTGGTCGCTTCGGGAACGATGCTGGCAGCGTACGACAGGGTGGGGCCGAGCACGGCCCAGGCATAGTCGCCAACCTTGCCTTTCATCTCGATCAGCTTGCCAAGATCTCCCTTGGCTGCCGAACCACGCACGAGGCCGGGACGCGCCGCGGCGCGATATTCGCCACTCTTGAGATCCTTGGCTTCCTTTACCTTGCCACCGCCTTCGCGGTTGATGCGGTAAAAGCCACCCTTGCCCTTGCGGCCCGTGTAGCCGCTTTCAATCATGTCCTCGATCAGCTTCTCGCTGCGGGCGATCTTCACATAGGGATCGTCCGCGGGCAGCGTGCTGGTGAGCGACTTCATCAGGTGCGGCATCAGATCGATGCCGATCAGGTCTATCAGGCCAAAGATGCCGGTGTTGGGAACGCCCATGGGGCGCCCGCCGATCTCGTCGGCTTCTTCTACCGTAACGCCCAGATCAAACGCGGCGTTGACCGATTGCTGGATCCAGAACGTGCCGACGCGGTTGGCGATGAAGCCGGGTGAATCCTCGGCATTGACCACGTTCTTGCCGAGCTTGCGGTCGACAAAGTCGCTGACCATCGCGACCGTTGCGGCATCGCTTTGCGGACCCGCAACAATCTCGATCAGCTTCATGTAGCGCGGCGGATTGAAGAAATGGGTGATCAGGAAGTCGTTCTTGAACGCATCCGAGCGGCCATCGGTCAATTGCGCGAGCGGAATGGTCGACGTATTCGAGGAGACGGCGGTGCCAGCCGTCCGGACTTCTTCCAGCTTGGCATAGAGGTCCTGTTTGATGTCGAGGCGTTCGATAATCGCTTCTACGATCCAGTCGCACTCGGCAACCTTGCCCAGATCATCTTCGATGTTGCCGGTTTCGACCAGCTTGGCAGCGCGCTTGCTCATGAAGGGCGCGGGTTGCGTCTTGAGCATCTTCTTGACCGCACCTTCGGCGACGGCGTTTCGGTTGTCGCCGTCCTTGGGCACGATGTCGAGCAGCAGCACGGGGATGCCGGCGTTTGCGACCTGAGCCGCGATGCCCGCACCCATCGTGCCGGCGCCGATCACGCAGACTTTCTTGATGGATTTATCGGACATCATACAGCCTCCAGGATCGTCGCGATGCCCTGTCCGCCACCGATACACTGGGTGGCGAGAGCGTATTTCTTGCCTTCACGCTTCATCAGGCTGGCAGCCTTGCCAACGATGCGGGCGCCGGTCGCGCCAAGCGGGTGGCCGATCGAAATTGCACCGCCGTCGAGATTGATCTTCTCGGTAGGGATGCCAAGATCACCGATGCAGGCGAGCGACTGGCTGGAGAAGGCTTCGTTCAATTCGACAATGTCGATGTCGTCCATGGTCAGGCCAGCGCGCTCGAGGGCTTTCTTGGTGGCTTCAACCGGACCAATGCCCATGATTTCGGGCGCGCAGCCGGAAATGGCCACGCTCTTCACCTTGGCGATCACGCTCAGGCCGTTCTTCGCGGCATAGTCGGCGCTGCACACCAGCAGGGCGGCAGAACCATCGGTCAGCGGGGAGGCGGTACCAGCAGTCACGGTGCCATCCTGATCGAAAGCGAGCTTGAGACCAGCCAGATCTTCGGCCGTAGTGCCGGGACGCGGCGTACCGTCTACATCGACCACGGTGCCGTCATCGAGCGTGTAGGGGACGATCTCTTCCTTGAAGGAGCCCTTTTCGATCGCTGCACCTGCCTTTTGCTGGCTTGCGAGCGCGAACTGTTCCTGCGCTTCACGACTCAGGTCATATTTCTTCGCGACGTTTTCTGCCGTGTCACCCATGCCGACATAGGCGGCGCTCTTTTCGGCGAGCTTGGGGTTGGGCATCGGGTTGAAGCCAGTCATCGGCACGCGGCTCATCGATTCGATGCCGGCGGCGATGAAGACTTCGCCGGCACCCATCTTGATCTGGCCGGCTGCGTAATGGACCGCGCTCATCGAAGAACCGCAGAACCGGTTCATGGTGATGCCGCCTACGCTGAGCGGCAGGTCGGCCAGCAGGCCAACGAGGCGGGCGATGTTGAAGCCCTGTTCGCCTTCGGGAAAGGCGCAACCCATGACAATGTCTTCGATATCTTCCGCATTGACGCCGGTGCGCTCTACCAGGCCGCGAATGGTATTTGCCGCCAGATCGTCAGGACGAACCTTGGCGAGGGCACCGCGATAGGCAGGGTGGAAGGGGGAGCGGACGTATCCCGCAATAACGACGTCTGTCATGATGGCTTGGCCTCCAGTTGGGTATCTTTTTCGACGTGATTGACCTTTTGCGCCGAATGATTACGATAAAGTCTGTGAGTTGACGTATACGTTAAGCAAGATGGAATCAAGCCGTTCTACCCGCTATCTGAACTTTTTGTTCGGCGATTTCAGGGCAGGCTGCCGAGAAAGGATATTTCATGATCGAGGTGCCCGAAGGGTTCCGGTTGATGGACACCAGTCGCTTTCTGGACGCGGAGGGCAAGATCCGCCCGCGCCTGCTGACAGACGCGCTGGACTATGCGGTCACGAAATATCCCGAGAGGGTCTGTGTCGACTTCATGGGCCGTGATTGGACCTATGGTGAAATCGGCGATCTGGTCGACCGCGTCGCCGCCGGTTTGCAGGCTGAAGGGTTGGGCAAGGATGATCGATTCGCGCTCTGCCTGCCCAATACTCCCTATTCGGTCATTATGTATTTTGCCGTGCTGCGTGCCGGCGGCATGGTGGTGAATATCAACCCGCTCTATTCTGCAAGCGAGGTCGAATTCCTGATCACGAACTCTGGCGCGAAGATGGTCGCCGTACCCGATCTTGAATTGTTGCACGGGAAGATTGCCGATGCCTGGGGCAAGAAAGACGAGAACGGCAACGCACCGCTCGAAAAGATCGTGTTGTGCCCGATGGCGGATGTCTTGCCGTTCCTTAAATCGGTTGGGCTTCGCACGCTGAAGCGATCGTCCTTGGCGAAAAAGCGCGATGGCGCATCGTATGTCAACTACCGCGAGCTGGCAGCACACGCGCCGAATCCTGCACCAGTGAAGATGGACCCGTCCGATGTCGCGGTGTTGCAATATACGGGCGGGACGACAGGGCGACCCAAGGGCGCGATGCTCACCCATGCCAGCCTGACTGCCAATTCGGCGCAGATGATGCTGCATGTCGGGGTCGAGCGCGACCAGCAGGAGCGCACGCTTGGCGTCTTGCCGTTGTTCCATGTCTTCGCACTGACCTGCGTGCTGAATTTCGGCGTGGATACGGCGTCCGAAATGGTGCTGTTGCCGCGCTTCGAAATGGACGAGGTGCTCAAGACCATCAAGCGCAAGCCGCCAACGCAGATGTTCGGTGTTCCCACGATCTACAATGCGCTTGGCTCGCTGCCCGATGACAAGGTGCCCGACCTCTCGATGGTGCTCACCAGCTGTTCCGGAGGCGCTCCGCTTCCGCTCGATGTGCGGACGCAATTCGAGAAACGTACGGGTTCGCTGGTGTCGGAAGGCTATGGCTTGACCGAATCCTCCCCCATCATCACGTGCCAGCCGCTGCTGGGTCGCCAGCCGGTGAAGGACAATTCCGCCGGACCAGCCTTTCCGCAGACCGTGATCGAAATTCGTGACCCGGAAACCGGCGCACTGCACGAGGACCAGAGTCAGAAAGGCGAGATTTGCGCGCGTGGTCCGCAATTGATGAAAGGCTACTGGAATCGGCCCGGTGCAACCGAGGAGACTTTCGTCGACGGTGCGTTGCGCACCGGTGATATCGGTTATCTCGACAGTGACGGATATCTCTTCATCGTCGACCGCATGAAGGACCTGATCCTGTGCAGCGGTTACAACGTCTATCCGCGTGTGATCGAGGATGCGGCATATGAGCATCCGGCCGTGAAGGAAGCGGTCGCCATCGGCATTCCCGATGATTATCGCGGCGAAGCGCCCAAGCTGTTCATTGCGCTGCACGAAGGCGAGGAACTGGACGCGGGAACGCTGGATGCTTTCCTGAAGATGCGCCTCAATCCGATCGAAATGCCCGATGCGTACGAATTCCGTGACGAGCTCCCCAAGACGCTGGTCGGAAAGCTGGAAAAGAAGCAACTCGTCGCCGAGGAAAAGGCCAGGCGCGAAGCCGCTGCACAAGGGGACGACAATGCCTGACAGCGTCACCACCATGAACGAAGCCCAAGGTAACGATCCTCTGAAAAGCATCGCGGAAGCTGCGGAAGCGCTTGGCGTTACGCAGCGGACCTTGCGCTTTTACGAGGACAAGGGCCTCATCTCGCCACAGCGCGTGGGGACAATGCGTGCCTATTCGAAGCGCGAGATGGGCCGGATGGCCCTGATCCTGCGCGGCAAACGGCTGGGATTCAGTATCCGCGAGATCGGCGAGTTCCTGGCGCTTTACGATGAAGACCCGGATCAGAAGGTACAGGCACAGCGCATGCTCGACGCAACGCAGCAACGCCTGACGGAATTGCGGCAACAGCGTGTGGCAATTGACCAGACGATTCTGGAGCTAGAGGCGCTCGAACTACAATCGCGCCGCCACCTGGAAGCTCGAGGCGACTGAATTTCAGAGAGTGGGCCGCGCCTGGCCCAGTCGGCGAATGGTGGGCGTACCAAGGTTCGAACTTGGGACCCCTACGATGTCAACATAGTGCTCTACCACTGAGCTATACGCCCGCACCATTCGGGTGCCGCCCTTCCGGTCGGCAGGCGGGCCATCTAGCGCCGCCTTGGCATGGTTGCAAGAGGCTTGCTTGAGAGACCTGTCACAGGCCCTCGAACATTTCCATGCGCAATCCTGTCGGGATTACAGCGAGGCGACCGCCGCATCTTCAAACATGCGTTCCACTTCCATCACAAGGTCTTTCAGGTGGAATGGCTTGGACAGCATCTTGGCTTGCGGGGCTTCGCGATTCGCACGCAAGGCGACCGCGGCGAAGCCGGTGATAAACATTACCTTCGTCGAAGGGCTGAGTTCATTGCAATGCTGGGCGAGTTCGATGCCGTCCATTCCGGGCATGACGATGTCGGACAGCAAGAGATCGTAGATCTCGGTCTTGAGCATGGGCAGCGCTTCTGTTCCCGATCCAACAGCTGTAACCGCAAAGCCGGCCTTTTCGAGGGCACGCTCCAGGTAGGTGCGCATGGCGGTGTCGTCTTCGGCTAGCAGGATACGGATCATGCGCTTCGTCCTCACATTCTTGGTGTTCGTGATCTGGATGCCCCTTTAGCCAGCAGAATGTAAAAAAGTCTTGCCGTGCTTTGCCACTGCCCTGCTTTGATACACTGGCTTTGACTTGCGGCAAAATCATGGTCAGCAAAGAGTGAATGGACCGTTTTGAGACATCCAGAGGCGATTCGCTTAATCGCGGAGGTGGCATGATACCCGCAGGTGACGGGAAGCCAGCCTTTACCCTGTGCCGTCGCCGGCCCCTGCCGATACCCGTCCTGATTGCCGTCCCGCACGCTGGAAGGGAGTATCCCTTGCCGCTGATGCGAAAAATGCGTCACCCTGACATTGCGCCGATTCGGCTGGAAGATCGCATGGTCGATTTCGTCGCGAACGAAGTGGCGCGTGAAACGGGTGCAGCCTTGCTGGTGGCCCATGCACCGCGAGCGATGATCGATCTCAACCGTTCTCCCGATGATGTCGATTGGGAAATGGTGGAGGGCAGGGCGGATTCGCCGGGGCCCCGTCATGCCGCCGGTCGCCGGGCCCGCAGCGGCCTTGGACTTGTGCCACGCAGACTGCCGGGACTTGGCGAGTTGTGGAAGTCGCCCCTGCCACGCGATGAGCTTCAGGCGCGGATCGATCTGGTCCACCAGCCTTATCATGCCGCGCTCGCGCGCACGCTGGAGGCCATGCGCGATCGCTGGGGAGCGGCGCTGCTGATCGACATGCATTCCATGCCGCCGCTCGGGCCCAAGACGGGCGAAAATGCAGCGGTGGATTTTGTGATCGGAGATCGTTTTGGCGGAACTTGCGAAAGTCGGCTGGTCATGGCCGGCTTCGACCATCTTGATGCTGTCGGCGCGCGCTCTGCCCACAATCGACCTTATGCCGGCGGCTACGTGCTCGACCGGCACGGTGCGCCGGGTCGAGGTGTAAACGCCATGCAACTGGAAATATGCCGCACGGCCTATCTCGACAAAGAGTTACGCGGACCGGGTGCCGGCCTGCCTGATGTGGTGCAGATCGTGACAGGCCTCGTGCGACGCATGGCTGATGAACTGGCCGGCGCGCCGGGCGGCTTGGCCGAGGCGGCTGAATAAAAACCAACTTGTTGATTGGCATGAAAAAACCGCCTCGCGCAATATGCACGAGGCGGCCAAGGTTCAGGGAGGTGGCGGACCCAAGTCCGCCGATCCGGCAAGGTCATGAGGGGAACACCTGCCGGACAAGTGGAATCTAGGAAGGGCGCAATCTGCTTTCAAGTAAAACAAAAGGGCGCAGCTCGTTTCCGAGCCGCGCCCCGTCATGGAATCAGGTCGTTTCGTCGCCTGAATTAAGTCTTAGTTTGTAGGAAGTTGTGCGTCTGTTGCGCCATTTGCCATGTCAGCAACCAGCGGACCCTTGCCCTGTTCGGTCTGCTTGGCAAAGATCGTCCGCATCAGCTCGAGCGAGAACAGGTGGGCAAAGATCAGCGGAAGCATGCCGTTTTCGTTCCACTTGCGCAGCTGGTCGCCACGCACTTCGCGCAGTTTTTCCTGATTGATCATGCGGAAACCGCGATAGGTGAAAGGCTGGTCGGGGTTGTCGCGACGCTGGATCGAGATTTCGCCGTCCATCAGCAACTCAGCCTTGTTCAGCTCTTCCATGAACATTTGCGTCTTGTTGCCGGCTTCCTCGAACTTTTCGCAGAACTGCAGCAGGCCCTGCGTGTGCTCAGACGGCTGCTTGTCGTCATTGAAAAGCGGCTGGCCTTCGTCGAATTCACCGACGAGATCGCTGCTCGGATCGAAGCAGAGCGAAAGGTTGTCCGAATCCTTCTGCAGCTTGGCAAGCAGGAAGGGATAGCGGCGGATGTAGGCCGGCACGTAGGGAGATCCGATGGGCGAGCCGTCTTCGTTGAAGAATACGTTCACGCCTTCGTTAAGACCCATCAAAGCCAACGGCACAGGGCGTTCGCCTGCCGAAAAGACAATCGGATAATCGCGCTGAGCGATCGGGAATTCTTCCACCGTCAGCGGAATGGCGTGCTGGTTGGCAATCCACGGAGCCTTGTCCGTAGTGCGGCCTTTCCAAGTCGCGTGATCGTTGCTGTTGAGGGGAACCAGTTCCTTGTAAAGAACGGGCAGGCTTGGATTGGGCGCGCTGGCCATGGTGGTCTCTCCGGTCAGGATTGTCGGTTGGTATCCGTTGCGGCATTCTCACTGCTGCTATGGATACCGCAATGCTGGGCGCGGGCCTTAATGGGTGCATGCTCCCCATGCAAGCGGCCATGCAGGGCGGTAGGGCGTAGTTGGGTGGATTTCAGCCTTCGTCAGGCACCAACTTGCCGGGATTAAGTAAGCCTTGCGGGTCGAGCGCCTGCTTCACCCTCCGCAGGATTGCCAGGTGGGTCGAATCGGCGAGCCGCCCGAGTTCGGCTCGCTTCATCTGGCCGATGCCGTGTTCCGCACTGATGGAACCGCTCCACGCCGTTACTTCGTCATGCACCATGGCGCTGATGGCCTTGCCCTCGGTCTCCTCCCACTCACCAGACGGAGTGCCAGCCGGCGCAAGCACGTGGAAATGGACATTGCCATCACCCAGGTGACCGAAAGCGACGGCTCGTGTGCCGGAAAACGCCGCCTCGACCTTGGGCACGGTTGCCGTCACGAAATCCGCCATCCTGGCAACCGGAACCGAAATATCGTGCTGCATTGCAGGCCCGATGGCGCGCTCTGCGGGAGAAATTTCATCACGAATCGCCCAGAACGCTTCTGCCTGGGCCTCGTTCACGGCGATCGTCGCGTCTTCGACAAGCCCCATGTCCATTGCCGTTTCGAGCAGTTTTTCGGCAAGCGAAGGCAGCCCTTCTACGGACGCAGCATCGGATACGAGCTCGATCAGGGCATGCCACTGATGCTCACCCTGGAGCGGCGCGCGGGTGTTGGGATTGTAATCCATCACGGACCGGAGCGAGTGTAGCGGAAGAACCTCGAATCCTTCCAGTTCGTCGCCAGCCATTTTCTCGGCAAGCAGCAACAATTGTCGGGCATCGCGCAAATCATCAAGTCCGGCCCACAGGACTGCGCGTTCAGCCACGGCGGGCAGTAGTCGCAGGGTCGCTCCGGTAACAATGCCAAGCGTTCCTTCCGAACCGATCAGCAACTGCTTGAGGTCGAAACCGCGATTGTCCTTTTTCAGCGGCGTGAGCGAATCGAAGATCGAACCGTCCGCCAGCACAGCCTCGATGCCCAGAACCTGTGTACGCATCGAGCCGTGGCGAAGAACCTGCGTACCTCCCGCATTCGTCGAGATCAGCCCGCCGATTGTGGCCGACCCCTTGCCGCCCAGCGTCAACGGAAAGCGCAGGCCTTCAACCGCGACCGTTTCATGCAGAGTCTGCAGGATCAGCCCTGCATCGCAGGTAATTTCCCGTGCATCCTTGTCGAACCGGCGCACGCTGTTCATCCGGCGCAGCGACAGGATAATGGCATCACCGCTGGCATCCGGCGTCGCTCCGCCGGACATACCGCTATTGCCGCCTTGCGGGACTATCGGGACGCTATGTTCGCTGCATAAGTTGGCCAGCGCCGCCACCTCCTGAGTGGAAGCTGGTGAAGCTAGCGCTAGAGCCTTGCCGCTATAGCGACCGCGCCAGTCGGTCAGCCACGGCTCGAGAAGATCGGGATCGGTGGCAAGCCCGCGGTCACCCAACAAGGCTTGCGCGGCATCGAGAAAAGCGTCCGTGTTGCTCATCACCGCGCTGATGCCAGCCCGATGGCGCGCTTGCAAATGACAAGAGCACAGTTAAGCCACCATTCAATCCGCGGGCTTAGAACGCATGAACCGGATGACGGGACAATCCTGGTTTGCTGACCGAATGAACTAGCATGAGACAATTTTTCGCCCTTCTTGCGTTTGCCGCACTGGTTGTTGCGCTGTTTGCCGGCCATGCGGGATCGCGTGTAGAAGCGCAGGATGCGGCGCCAAGCAGGCCAGGACAGTCGTTTCCTGGGCAAACCCATCGCATGTCCTTGCCAGTGCTCGGCTTTGATCCCGACAGCAGGCCACCTTTCGACACACTCCAGCGCGCAAGGCAGCCCGACCAGCAGAACCAGGTGCGGATCGAACGGCGCGTTGTGATCCGAATTGGCCCTGCTGCTTCGCAGGCGCGCAGGCAAATGCTATCCGACCTGCCGCGCCGGCCAATGCGCACGCGCTACCAAGAGGTCGAGCACGGCAATTGTGTCGATGCAGAGGATATAATCGGTGTTCAGCCGACCAATGACAATCGGCTGCTGTTCTTTACCCAGCGCGACATGATCCTTGCCGCCGCACTGGAGGATGGGTGTTCTGCGCGCGCCTTTTACGCGGGCTTTTTTATCGATCGCAGCGAGGACGGGCGGCTGTGTGTTGCGCGTGATCGCCTGCAATCGCGGGCCGGGGCAAGCTGCGTAGTTGATGAATTCACCCGGTTGGTCGCGATCGCCAACTAGGCGGGTGTCCGGGCCACTACTTGCACTCAATCCCCCGCTTGCCAGTCGTAAATCTTGACTTTTTCCCCGTGTCCAGCCTAGGGCGCGGCGCGATGGTACTGCATTTTGGCAGGACCACCTTTTTTTCCGGAAACCTGTATTTTGACCACTTTTGCCGATCTCGGCCTCTCTCCTGAATTGCTCAAGGCCGTTGAAGCCTCCGGCTACACCGTGCCTACGCCAATCCAGGCAGAGGCAATTCCGGCCGTGCTGATGATGAAAGACCTCATCGGCATCGCCCAGACCGGCACCGGCAAAACAGCGAGTTTCGTGCTTCCGATGATCGACGTGCTGGCTAGCGGCCGCCGCCGGGCATTGATGCCGCGTTCGCTTATCCTCGAACCAACCCGGGAATTGGCAGCACAGGTTGCCGAAAATTTCGAGAAATACGGCAAGAATCACGACCTGAAGATGGCGCTACTAATTGGCGGTGTGCAGATGGGCGACCAGGTGAAGGCGCTCAACGAAGGCGTCGACGTGCTAATTGCGACGCCGGGCCGCCTGATGGATCTGTTCGAACGTGGTAAGATCCTGCTCAATGGCTGCGAATTGCTGGTGATCGACGAGGCGGACCGGATGCTCGACATGGGCTTCATCCCAGACATCGAGTTTATCTGCGAGAAGCTTCCCGAACAGCGCCAGACCATGCTGTTCAGCGCTACCATGCCGCCGCCGATCGCCAAGCTCGCGAAGAAGTTCCTCGACAATCCAAAGCGCATCGAAGTGAGCCGCGCGGCCTCGACCAACGAGAATATCACCGCCTTCAAGGTTCCGGTGAAGCCGCGCGAAAAGAAGAGCACGCTCACCTGGCTGCTGCGCAATGACCTGGTCGAAACTGCCATCATCTTCTCCAACCGGAAGACCACCGTGCGCGAGCTCAACAAGAGCCTGCAACGTGATGGTTTCCGCTCGGGCGAGATTCACGGCGATATCGACCAGGCATCGCGCAACGCCGAACTGCAGCGCTTCAAGGACGGCGAGATCAATATCCTCGTTGCCAGCGACGTCGCTGCACGCGGGCTCGATATCAAGGGCGTTTCGCACGTCTTCAATTACGATACGCCGTGGCATCCGGATGACTACGTCCACCGCATCGGGCGCACAGGCCGCGCCGGGAACAAGGGCCGCGCGTTTACCTTCGTGACACCGGAAGACGCTGAAGCCATCGACAATGTCGAGAAGCTGACCGGAGCGAAGATCAATATTTTTGGCAAGAAGGACGTCCGCGTCGACCTGCCCGATACCGCTGCCGAGCCTGAGAAGGAGAAAGCCGAGCCGGACGCGCAGGCCGAAGAGAAGCCGAAGCGTTCGCGGGCCAAAAAGTCGGATCGCGGGGAAGCTCCGCCGCGCGAAGCTCGCAAGCCCCGTCGTGATGAAGAAAAGCGCGAAGACAAGCCGCGCAAGGAAGAGCGCAAGCCACGCGGCCGCAAGCAGGATCACGAGCCTGTCGAGCCGGGCGAGTGGAACGGACCGAAGCCCGATTTTCTCGGAGTTGGCTTCAAGGGTTAAATTGCCACCTACCGCAAGTTTATTAAGTGCATTTTGCTTGGCGGCTGGCTTGATTTGCAGAGCCGACAGGCCAAAAAAACGAAAGCCCCGCAGCGATGCGGGGCTTTGTCGTTATGAGAGAAACGACTGTGTGAAACAGCGGGCGATGTGGTTGCACAGCGCGGTAGCTGGAGGAAAGCGCCAGCAAGCCAGCGATTATGCAACCGTCACAAAGCTGTCGATCACCCGCTTCGTCCCCGCCTTGTCGAACTCAATCTCGAGCTTGTTGCCTTCTTGGCCGACCACTTCGCCGTAGCCGAATTTCTCGTGAAAGACGCGGTCGCCCATGGCGATGTCGGTGCGCGGCTTGGCGGCGAAGCTGGCGGCGGAGCGGGTGCTTTCCTCCACGCGCGCCTGCTTCGTGTCATAGCCGCTTGCCAGAGCGCGTTGCCAGCCGGGGCCGCGTGCTGAGGAGCGATCGGGGCGCGACTGGCTGACATGGGCGAAGGGGTCTTCGCTCTCGCTCCAATTCGCCTGCCAGAGCGAGCGCCCGCCGGTCATGGTGGTTTCGCTGGCGATATGTTCTTCGGGTAGTTCTTCCACGAAGCGGCTGGGGATCGAGCTGGTCCACTGGCCGTAAATTCGCCGGTTGGCCGCGTGCAGGATCGTGCAGCGCCGCCGGGCGCGGGTGATCGCGACATATGCGAGGCGGCGTTCTTCTTCGAGGCTCGCCAATCCGCCTTCGTCGAGCGAGCGTTGTGAGGGGAACACGCCTTCTTCCCAGCCGGGCAGGAAGACATGGTCGAACTCCAGCCCCTTTGCCGCGTGCATCGTCATGATGGTGACCTTTTCCTCGTCCGAGGCGGCGTCATTGTCCATCACAAGCGCGACGTGCTCCAAGAAATCGCCGAGCGTCTCGTAATCTTCCATCGCGCGCTGCAATTCGACTAGGTTTTCCGCGCGGCCGGCCGCTTCAGGCGAGCGATCGGCCTTGAGCATCGCGTCATAGCCCGACTCCTCGAGCACCGCGCGCAGCAGGTCTGCCGGAGTGACGGCCTCGGCCATTTCGCGCCATTGCACGAATAACCGCATCAACTCTGCCGTAGTATTGCGCGCACGGGCCGGCAATTCATCGCTATCGGCCAATTCGAGCGCTGCGGCGGCGAGGGGGAGGCCCTGGCGGCGCGCGTGCTGGTACATCTTCTCCAGCGTCTTGGCGCCGAGTCCGCGCTTGGGCTGGTTGTAGATCCGCTCGAACGCAAGGTCGTCGGCTGGTTGCGCGATCACGCGCAAATAGGCCAGCGCGTCGCGGATTTCGGCGCGTTCGTAGAAGCGAAAGCCACCGACGATGCGATAGTTCAGGCCGATCTGGATGAAGCGGTCTTCGAATTCGCGGGTCTGGTATTGGGCGCGCACGAGGATGGCGACCTGTTCTAGCGGGGCGCCTTCGGCCTCGAGCCGCTCGATCTCATCACCCACGCGGCGCGCTTCTTCGGGCGCGTCCCACACGCCGATGACGCGCACCTTCTCGCCCGCCGGAAGTTCGGTCCACAATGTCTTTCCGAGCCGCTGGCTGTTCGCCTGGATAAGTCCGCTGGCCGCCGCAAGGATTTGCGGGGTGGAGCGATAGTTCTGCTCCAGTTTCACCACTTTCGCGCCGGGAAAATCCTTTTCAAACCGCAGGATATTGGCGACTTCTGCGCCGCGCCATGAATAGATTGACTGGTCGTCATCGCCCACCACGCAGATGTTCTTGCGGCTTTGCGCGATCAGTCGCAGCCACAGATACTGGACTGCATTGGTATCCTGATATTCGTCGACCAGCACGTATTTGAAGCGCTGTTGATACTGCTCCAGCACATCGCGGTGCTTGCGGAATATGTTGAGGATGTGGAGCAGCAGGTCGCCAAAGTCGCAGGCGTTCAGGCTGATGAGCCTCGCCTGGTAGAGGGCATACATTTCCTGCCCCTTGCCGTTGGCATAGCTTTCCTTGTCGACCGCGGTCAGGTCGTCGGGGTTCAGCCCGCGGTTCTTCCAGCTATCGATCAGCCCGGCGAGCTGGCGCGGCGGCCAGCGTTTCTCGTCGATCTCGTTCTCGCGGATCAGTGTCTTTAGGAGGCGCAATTGGTCATCGGGGTCGATGATCGTGTAATTGCTTTTCAGGCCCACCAGTTCGGCATGGCGGCGCAGCATCTTCGCGCCGATGGAATGGAAGGTGCCGAGCCACGGCATACCCTCCAGCGCGCCGCCGGTCAGGTGACCGACACGCTCGCGCATTTCGCGCGCGGCCTTGTTGGTGAAGGTGACGCACAGGATTTTGCTCGGCCATGCCAATCGCTCGCGCACGATATGGGCCAATCGATGCGTGAGCGCGGCGGTCTTGCCCGTTCCCGCGCCGGCCAACATCAGCACCGGTCCCTCGGTCGTCATCACAGCGTCGCGCTGCGGCGTATTAAGGCGTGCAAGCCATTCGGGGGCATCCTGCGGCAGCGCGGAATCGGTGGAGTTGGGAGGGAGGCTCACCCGCGAACAGTTAGGGAACGCGGCGAGTTGGCGCAAGGGCGCGACCAACCGAAAAGTCGGAACTTTGGGGCGGTCCGGCTCGTTTGTCGGGGCAATTGAGCATTATATGGAGACCACATATGCGTAACCTTTTGATGGCTGGAGCCGCAGCGCTCGCCACTGCGACCATTACCATGCCGGCAACGGCGCAGGATATGAACCACGACGACATGCATCACGAGATGATGGATGTCGAACTGACGGCCGAACAGCGCGTGATGTTTGACGCCTGGCCCATGGATCGCCGCATGACCTACGGCAATTGGCCCGCTGAAGTGCAGGTCTATTACTGGACGCTTCCCGAAGATCGTCAGAACGCGTTCTGGATGCTGAATGATGAACAGCGGGTGCAGGTCCATAGCCTGCCTGCCGAACAGCGTGCAGCTGCATGGACCTCTATCACGCAGCAGGTCAATGCATCGGCCAGCACGCCTCCGGCGCAGGCAAATGCCCGGGCCCGGACCACGGCAACCGCCAATGTCCGGATGAACAGCGGAGCGGTAGTGCAAACCATTCCGGCGCCGCACACGGGCGAATATCCGCCCTGCCGCGGTGACAGGCAGGACAATTGCATCAACCCGCGTGAAGCCGGATTGAACTACGGTAATCGTCCGCTCGAATATTGGCCGGGACGCCCGGCAAGCGAGATCGACGGTCCGCTTCCAGCCGAACGACCGAACAGGTAACTCCAGCAATCGTCACGACGAGGGCGGCGGACCATGGGTCTGCCGCCCTTTTCTATGCGGTTATGCTGCGCAACAGGGTTATCTTGGCGCGGCCGACCTTGCGTTCGCTTTCGATTTCCAGACCGCCGATGGACACCTTTTCATTGGCTCCAGTCTCCAGCGCGATCCAGGTCCCCTCGTCGATCCACCCGAGCCGGAGCAGGCGGTGCAGCGCGACCGCTCCTGCACCCGTGTCGTAGGGCGGGTCGAGCATGATGAGATCGCGCGAGACCTTTGCTGGAGCCAATGACATCACTGAACCGGCGATGACTTCGCATCTGGACTGGGCGCGCATGGCGGCAATATTGTCGCGCAAGGCGCGCACGGCGGCGGCATCCTGTTCGACGAACAGGCAATTGCCCGCGCCGCGCGACAGCGCTTCCAGCCCGAGCGCGCCCGAACCGGCAAACAGATCTGCCACGCTCAGACCCTCAAAGCTGCCAAGCCTGCTCACCAGCATGGAAAACAATGTTTCCCGCGTCCGGTCTGCGGTAGGGCGCGTGGCTTCGCCAGCCGGAGTACGCAGCTGGCGCCTTTTCCATTCACCCGCGATGATCCGCATTACTGCGCTCCGCCTTTGATCGAGGAACGGAACCGCTCGATATCTTCCTTGCGGATTTCAACAGCGGCACCGCGTGGCAGGTCGGCAAGGATGAACGGGCCATAGGCGACGCGCAGCAGACGACTGACTTCGAGGCCGAGATATTCGAGAACGCGGCGCACTTCGCGGTTCTTGCCTTCGGTCAGCGTCACTTCGATCCACTGGTTGCGACCGGTGCGGCGTTCGAGATTGGCGTCGATGGGGCCATATCGCATACCCTCGATCTCGATCCCGTCCATCAGCCCCTCGAGCTGTTCCTGCGTCACATCGCCGAAGGTCCGGGCGCGATAGGTGCGCGGGATTTCGGTCGCGGGAAGTTCCATCATCCGCTTGAATTCGCCATCATTGGTGAGCAGCAGCAGCCCCTCGGTGTTCATGTCGAGCCGTCCGACGGGCATCAGCCGCGGCGAGCCCTTGGGCAGGGCGTTGCGCAGCGCATCGTAAATCGTCGGGCGACCCGAGAAATCGCGCTCCGCCGTGAGCAGGCCGGTTGGCTTGTGGAAGGCGAACAACCGCGTGCGTTCGGGCTTGCCGACGGGTTTGCCGTCCACGCTCACGCCCTTGAGGCTGGTGAGGAAGGTAGCAGGCGTGGTGACGAACTCGTCGCCGATCTTGATGCGGCGATCTTCGATCATGCGCTCCACTTCGCGGCGGCTGGCGACACCGGCACGGGCAAGAAGCTTGGCGATACGGTCGCCTTCGGGGCGATCATCAGAACGAGAGGGTGTTTTTGACATGGCTTGCGCCTTAGGCGGTGATTGCCCGTTCATCCAGTCTTCCATTGCGATGGTTTAGCGCTAGAGCGACAAGACAATTGATTGCGGAGCGATTGCATGGCCGAAGCCGCCACCCAAACCAAAAAGAAAAAGCCCGGCTGGGGAACGCTGCTGCGCTCGCTGCGCAATCCCAAGAGCGGCTATATGGCGCTGTTCGGTTTTGCCAGCGGACTGCCTTTCGCCCTGTTCCTCGGCACGCTCTACGCCTGGCTTACGGAAGCAGAGGTGAGCGTGGAGACGATGGGCGTCTTTTCGCTGATCGGCCTTGCCTACGCCTTCCAGTTCCTGTGGTCGCCCTTGCTCGACAGGGTGAACATCCCCGGCCTTCGCCGCCTTGGCAAGCGCAAACAGTGGATCGCGCCGATGCAATTGCTGCTGGGCATCATCCTCGTAACGCTCAGCCTGCTCGATCCGAAGAGCCAGCTCGGCATGTTCAGCCTGCTCGCGGCCATCGGTGCCTTTGCCAGCGCCACACAGGATATCGCGATCAATGCATGGCGTATCGACGTGGCGGACGATGAAGCGACAATCGATATTCTCTCCACGATCACGCAAATGGGCTTCCGCCTTGCCGCGCTGGTAGGCGGCGCGCTCGGCCTGATTATCGCAGAGCGAATTGGCTGGCCGCAAACCTACATCATGATGGGTGGCATCATGCTCGTGATCGGCATAGCCGGCCTGTTCGCGCCCGACGCGGACGTTGAGAAGCGATCTGCAGCGACCGTTGCTGCCGACAATGAAGACGTGGCCGAACTCTACAATGCGGGCGAGATCGAGCCCAAGACGCGTAATCGTGCTTTGCTGGCGGTCGGCCTGCTGTGGGGCTGGGCAATCGTCACGGTTGTGATCTTCATGGTCCGTTCGATGACATCCGAACCCGATTTGCGGCCAAACCCGACGGAATTCACCGCGACCTTTGGCCCGCTCATCATCATTGCGACCATCGTCCTGCCTGCATTTATCGCAGCCTGGCTGGTTAAGCAGAAGAAGGAGGGCAAAAACGTTATCAGCCACACAGCCGCGGCCTTCAGCGCTCAGGATGTAACTTTTAGGGACCACCTTTACCGCGCCCTGGTATTGCCGCTGGTTGAATTCGTCGGGCGTATGGGCTGGTCGCTTGTCCTGATCCTCGCACTGGTCCTGACCTACCGCATTACCGATGCGATCTGGGGCACCTTTGCCTACCCCTTCTATCTTGGTGAATTGAACTACACCGGGGACGATGTGGCCTTTGCATCGAAGTTCTTCGGCGTCGGCGCGATCATCCTGGGCCTGGCGCTGGGTGGCTGGCTGATTACGGTGATCGGCCGGATGTTTACCTTGACGCTCGGAGCGGCGCTCGCCGCAGCCACGAACCTGCTCTATGCCGACCTTGCTGTCGGCGGAGCTCTCATGCAGGCCAGCAGTGACGCCATCGGCTTTACCGCGCTGATCGACACGATCGCTCCGTTCGGGTCCGAAGGGCTCGCCCGTCTGACCTTCACGATCTGGTGGGAAAACCTAGCGATCGGTATCGCCGGTGCAGCCTATATCGCGTGGCTATCGAGCATCGTGAACAAAAATTACGCAGCCGTGCAATATGCGCTGCTCGCATCGCTCACCTTGCTGGTGGGGACCTTGGGGCGTGGTGCGCTTGGCGAAATGATCGAGGATCGCGGCTATTACTTCGTGTTTATCTTCACCGCACTGATCGGCGTGATCGCGGTGGTGCTGTGCGTGATGGAATGGATTCGCGAAACCCGGGCGGGAAGCAATTCTGGAGTGATTGCACCACCTCCCGAGGCGGCTGCTGAACCAGCCGAATAGGTTAGTCCGGCCAATCGCGATTGGCGGAGAGCACCCTGCCCGCAAGATAGAGCGATCCGGCGATCAGCACGGTGCCGCCTTCTCTCGAAGGCAGGTTTTCGAGCGCGCTGAGCAGATCGGGCGCAGTGGAAGTTTTCGCCACGCCAGCTTCTCTTGCGATGTTTTCCAGCACGTCGAGCGGCGCATGATCGTGGCCTGCAATCGGCACCGCGGTCATGCTGGCAAGATTCGGCGCGAGGATGGCGAGGAAGCTGCGCGCGTCCTTGGCCCCCAACATTCCGATCAGCGCATCGACGGGCTTCTCAACCTGGTCGAGATAGCGCACGAGCGCCTGCGCGGCGTCGGGATTGTGCCCGCCATCGAGCAGCACGGCGCGTCCGCCGGCGGCCTCGGTAACCGGCCCCGCCGCTAGCCATTGCAATCTTGCCGGCCAGCGCGCGGCGCGGATACCCTTGGCCAGCGCCTCGGCAGAGATGGGCAGCGCGGTCTGATGGCGCAGCATGGCAACAGCGAGCGCGGCATTGTCCGCCTGGTGCGCTCCGGGGATGGAGGGCGCGGGCAGGGCGAGCTTGCCCGCTTCGTCGGCATAGGCGATGCCGTCTGCCGTGCAGGCAGCCTGCCATTGCCGCCCGCGCATCACCAGTAGCGCACCTGCCGCATCGGCACTTTGCGCAATGCGATATTCGACTTCAGAAGGATAGCTCTGCGTGACCAGCGGCGCGCCAGCCCGTGCAATCCCAGCTTTCTCGAACGCGATGCGCACCAGCGGTTGATCGGGCGAGGGCGCAGTGGAATCCTCCTGCAGCAGCCAGTCGGCGTGGTCGACGCCTAGCGCTGCGATACCGCACGCGGCGGGTTGCTTGATTACATTGGTCGCATCGAAACGCCCGCCAAGCCCGACCTCGATCACGCAGGCATCGGCAGGCTTGCGGTGGAAGGCGAGAAACATCGCTGCCGTCGTCACTTCGAAGAAACTGGCGGGCAGGTCTGCTGCCACGTCCAGAACCTCTGCCAGCAATTGTGCCAGCATCGCGTCCGAGATCAATTCTCCGGCGACACGGATGCGTTCGTTGTAGCGCACCAAATGCGGCTTTGTGGCGACATGGACGCTGAATCCCTCGGCTTCCAGCATGGCGCGCAGAAAGGCGCAGGTGGAGCCTTTGCCATTAGTCCCTGCCACATGGAAAACGGGCGGCAAATCGTCCTGCGGATTGCCCAGCCGGTCAAGCAGCGTAGTGATTGTCGCCAGCCCGATCGTGCCCTTCGGCAATGGCAGCGCGCCCAGCCGGGCAAGCTGCTTCTGCACTGCCGGATTGTCGGAAATGGCGAAGTCTTTCACCCGCGTCTCGCGCGCGGCCTAGGCCGCCTTCGCCGGGCTGAGATAATCGAGCAATTGCGCGAGCGTGTCGCGCAGGTCGTGACGCCGCACCACCATGTCGACCATGCCGTGCTTGTGCAGATATTCGGCGCGCTGGAAGCCTTCGGGCAATTGCTCGCGAATGGTTTCCTGGATTACCCGCTGGCCGGCAAAGCCGATAAGCGCGCCCGGTTCGGCCACATGGATATCGCCGAGCATGGCATAGCTGGCGGTAACGCCGCCCGTGGTCGGATCGGTCAGCACGACGATATAGGGCAGGCCAGCTTCGCGTAGGCGGCGCACCATCACCGTGGCGCGCGGCATCTGCATCAGGCTGAGTATGCCCTCCTGCATCCGCGCTCCGCCAGCAGCGGTGACGCAGATAAAGCCGCAATTCTCGTCAATCGCGCGCTGGGCCGCGGCAATGAAGGAATCGCCGACCGACATCCCCATACTGCCGCCCATGAAGTGGAAGTCCTGCACGCCGACCACGGCCTTGCGACCATCAATCGCGCCGAAAGCGGACGAAAAGGCGTCGGGGTGCGGATTGCTCGCGCGCGCGGTGCGGATGCGCTCGGTATAGCGGCGCGTGTCCTTGAAGCGCAGCGGGTCTTCGGTGACGTTGGGCGAGGGCAGCAGTTCATAGCCTTCGTCCAACAACTGGCTGAAGCGCTTGTCTGTGCCGATGCGGCCGTGGTGGTCGCATTTGAGGCAAACGTTGAGATTCGCCTCATATTCCTTGACGAAAACCATCTCCTGGCAACGCGGGCACTTTACCCAGAGGTTGTCGGGAGTTTCGCGCTTGGCCCCGAAGGGCAGGCGTTCGCGGACACGGGTTAACCAGCTCATTCCGACGCCTTTCGCGCAGAATGCACGGCCTTGGCAAGCCTTGCGGTGAGTTCGCGCAAGTGTTCGGGCGCGTTTTTACCGTGCTTTTCGACCAGATCGATGAAGGCGGAGCCGACCACCACGCCATCGGCGACGCGGGCGATAGCCTCGGCCTGCTCGGGCTCGCGCACGCCGAATCCCACCGCGACTGGCAGGTCGGTATGCGCCTTGATGCGGCTGACATTGGCCTCGATCGAATCGATCGCCGCGCTCTGCTTGCCGGTGATGCCCGCAACGCTGACGTAATATAGGAAGCCGCCCGACCCATCGAGCACACGCGGCAGGCGCGCATCGTCAGTGGTGGGAGTGGCGAGGCGAATGAGCGATATGCCGCGCTCGCGCAGGGCAGGGCCGAGATCCTCGTCCTCTTCCGGCGCCAGATCGACGCAGATCACCCCATCGACGCCAGCCGCCTCCAGCGCATCGCCAAACCACTCCGGCCCGCGCCGGATCATCGGATTGGCATAGCCCATCAGCACCAGTGGTACCTCCGGGTGGCGCTCACGGAAGGCAGTGGCGATGGCGAGCACATCGGCGGTGGTCGTGCTATTGCCCAGCGCGCGGATATTCGCCGCCTGGATCGCGGGGCCATCTGCCATCGGATCGGTGAAGGGCATGCCCAGCTCAATCACATCGGCGCCGCCCGCGACAAGCGCATCGAGATTGGCTGCGGTGTCACCATCGCCCGCGGTGATGAACGCGACGAGGGCGGGGCCGTGGGAGAAGGCGGTGGTGAGGCGGTTAGTCAAAACGGAAGCCTGTCGGTGAAAAGGCCGTAGAGGAAAGCTACGGGCGCAAAGATGAGGACCAACACCAGCGCCTCGGGCGAGACATATGCTGCCAGATTGCCGGTCTTCAGCACTAAGTAAAGCGGGAGAACAATTGACGCGATAACCGTCACGAACAGGGCGCGACGTAGGCTGAAAGCGCGGGCGGCCCGCTCGACGAAAGAGGGCTTTTGGCCGACAATCGGACCCGGCTTTACGGCCTTCAAATCTCCACTCCCAACGCATCGGCGACGGTGAAGATATCCTTGTCGCCGCGACCGCAGAGATTCATCAGGATCGTCTGATCCTTGTCCATCGTCGGCGCGGCCTTGGTGACGGCAGCGAGTGCGTGTGAAGGCTCGAGCGCGGGGATGATGCCTTCGGTGCGGCAGAGCAGCTGGAAGGCTTCCAGCGCCTCGTCATCGGTGGCGGAGGTGTATTCCACGCGGCCAGTCTCTTTGAGCCACGCGTGTTCGGGGCCAATGCCGGGATAGTCGAGGCCTGCGCTGATCGAGTGGCCTTCGGTGATCTGGCCGTCCTCGTCTTGCAGCAGATAGGTCTTGTTGCCGTGGAGCACGCCGGGGAAGCCTCCTGCAAGGCTGGCGGCGTGTTCGTCTCCGTCTAACCCGTGGCCAGCCGCTTCGACGCCCAGCAGTTTGACTTCGGGATCGTCGAGAAAGGGGTGGAACAGGCCGATTGCGTTCGATCCGCCGCCGATGCAGGCCACCGCCAGATTGGGCAGCTTGCCGGTGCGCTCTAACATTTGCGCGCGGGCTTCCTTGCCGATCACACTCTGGAAGTCGCGGACAAGCTCGGGGTATGGATGCGGGCCAGCCGCGGTGCCGATGATGTAGAAAGTGTCATGCACATTGGCGACCCAGTCGCGCAACGCCTCGTTCATGGCATCCTTCAGCGTGCCGCGACCCGATGACACGGGCACGACTTCAGCGCCGAGCAACTTCATGCGGAAGACATTGGGCGATTGCCGCCGCACGTCCTCTGCGCCCATGTAGACGACGCACGGCAGGCCGAAGCGTGCGCAGACGGTGGCGGTCGCCACACCGTGCTGGCCCGCGCCGGTTTCAGCGATGATGCGCGTCTTGCCCATGCGGATCGCGAGCAGGATCTGTCCGATGCAATTGTTGATCTTGTGCGCGCCGGTGTGGTTCAGCTCGTCGCGCTTGAACCACACTTGTGCGCCTCCCAGCTCCTCGGTGATGCGAGGAGCGAAGTAGAGCGGGCTGGGGCGGCCGACGTAATGTTCGAGCAAATCGTCGAATTCCGCCTTGAACGCAGGGTCGGCCTGCGCCTTGCGATATTCCTTCTCCAGATCGAGTACGAGCGGCATCAGCGTTTCGGCGACATAACGTCCGCCAAACTGGCCGAAATGGCCGCGATCATCGGGCTGGTTGCGGAAAGAGTTGGGGGCGTTATCGGTCATGCCGAAGCCCTTGCCGCAAGCGCAGCCTTGCAGAAAGCCTTGATCTTGGCGGGGTCTTTAACACCCGGCTCGCTTTCTAGGCCGGACGAGGCATCGACCAGTTCAGCACCGGTATAGCGGATCGCGTCCCCGACATTCTCGGGGTTGAGTCCGCCAGCCAGTCCCCACGGCATGACATGGTGGTAATTCATAAGCAGCCGCCAATCGAGCAGCAGCCCGTTGCCGCCGGGAAGTGCACCTGCCGCCGCATCGTAGATCAGGCGGTGAGCAGCGCCCTTGAATCTCTCCGCCCGCTCGAGCGAAGCGCGGTCCTTCACACCGATGGCTTTCCAGATTTCAAGGATTGTCTTGTCCTTGAGCAGGCCGAGCCATTCAGCCGTTTCCGCACCGTGCAATTGCAGCACATCGGGCTGGATTTCTTCCAGCGCCAGCGCGGTTTCCTTGACCTGTAAATTCACCGTCAGCAGCACCACTTTGACCCCTTCAGGGGCGCGGGCGCGCAGCTTGGCGGCATCGGCAACCGAGACGTGGCGCGGGCTCGGCTCATAATGCACCAGCCCGATATGCGTAGCGCCCGCATCGACGGCGGCATCCACACCTTCGGGCGTGGTCAGTCCGCAAATCTTGATAAGTGTTTCTGGCATGGCTGGCCTGTTAGGAGATTCGACAAGGCAGGGGAAGTGGGCGGAGCCCTAAAGCGTTCCCTCGATCTCGCGCGCTGCCATCAACGGGTCTTCCGCGCGGCTGATGGGCCGACCGATCACGAGGCAGCTGGCCCCGTCGTCGCGTGCCTGGCGCGGGGTGACGACGCGCTTCTGGTCGGCGGTTGCCTTGCCGCCGGGACGCAGGCCGGGGACGACGAAATATCCGTCTTTCCAGCGGTCATGCACCGCTTTGATTTCTTGACCTGAGCAAACGATGCCGTCCAGTCCCGCGTCATGCGCCAGATCGGCCAGCCGCATCACGTGATCGTGCGGCGTACCGCCAACACCGGTGCGTTCGAGATCACGCTCGTCGAGGCTGGTGAGCATCGTTACCGCGACGACCTTGCAATTCTCGCCCGCGGCCGCCTTTGCGTCTTCCATCATCGCCCGTCCGCCGCTGGCGTGGATGGTGACAATGGCGGGTTCGAGCACGTGGATCGATTGCATTGCGCCGGCGACGGTGTTGGGAATGTCGTGCAGTTTCAGGTCGAGAAAGACCGGCAGTCCCAGATGGGCGATCTCGTGCACGCCGTGGTGGCCGTGGGCGCAAAAAAATTCCAGCCCCAGCTTCACGCCGCCGATATGGCCCTTTACCTTCTGGCACAGCGCCTTGGCCGCTTCGAGCTGCGGGAGATCAAGCGCAAGAAAGACCGGATTGCTCACGAGGTGACCCTATTCGTCCGAAGTACGGAGCGAGCCGGGGTTGGCATCCGGCGACAATTCGTTTTCGGTCATGTCGGTATCGATCGTCTCGTCGCCAGCCGTCGTCGTCACCGCAGGCGCATTGGTCTGAACAGTGGCATCTTCGGCGTCCGCTTCGGGAACCTGCGTGGCAACCGGCGTCGCGGCGGCGGTGCGGGCTGCGGTTTCTAGGCTGCCGATCTTGCGCTGCATCCGCCACTTGCTTGCGCGGTGGTAGAGCCACATGGGCAGGAATCCGATGGCGAAGGAAACGATCACGATGGCGGGAATTTTCGTGTCGACCACGATATCTTCCCAGATGCGCACGGTGACCGTCGGATCCCAGTTGGCAATCGAGAACAGCAACAGGCCTACCAGCAGCAGAACCCAGATTACGGTGCGAACGATTTGCATGTGAGACTTTCCTCTCAATTCCCTGTTGGCGACGATGCTAGGCCGTTGAAAGCGGCTTGGAAAGGGCTCTCGCTATTCGCCGAATACACGTGCGAAGATCGTGTCGACGTGCTTGAAGTGGTAGTCGAGGTTGAACTTGTCCTCCAGCTCCGCCTCGCTCATCGCGGCGGCCACTTCCTCGTCCGCCTTGAGCAGGTCGAGCAGGGACATCTGTCCGTCCGATTCCCACACTTTCATCGCGTTGCGCTGGACGAGGCGATAGGCATTGTCGCGGGTGATGCCCGCTTGCGTGAGTGCAAGAAGCACGCGCTGCGAATGGACAAGGCCGCCCATTCGGTCGAGGTTCTTCTGCATCCGGTCGGGATAGACCAGCAGCTTGTCGACCACGCCGGTGAGGCGGGCGAGTGCGAAGTCTAGCGTAATCGTCGCATCGGGACCGATGAAGCGCTCGACTGAAGAATGCGAGATATCGCGCTCGTGCCACAGCGCCACGTTTTCCATCGCGGGCAGGGCATAGGAACGAATCATGCGGGCCTGTCCGGTAAGGTTCTCGGTCAGGATCGGGTTGCGCTTGTGCGGCATTGCACTCGAACCCTTCTGGCCGGGGGAGAAATACTCCTCGGCTTCGAGAACTTCGGTGCGCTGCAGGTGGCGCACTTCGACTGCGAGTCGCTCGATCGAGCTGGCGATCACCGCGAGCGTGGCGAAATAAGCGGCGTGGCGGTCACGCGGGATGACTTGCGTGCTGACCGGCTCGACCGTCAGGCCAAGCTGCTCTGCGACATATTCTTCGACGCTCGGATCGATATTGGCGAAAGTGCCCACTGCGCCTGAGATGGCGCAAGTTGCGATTTCGGCGCGTGCAGCGACGAGGCGGGTGCGGCAGCGGTCGAACTCGGCATAGGCCTGCGCCAGCTTTAGGCCGAAGGTCGTCGGCTCGGCGTGGATGCCGTGGCTGCGCCCGATGGTGGCAGCATACTTATGTTCTTGCGCGCGGCGCTCGATAGCAGCGAGCAGCGCGTCCATGTCTTCCAGCAGAAGATCGGTTGCGCGGGTAAGCTGCACTGCCAGAGTGGTGTCGAGTACGTCCGAACTGGTCATGCCCTGGTGCATGAAGCGAGCTTCGGGGCCGACCTGCTCGGCAACCCAGTCGAGGAAGGCGATCACGTCGTGTTTGAGGACGGCCTCCTTTGCGTCGATTGCGGCAACGTCGATGCCCGGATCAGTCTTCCACCAGTCCCACAGCGCCTTTGCCCCGCTTTCGGGCACCACGCCCAGATCGGCGAGCTTTTGGGTCGCATGGGCTTCGATCAGGAACCAGATTTCGTATTTGGACTCAGGCTCCCAGATCGCGGTCATGGCAGGGCGGGCGTAACGGGGGACCATCGAAGACTCCGGAATTTGGCAGGTTGGGTTCGGCTGCGCGGCTATTGCCTTGATCGCAGCTTGGCAAGGGGCGGGTGGATCGCGATGGGGACAGGCGGGCGCGATTCGCGGCCGTGCGCGTTAGATCACGCCCTTCGCGCGCAGCGAGACGTGCCCTTCGCTGCCGACGATCACATGGTCATGCACGGTGAGGCCAAGCGGGCGCCCGGCTTCCGCAATGGCCTGCGTGATGCGGATGTCGGCGCGGCTGGGCTCGGGATTGCCGCTGGGGTGGTTGTGGACGAGGATCAGTGCCGAAGCACCGCAGTCGAGCCCGCGCTTGATGACTTCACGCGGGTGGATTGCGGCCTCGTCAACCGTGCCATCCCCCACATGGTGATCGAGCAGCAGGCGGTTCTTGGCGTTCAGATAAAGCACACGTACGCGCTCGATGGTGAGGTGGGCCATGTCTATGGCGAGGTAATCGAGCAGCGCCTGCCAGCTTCCCAGCACCGGCTTGTCCGCCACTTCGCTGCGCGCCATGCGGCGGGCGACCAGCGCGGCGATCTTGATCTGGCCGACGCTGGCGTCGGACACGCCCTTCACCTGTTTGAGCGCACCGGCATCTGCATTCAGCACGCCTGCCAGCGTACCGAATCGCGAGAGCAATGCCTTGGCTGCGGGCTTGGTGTCGCCGCGGGCCAGCGCGCCGAACAGCAGATATTCGAGCACCTCATAGTCGGCCAGCGCTTCCGCTCCGCCGCCAAGCAAGCGTTCGCGCAGGCGTGCACGGTGGCCCGCAGCGCCTGCTGGCCCGGATTTCGGCGGATTTTCTGCACCTTGCGCCATCTCGGCTCCATCCCCTTGCACAGATTGCATTGCCTTTGCCGCGCGCCTCGCGCAAGACTTGCAGTGGAATGGCGCAGATAGCCGAGAACGAAGGGGCCACGATTCCCCGGGGCCGAAAGCGCCGCTGGCTGCGAAATGCAACGCGCATTTTCGTGGGCGTTTTGCTGCTTGCCCTGGTGATTGCCTGGCTCCAGCGCAGGGAAATCGCCGACACCCTGATCGCCGACACATTTGCCGATAACAATATTCGCGCCACCTATACGGTCGACGATATCTCGCCCACGCGGCAGGTGATCACTGACCTGGTAATTGGCGACCCCGAAAGACCTGACCTCACGGTAGAACGACTGGTCATAGGTATCACCCCGCGCCTTGGCCTGCCCGACCTCACCAGCATCGTTGTGGTGCGTCCGCGCATTTATGGCAGCTATCGCGACGGCACGCTGAGCTTCGGCGATCTCGACCCGCTGCTGTTTGGCGAGGATGATGGCGAGCCGTTCGAATTCCCCGATGCGGTACTGGTCATCGAGGACGGACGAGGGTTGATCGAAACCGACTTTGGCCGCGTCGGGCTGAAACTGGCCGGAGGCGGTCATATGCGCGGCGGATTCCGTGCAGAGCTGGCGGCTGTCGCGCAGGAATTGACACTGCCGCAATGCACGCTCGACACGCCGACGCTTTATGGTGCAATTTCGATCGACGCCGAACGGCCCCGCTTTGTCGGCCCCGTACGTTTTGCCAGCCTCGCTTGTCCCAATCAGGACCTGTCGCTTGCCGATGCCACATTGCAGATCGACACGGAAGTCGAGCGTAACCTGGTCGATCTGGAGGGTTCGTACAGCGTCACGACCGGGCGCGGCACCTTGGCTGACATGCGCATGGGCGGGCTGAGCGGTGACGGGCGCTTCACCTGGCGCGACGGCAATCTCAATGCACTTTACGATGTCGCCGCCAGTCGTGTTTCGACGCCCTTCGCCAGCACCGCAGAGCTCGCGCTGGAAGGCAGGCTGCGCACTGCCGAGCAATTCGCGCGAATCGAGGTCGAAGGCGATGTTGCGGGTTCGAACCTCGTTCTTGGCGAAGACATTCAGGCGCAGCTAGCTTCCGCAGCCGCCGCATCGCAGGGCACACTGGCCGCGCCCCTGCTCGACAAGTTCCGCAGCAATCTGACCCGCGCCTTGCGTGGCAGCACGCTGGCGGCATCCTTTGACGCGCGAATGTTGGGCGAACTGAGCAGCGTGACCGTGCCTGAAGCGCGCCTGCGCGGGGGTGATGGTGCAACCTTGCTGGCGCTATCGCGCGCACGATTCGCATTCGGCGGCGAGGGGTTGCCGCGCTTCTCGGGCAATCTGGCGAGCGGCGGGGCGGGCCTGCCGCAAATCACCGGCCGAATGGAGCAGGGCAGCAATGGCGCTCTCGAACTGCGGCTGGCCATGCGCGAATATGCCGCGGGCAATGCGCGCCTTGCCGTGCCGCAGCTTTCGATCCTGCAAGGCAGGGGCGGGCGGCTGGCGCTGGAGGGCAGGGTGCTTGCCAGCGGACCCTTGCCTGGAGGCTTTGCGCAAGGCCTTGTTGTCCCGATTGATGGCACCATCGATGCGAATGGAACGCTGGCGTTGTGGAGCGGTTGCCGGAATATCGCTTTCGACCGGCTCGAACTTTCCAATTTGAGACTGGGCCGCCAATCGCTGACGCTGTGCCCGCCATCGGGCCGCTCGATCCTGCGGTACGGCTCTGATGGGCTGCGACTGGCGGCGGGCGCTACCTCGCTCAACCTTGCGGGTGAATTCGCTGAGACTCCCCTGCGCCTACGCAGCGGACCGATCGGGTTCGCCTATCCCGGATCGCTCGTAGCGCGTGACCTCGACGTATCGCTTGGTCCGGCAGACGGCGCCCAGCGCTTCACTATCACCGATCTGCGCGCAGACCTTTCGGCAGAGAATATCGGCGGCGACTTCGCCGGGGCAGACGTGTTCCTCGCTTCGGTCCCGCTCGATGTGCTCGGCGCGAGTGGTGACTGGCGCTATCAGGACGACCGGCTGGTGCTCAACGATGCCAGCTTCGTGCTCGAAGACCGCGAGCAGGCCGACCGGTTCGAGCCGCTCATGGCAGAAGGCGCGAGTCTGATGCTGTTCGACAATCTGATCACCGCCGAAGCTGCGCTCCGCCATCCGGGCACCGGGCGGCTCGTGTCCGACGTGACAATCACTCACGATCTTTCCACCAGCAGCGGCAGCGCCGATCTCGACATTGCCGGGCTGACCTTCGAACCGGGCTTCCAGCCGCTCGACCTGTCGCGCCTCGCTCTCGGTGTTGTTGCCAATGTCAGGGGCACGGTGACGGGGCAGGGCCGCATCACCTGGGACGAGGACGGGGTCCGCAGCAGCGGCGAGTTTTCCAGCGATTCGCTCGACCTTGCTGCGGCCTTCGGGCCGGTGAGGGGTGCAAGCGGCACAGTGGTGTTCACCGACCTGCTCGGTCTGACAACCGCACCCGACCAGCGCATCCGGGTCGCCAGCATTAATCCGGGTATCGAGGTCAATGATGGCGAAGTGGGCTTCCAGCTCGTCGATGGCGAATTGCTGGGCGTCACCGGGGGAAGCTGGCCCTTCATGGGCGGCACACTCACCCTGCGGTCGGTCGATATCAACATCGGCGTCGCGGAGAGCCGGACCTATATCCTCGATATAGAGGGGCTTCAAGCGGCGCGGTTTATCGAGCGGATGGAGCTGAACAATCTTGCCGCCAGCGGCACGTTCGACGGTACGATCCCCATCGTGTTCGATGCGGACGGCAATGGCCGGCTCGTTGGCGGTTTCCTCAATTCGCGCCCGCCCGGCGGACATATCTCATACGTCGGCGACCTGACCTATGAGGACATGTCTTTCTTCGCCAACTACGCCTTCGCCGCGCTGCGCGACCTGCGATATGACGCGATGGAAATCGACATGGACGGTCCGCTGACGGGCGAACTGGTCACACGCGTGCGCTTTACCGGCATCGGTCAGGGTGAGACGGCGGAGAGCAATATCGTCACCCGCGCAGTGGCGCAGATTCCGATCGACCTGCGCATCAACATCCGTGCGCCCTTCTATCAACTGATCACTTCGCTGCGCGCAATGTACGATCCGGCGGCGCTGCGCGATCCGCGCGATCTCGGCCTGCTGACGCGTGACGGCGCGCGCCTGCGCGAGCGGGTAAATCAAGAAACCGTGGACGCGATGGATGATGCCGCAGCCGAAGAAGCCGAACGCGAACTGCTCGAATCGCTGAACGCCAGCGAACCCGATATTCAGCCTCCCGAAAGTGAGCCAGAGCTATGAAACCTGAGAAATTGACGAATTGTGCCTGGAGCGCGCATACTCCCCGAATGAGCGGGGCAACGCGAACAATAGGCGCGGTGATAGCGATGGCGGGCGCAAGCGTGCTCGCCGGGTGCATCAATGTCGAAGCGCCCGACGAGCCGATCGTGATCGAGCTTAACATCAACATCACGCAGGAAGTGATTTATCGACTGGCAGATGATGCCGAGAACACGATTGAAGAGAATGCCGACATTTTCTGAGCGGCAACCCGGAGTTAAACGAATGACATTGCGCAAGAATTTGCTGACCGCCGTAGGAGCCGCGCTGGCCGTCGGCCTCGTCGCCGCGCCTGCATTGGCGCAGCGCGACCCCGCCTATGCCGCCGCCCGTGCCAATGGCCAGGTAGGTGAAAAGATGGACGGCTATCTCGGCATTGTCGGTGCTGCGACACCCGAATTGCAGCGTGTGGTCGACGACATTAACATCCGCCGCCGCGCCGTATACGCGGAGCGCGCACAGGCCGAAAACGCCACGTTGGAAGAATACGCCTTCACCGCTGGCTGCCTCGCCATTTCGCGCACCACCGCGGGCGAGATGTACCAGGCTCCCGGCGGAAGCTGGGTGCAACGCGGCTCCGGCCCCGCGCAACGCGATCCGCGTTGTCCTTAGGACGACTGCCAATTTTGCTGACTTAGGGTCCTTTTCCACCCTTACCCCGGTTGACTCGCAGAGACCCCCCTTCTAAGGGGGCGGCGCCTTCGGCGGGCACTTCGTTGCGCTTGTCAAAACCTTGTCTTAAAGGCGACCGACATGAGCGACGATAAGCCCGAACGGGAACCCATCGGTGAAGATGCGCGGATCGACGCGCTCGAGGAGCGGCTTAAAGCTGCACGCGAGCGGGAAGAACAGCGTAACGAACCACGGATCAAGGGTGCAGGTGCCAGCGACAAGGCTGGCAGCCGCGCCCTTGCTGATCTGCTCGGTGGGATTTTCGGCGGTTTGGTTGTCGGATGGACCATCGGTTGGTTCTTCGACCTGAACCCCTGGGCCCTGCTGGTTGGACTGTTCCTCGGGATAGTTGTGGCCTTCAGGAATATCATTCGTAGTTCCTCCAGCGGTTCCACTCCGAACCGCGACAGCTAAGAAGCGCAAGGGAAGCAAGAGACGTGGCAGGCGAAGCCGAAACGGCAAAGGTCGACCCGATGTACCAGTTCACCGTCGAGCCACTGCTCGGCGAAACGTGGAACATTGCGGGCTATAACATTGCCTTCACCAACTCCGCCCTGTGGATGGCGATCACCGCTGTAGTGCTGTTCATTTTCATGCTCGGCGGGATGAAGCGGGAGCTGGTTCCCGGCCGCTGGCAGATGACGGTGGAAACCTTCACGGGGTTCATCGAAGACATGCTCGACGCCAATATCGGCGAAGCCGGGCGCAAGTATGTGCCCTACATTTTCAGCCTCTTCATGTTCATCCTGTTCGCCAACCTGCTCGGCCTGATGCCGCTGGGTCTGGTGGGCCTGCACCCGTTCACCTTCACCAGCCACTTCACCGTAACCGGCGTGCTCGCCATCATGAGCTTTGCCATCGTGCTGATCGTCGGCTTCTGGAAGCACGGCCTGCACTTCTTCAGCCTGTTCGTGCCCGCAGGCACGCCGCTGCCGATGGTGCTGGTGATTGCGCCGATTGAATTCATTTCATTCCTGTTCCGCCCCTTCAGCCTCGGCCTGCGACTGTTCGTTGCGATGATGGCCGGTCACGTGCTGCTCGAAGTGCTTTCCAGCTTCGTCATCGACGGGTGGAATGCCGGTGCCGGCTTCGGCCTGCTCGTTGGCGTGCCCAGCTTCCTGCTGATGGTTGCCATCTGCGCGCTCGAAATCCTGGTCGCGGGTATCCAGGCCTATGTTTTTGCACTTCTCGCATCGCTCTACATCAACGATGCCGAGAACCTGCACTAAGTCGCTATTTTGCCAACGTATTTAAAGTTCACTTGAAAGGATTATCTCATGGATCTCGAAGCTGCCAAGATGGTTGGTGCCGGTCTCGCTGCAATCGGTGCCGGTATGGCTGCACTGGGTGTGGGTAACGTGTTCGGCTCGTTCCTCGAAAGCGCATTGCGCAACCCGGGTGCCGCAGACGGCCAGCAGGGTCGCCTGTTCATCGGCTTCGCCGCTGCCGAACTTCTCGGCCTGCTGGCCTTCGTCGTGGCGATGATCATCCTCTTCGTCTGACGTTATTCGCCGGTCGGGCGATGTGCGTCCGGCCGGTTTTGACTTTTGACCTTTCGCTTACAGACGGAATCCGTCCATGCCTCAGATAGCCCAAATGTCCGAGATCTGGTCCAGCCAGCTGTTCTGGCTGCTGGTGATCTTCGGACTTGTCTATGTCGTCGTCGGTAGGGGCATGGTCCCCAAGGTGACGGAGACCGTGGGCCTGCGCGATTCGCAGATCGCCAGCGATCTGGCGGCCGCCCAAGCTGCCCGCGACGCTGCCGATGAGGCGGAAGAAGCATGGCGTGTTCGCGAGAATGCCAACCGCGAGGCTGCGCAGGAGCTGGTCAACACCGCCAAGGCGAAATCGCAGGCATCGACCGAGGCAAAGCTCGCCAAGGTTCAGGCCGGTATCGACACGCAGCTGGAAGAGGCGGAGGCTCGCATTGCCGCAAGCCGCGCCAAGGCTGCCGCCGAGATCGAGGATGTCGCGGCCGAAGCGGCGCAGGATATCGCTGCCCGCCTTGCCAATGTCAGCGTAACCGCCACGGCCGCCAAGTCCGCCGTCAAGGAGGCTATGACCAATGGCTAATCCCGAGGTGCAGAGCGACCTTCCGGAGGTTTTTGCCACCGATGCTGCGCAGACCATGGTCGAGGTCGAACCCGGCCAGGCCGGCGTCCACAACGAGCCCGAACTGCTCGGCCTCGCGCCGTTCCAGTGGGTGTCGATCGCAATGGCAACGCTGCTGCTGATCGCCTTCGCCGGTGCGAAAGTGCACAAGCTGATCGGCGGCGGTCTCGACAACAAGATCAAGGCTATCCGCGATAATCTGGACGAGGCGAAGAAGCTTCGTGCCGAGGCCGAGGCGCTGCGCGAGGAATACGCCGCCAAGATCTCCGGGGCGGAGAAGGACGCCGAGGCGATGCTCGAAAACGCGCGCCGCGAGGCTGAAGGCATTGTCGCCAAGGCCAAGGAAGATACCGCCGCGATGATCGCCCGACGCGAACGCATGGCGCAGGACAAGATCGCCGCTGCCGAACGCCATGCTGTCGATGAGCTGCGGGCCAAGGCCGCCGATGCCTCGACTGCCGCGGCCGCACAGCTGATCGCCAAGAACCACGATGCCGCTGCCGACAAGGCGCTGGCGGATGAGGTTATCGCCCAGCTTTAAGGTCGACGAACCTGACCACTTTAAAAGCGCGCTAGGCCACCCGGTCTGGCGCGCTTTTTTGTCGGCCCTCAGTTCTACCCTTTGAAGGCATCCTTGGCCGCTCGCAGCGCGGCAAAGGTCTCGTGCGGCTCGCTACCGCCCCAGCGGGCCATCATATCGGGGTGGTCGGCGCGCAGGAAGGGATTGGTGCCCAACTCGCGCCCAAGGCCGAAGGGAACCGTGGGAGTTCCTTCTTTGCGCCTTTGATCGACCCAATCGGCATATTCGCAAAGCGCTTGATTTGCGGGATCGGCATGGCGCGCAAAGGCGGCGTTGGCCTGCGTATACTCATGCGCGCAATACATCACGGTGTTGTCAGGCAAATTGCGAAGCTTGGACAGGCTCGCCCAGAACTGCTCGGGCGTGCCCTCGAACATCCTGCCGCAGCCCAGCGCGAACAAAGCGTCGCCAACGAATGCTATCTTCGCCCCGCTTAGATTGTAGGCGATGTGTCCGCTCGTATGGCCGCCCACGTCAAGGACCTGTGCAGTGTGCTGTCCCAGCGTGACCTCGTCGCCATCATGCACACCGCGATCAAGGTAGCCGATCTTGTCAGCCTCTGCCTGCGGTCCGGTAATCGTGCATCCGGTCGCCTCCCGGATAGCGTCGTTGCCGCCAGCGTGATCGGGATGCCAATGGGTGTTCCAGATCTGGCTAATTTTCCAGCCGCGTCGTTCAGCCTGGGCGAGGTACTCTGCAGCATCTGGCGTGTCGATGCAGACTGTTTCCGCGCTTTCGGGGTCGTGGACCAGAAAGCCGTAATTGTCCTGCAGGCACGGGAACTGATGGATTTCGAGGGTGGTGCTCATGAGAACAGTTTGCCTTCAGCCTTGGTAGGGAACCGGTTGGGAGCGGCCGACAGCTTCAGCTTCAATGACGCGAGAATAGCGATCAGGTCGCAGGGCGGTCTGCTCCGTCGCTGACGGGCGGCATGTTCGATTTCGGCAAGCTCGGCCATCGCGCAAGTTTACACGCTTGGCAGATGTAGGAAAGGCCCGCTCACTCTGGCGAGTGGGCGGGCCTTTCCGAAGTCTATTCGACGGGAGGATTATTCCGCGTCGTCGGCCTTGTCGGCGTCTTCAGCCTTGTCAGCGTCTTCAGCCATGTCGGCGTCGTCAGCCTTCTCAGCTTTGTCTGCCTTCTTGGCTTTCGCAGGCTTTTCGGCTTTCTCAGCCTTGTCGGCTTTCTCGTCCTTCTTCAGCGCAGCGCCGAGGATGTCACCCAGCGATGCACCGGAGTCGGCCGAACCGAACTGTGCCACAGCTTCCTTCTCTTCGGCGATCTGGTGCGCCTTGATGGAGAAGTTGGGCTTCTTCGAACGGTCGAAGCCGGTGACCATGGCGTCGATCTTCTGGCCGGTCTGGAAGCGGTCGGGACGCTGTTCGTCACGATCACGACCAAGGTCCGAACGCTTGATGAAGCCGGTCGCGCCATCGTCGCCAACCTGCACTTCGAGGCCGCCATCGCGAACTTCGAGCACGGTAACGGTAACGACTTCGCCACGACGCAGGCTGTCGCCGACGCCGCCTTCTGCAGGAGCACCCTTTTCAAGCTGCTTCATGCCGAGGCTGATACGTTCCTTTTCGACGTCGATGTCGAGCACGACGGCCTGGACTTCTTCACCCTTGCGGTGCAGCGCCAGCGCGTCTTCGCCCGAAATGCCCCATGCGATGTCGGACATGTGAACCATGCCGTCCACATCGCCGGGCAGACCGATGAACAGGCCGAATTCGGTGGCATTCTTGACTTCGCCCTCGACCGTAGCACCAACCGGGTGCTTCTCGGCGAACTCTTCCCACGGATTGCGCTGGGCCTGCTTGAGGCCAAGGCTGATGCGGCGCTTGTCGGCATCCACTTCCAGGACCATGACTTCGACTTCCTGCGAGGTCGAGACGATCTTGCCGGGGTGGACGTTCTTCTTGGTCCAGCTCATTTCGGAAACGTGGACAAGGCCTTCGATGCCCGGTTCCAATTCCACGAATGCACCATATTCGGTGATGTTGGTAACTTGGCCGGTGACCTTGATGCCAACCGGGTACTTGGCGCCAACGCCTTCCCACGGATCGCTTTCCAGCTGCTTCATGCCGAGCGAGATTCGCTGCGTTTCGGCATTGATGCGGATGATCTGCACGGTCACGGTCTGGCCGATCTCGATGACTTCGCTGGGGTGGTTGACGCGCTTGTAGCTCATGTCGGTGACATGCAGCAGGCCGTCGATGCCGCCGAGGTCGACGAAGGCACCGTAATCGGTGATGTTCTTCACGACACCATCGGTGACCTGGCCTTCGGCCAGCTTGTCGATCAGTTCGCTGCGCTGCTCGGCGCGGGTTTCTTCAAGCACGGCACGGCGCGAGACGACGATGTTGCCGCGGCGACGATCCATCTTGAGGATCTGGAAGGGCTGCGGCATGTCCATCAGCGGGGTGACATCGCGCACGGGGCGGATATCGACCTGCGAGCCGGGCAGGAAGGCCACGGCGCCGTCAAGATCGACGGTGAAGCCACCCTTCACGCGGCCGAAGATACGGCCTTCGACGCGGGCACTTTCGCCAAATTCGCTTTCCAGCTTGTCCCAGGCAGCTTCGCGGCGGGCGCGGTCACGGCTGAGCATGGCTTCGCCGTCGGCGTTCTCGACACGGTCGACGAACACCTCGACTTCGCTGCCCACGGCCAGGTCCTGGTCGCCTTCGCCGCGTTCGAATTCCTTGAGGTTGACGCGGCCTTCGGACTTGAGGCCGACATCGATGATCGCCATGCCATTTTCGATGGCGGTGACGGTGCCCTTGACGACGCGACCTTCGAAGCCGCCGTCGGCTCCACCAAGCTGTTCGTCGAGCATTGCCGCGAAATCATCGCGGGTCGGATTGGCGCTAGTTGCCATGTGGTTTGTATTCCTAATCAAACGTTTTGACCGGCCGCCGGGTATGTCCCGGGGTCTTTCTCCGCCATTTCGCGGGATTGCGAAGGGCGGGCCAAGAGGCCGAACTGCCCTTGCGACCTCGTGCCGCAAAGGCGTTCTCGGGGCAGGCATGGCACGAACGGCAAAAGCAACAGGCTTGGGCGTCATTGCGCCCCGGTAGGAGACCCGACCATGCTGGCTTGCCATTCGCGAACATGTAGTCTGTCCGTCGAACGATGGCGCGCCTATGCGAAACCTATCCGAAAAGCAAGCTAATTGAGCCGCGCGGAGGATTGTCCGGGCCGCGGTAATGTGGAGCACATGGAGCACAGTCCTGGGAGAGGAAATCCGGAGGTTGCTGAAAGGGCTTGCTTTAGTACGGATCAGGCGGATTGTCTTGTCGACCATGCCGGATCAATCGGCCGAGTTCGGCAATGTAGGAAAGGCGCTCTCGAGCTTGACTTTACAGCCGGTGCCATCACTCTGACGCGCAGGAAAAGAGGATGCCGAGATGACGCTTGCACAACACCTCGCCAAATACGGCGAATACCACCGCGACCATCGCAATGTGCTGACCCATGCGCTGGGTATTCCGATGATTGTGCTGGCGGTCGAAGTGCTCCTCGCGCGTCCGGCGCTGCCGCTGGGCGGATTTGCGTTGACCCCGGCCATCGTGCTGAGCGCGCTGGCGGCGGTGTGGTATCTCCGGCTCGATCTCAAGATGGGCACCTTGATGACCGTGCTATTGGCGATCTTCGTTGCAATCGGCGCGCAGATTGCCGCGATCTCGACTGCTGCATGGATTGGCGGCGGTATCGGGCTGTTCGTGCTGGGCTGGGCTTTCCAGTTCCTCGGCCACCACTACGAGGGCCGCAAACCCGCCTTCGTGGACGATCTGCGCGGATTGCTGGTCGGCCCGCTATTCGTGACGGCGGAAGCGCTGTGGGCAATGGGGCTGGCCAAGGATCTCAAGCGCGAAGTCGAGGTCGCAGCCTGAAGCGCGCAGCCTTCCGAACCTGTGCGATGATTAATCGTCGCGCGCGCCGATCATCAGCGACATAAGGGCGATCAGGCCTGCATATCTGAAGGCTGACTGAAGCGCAGCTTCGCGCCAGGGTTCCGACCGCCATAGTTCGAACCATGTTTCGGCAAACACGATCCATCCGACAAACAGCAAGATTACCGCGATACCGGCACCGGCAAGGGCTGCCTGCTTGGCCTGCTGGAATGCAGCCTGATCGGCCTTCCGCGCATTCCACATCCGCCACGCACCGAGCATGCAAAAGACTCCTGCTGTGAATTTCAAGGCGGGTATCATGATGGCCACCACCGTTATGACGGCAGGGTTGGTTATCGCGCGCCAGTTGTCGGCGCCACCTTCAAAAGTGGACATGGACGCTGTTGCAGTTACGGCGCCGGTCGTGCCCGACCAGTCCAGTACATTTCCCAGCGCGCCGAAAAGCGCCCAGGCAGCGATGCTCAGCGCAAGCAAAATCTTGATAATACGATACATTCGGTTCCCCCGATTCCAAATACATCGACCCCGGAAGCGGGGCCTAAAGGAAAAGGGGCCGCCTGTCAGCCATGCAGCGCATTTTCGACTGCTGCGATGGCAGCCGCGATTGCGGCCTCCTTGTTCAGCGAGGTGGTGTCGATGAGGATTGCATCGGGCGCGACCATCAGCGGAGCGTCGGCGCGGTTGGTATCGCGTTCATCGCGTGCGGCCAGATCATCCATCATGGCTTCGAGCGAGACATCGCGCCCGGACTCCTGCATTTCCGTGCAACGCCGCTTTGCGCGCACTTCCACGCTGGCGGTTACGTAAAGCTTTGCTTCGGCATCGGGCGCAATGACCGTGCCGATATCGCGCCCGTCGAGCACCGCACCGCCTTCCTGCAGGGCGAACGCGCGTTGTCGATCGAACAGCGCCTTGCGCACGAGCGGGTGGATGGACACGCGGCTTGCGAGGCTGCCGGTCGCTTCATTGCGCAATTCGGGATCGGCGAGCAGGGCATCGGCAAAATCGGTCGCGGCAAGCGCATCTTCGCTGCGATCAGGATTGCCGCCGTTGAGCACGACCTGCCGGCCGACGGCGCGGTAGAGAAGTCCCGTGTCGAGGTGCGGCAAGTCGAAATGCGCGGCGAGCGCCTTTGCAATCGTCCCTTTGCCCGATGCCGTGGGTCCGTCGACGGCGATGATCATGCCTCGCGCTCCCTTTCACCGCTTCGGCCCCGCGCAAGCCATGCCTTGCTCAATCCCCAGATGGCAATCGCGGCCCAGAACCCTTCCAGCACGAGGCTGGGAAGATTGGTGTGCACGATCAAGGAGATCGTCAGCAAGGCGGCGCCCGCGAGATTGGTGCCGTGCAATATCCACGGGTTCGGCTTCTCGACCGCGGTCAGGTAGAAATAGGCCCCGATGATGCAGGCGGTGCCCACGAAACCGATAAGGCTGTAAATGTCGAGCGAGGCGTCCATGCCCTATTCGTAGCTGGCGAATACGGATTGCCACGTATCACCGAAGGCGATGACGTGATAGGCCTGCGTGCGTCCGTCCATCTCCATCCCCGGTGAACCGATTGGCATTCCCGGCACAGCGAGTCCGCGCACGCCCTCGGGCCGTTGCTCCAGCAATCGCGCAATATCCGCGGCGGGGACATGGCCTTCGATGACATAACCATCGACAATCATGGTGTGGCAGCTCCACAGTTCTTGCGGCACGCCATGTGCAGTCTTGATCTCGGCAATGTCGGCAGTTTCGTTCTCGACGATTTCGGCCTCGGCTTCGGCGCGTATATGATCTGCCCAGGCCTCGCAGCAGCCGCAATCGGGATCGCGGAACATAGTGTAGGTCGTCGCCTGCACGGTGTTCGAACAGGCGGCGAGCGCCAGCAGTGCGGGGGCGAGAAAGCGGCGGATGGAACGGGGGGTCATCTCAGAATCTCCGAAAGATGTAATCGATTGGCCTTGTGTCACCCGTTCGCCGCGCTGTCGAGCAATGCCTCGAATGTCGGAAAGCTGGTCGCAATAGGAGCCGTATCGTCCACTTCCACGCCGTTCTCGCTGGCAAGGCCTGCAACGGCCATGCTCATGGCAATGCGGTGATCGAGATGTGTGGTGACGACCACGTCATTCGCTGTGCCGGGAAGCAGGTCGCCGCCGGTTCCCTCGATCACCAGTCCGTCGCCGAATTCCTCCACCTTCGCGCCCGCCAGCGTGAGCGCCGCGGCCATGGCGGCAAGGCGGTCGCTTTCCTTCACGCGCAGCTCTTCCAGCCCGCGCGTGGTGGTAGTGCCTTGCGCCAGCGAAGCGGCAACGAAGAGGATCGGGAACTCATCGACCATGGCGGGTACCACGGCAGGGTCGACCTCCACGCCGGTCAGAACCGAATGGCGAACACGCAAATCGGCGACCGGTTCGCCGCCGACTTCGCGCCGGTCGAGTTCCTCGATGCTCCCGCCCATATCGCGCAAGACATCGAACAGCGCGGCGCGCGTCGGATTGAGACCGACATTTGCAATCAGCAGATCGCTTCCCGGAACCAGCAGCGCGGCGACTGTGAAGAAAGCTGCAGAGGAGGGATCGCCCGGCACGGTGATGGTCTGCGGTTGCAGCTCGGCCTCGCCGTGAATTTCGATCAGCCGCTCGCCGTTCTCATCGCCCACCTCCAGCTTCGCGCCGAACCCGCGCAGCATCCGTTCGGAATGGTCGCGGGTGGGGACGGGCTCGATCACGCGGGTAGTCCCCGCCGTGTTGAGGCCCGCCAGCAGCACGGCGCTCTTCACCTGTGCGCTGGCGACAGGCAGGCGGTAAGTAATCGGTACGGCGGGCGAAATACCGCGCAGCATGAGCGGGAGCGTGCCGCCGGGGCTTGCCTCGAAACTCGCGCCCATCTGGCTGAGCGGCGTAATCACCCGGCCCATCGGGCGTTTGGACAGGCTGGCATCACCGGTAAACACCGCGCTGATCGGATGGCTTGCCACCAGGCCCATCAGCAGCCGCGTGCTGGTGCCGCTATTGCCCATGTCGAGCGCGCTTGCGGGTTGCAGCAACCCTCCAACGCCCACGCCGTGAATGCTCCAAGTCCCGTCATCCCCGCGAGCGATTGTCGCGCCCATCGCCCGCATGGCAGCAGCGGTCGCGAGCACGTCCTCGCCTTCCAGCAGGCCCGATACGCGGGTTTCGCCAACAGCCAGCGCGCCCAGCATCAGCGAGCGGTGGCTGATCGATTTGTCGCCCGGTACGGCGATGCGGCCGGTCAGCGGTCCACGGGTAGAAAAACGTTTGGGGGAGGGCGGGTTGGAATGGCTCACGCGGTTGACTATCTCACTGCTTCTTGGCGCGGTGCTTTGACAGTGCGATGGCCCTATGGCAAGGCGCGCCCGCTCGCGAATCCGGCCCAGCCGGTATCGCATACGAATTTCCCGGAAAGCTCTCCGGACGAACTAAGGACATACACAATGGTCAAACCAGAATGGGGCGCCAAGCGTACCTGCCCCAAATGCGGAGAACGCTTCTACGACCTGGGTCAGGAAGATCCGGTCACCTGCATCGAATGCGGCAATGAATGGACTCCCGAGCCGGTGCTCAAGTCCAAGCAGCCGATCCCGTTCGACGAGCAGGAAAAGAAGAAGGACGAGAAGGACAAGGACAGCGATTCCGATCTCGCCGACGACGATCTGGAAGACATCGATGACGATGACGCATCGCCCGATGCCGATGTCGATCTTGGCGGTGATGACGATCTCGGTGTCGAAACAGTCAAGGACGACGGCGACGACGACGATACCTGATTTAGGGCTTGCGTTGGGGGCGGCTCGTTAATAAAGGGCTGCCTCCCGATTGCTTTTCAGTCGGAATGCCATCTGGTATGATGGCAAAATCGATGGTTACGGGGCCTTAGCTCAGCTGGGAGAGCGCAACACTGGCAGTGTTGAGGTCAGCGGTTCGATCCCGCTAGGCTCCACCATCGAAGATACGAACACACGCCGCATCTGATGCGGTGACATATTATCCGGGCTTTCGGGCTCACGCTGGCTGACGAGGTTTCGTCCGCCGGCGTTTTTGGCATTTGGCGTATTGCCTCCCATATCAGGGGCGGGACGTCATAGAGGAGCAACAGTAGGCGCATGTTTGAAAGCCTGTCAGATCGCCTGAACGGTGTCTTTGATCGCTTGCGCGGTCGCGGCGCGCTCAGCGAACAGGATGTGCGTGATGCGATGCGCGAAGTGCGCGTTGCACTGCTCGAAGCCGATGTCGCACTCCCCGTCGCCCGAGATTTCATCAACCGCGTTACCGAGCGTGCCATCGGGCAGGAAGTGCTCAAATCGGTCACGCCGGGCCAGCAGGTCATCAAGATCGTCAATGACGAATTGGTGGACATGCTGGGCGGTCAGGATTCAGACGGAGAGGCGTCGCCGCTCCACCTGAATGTCAGCCCGCCCGCCGTGATCATGATGGTCGGCCTGCAGGGTTCAGGTAAAACCACCAGCACCGCCAAGATCGCCAAGCTGTTGCGCGACAAGCAGGGCAAGAAGCCTATGATGGCTTCGCTCGACGTCAATCGTCCGGCGGCGCAGGAACAGCTTGCCGTGCTGGGTGAGCAGGCGGGTGTCGCCACCCTGCCGATCGTGCAGGGCCAGCAACCGGTCGATATCGCCCGCCGCGCACTGGAAAGCGCGAAGCTGCAAAATGTCGACGTGCTGTTGCTCGATACCGCAGGCCGCTTGCATGTCGATGAAGCACTGATGGCCGAGATGAAGGCGGTTGCAGGCGTTTCGACCCCCGCTGAAGTGCTGCTGGTCGTCGACAGCCTGACAGGGCAGGACGCGGTCAATGTGGCGCAGAGCTTCAGCGATGAAGTGCCGCTGACCGGCGTTGTCCTCACCCGTATGGACGGCGATGCACGCGGCGGCGCGGCGCTTTCGATGCGCGCTGTCACCGGCAAGCCGATCAAGTTTGCCGGTACCGGCGAAAAGCTCGACGCGATCGAACGCTTCCACCCGGCACGCGTGGCCGACCGCATCCTTGGCATGGGCGATGTCGTGTCGCTGGTCGAAAAGGCCGCCGAGACGATCGACGCGCAGGATGCCGAAGAGCTCGCCAAGAAGATGATGGCGGGCAAGTTCGACATGAACGATCTGCGCAAGCAATTGCAGCAGATGCAGAACATGGGCGGGTTGGGAATGCTGGCGGGCATGATGCCGGGCCTGAAAAAGGCCAAGGCGGCGATGGCCAATGCCGACATGGACGACAAGGTCCTGACGCATATGGACGCGATCATCGGCTCGATGACGAAGAAAGAGCGCACGCATCCGCAGCTGCTCAACGCCAAGCGCAAGAAGCGTGTTGCCGCGGGCAGCGGCACCTCGGTGCAAGAAGTCAACAAGATCCTCAAGATGCATCAGGAAATGGGCCGCGCGATGAAGCAGATCAAGAAAATGGGCGGGCTGAAAGGCCTTGCATCCATGTTTGGCGGCGGGGGCGGTTTACCCGGCGGCATGGGTGGCGGCGGCGGTATGCCGGGCCTTCCCGGCGGCGGTGCTGGCGGCCTTCCGCCCGACTTGCAGAATTTGTTGAACAAGAAATAATTTACAGAAATTCAGTTATTTAATTTTGAAAGGTAATCTATAATGGCAATCGCAATTCGCCTCTCGCGCGGTGGCGCAAAGAAGCGTCCGTACTATCGCATCGTGGCTGCAGACAGCCGCCGTGCACGTGACGGCAAGTATCTCGAACAGCTCGGCACCTATAACCCGCTGCTCGCCAAGGATGACGAAAAGCGCGTAACGCTGATCGAAGACCGCATCCGTTACTGGCTGGGCGTTGGCGCCAAGCCGAGCGACCGCGTATTGCGTTTCCTCGACGCTGCCGGCATCATGGAGCGTCCTGCGCGCAACAACCCGCAGAAGGGTGAGCCGGGCGAAAACGCCAAGGAGCGCGCTGAAGAAAAGGCTGCCAAGGCTGCTGAAGCAGAAGAAGCCAAGAAGGCCGCCGAAGAAGAAGCCAAGGCCGAAGCTGAAAAGCCCGCCGAGGAAGAGGCTCCCGCTGAAGAAGCTGCTGCAGAAGAAGCTCCGGCCGAAGAAGCACCGGCTGAAGAAGCTCCGGCTGAAGAAGCTCCGGCTGAAGAAGCTCCGGCTGAAGAAGCCAAGGAAGAAGCTCCCGCCGAGGAAGCTGCTGAAGAGAAGTCCGAGGGCTAATCGCCTTGGCACAGGACAAGCCCGTCACTCTCGCCGCCATCACCGGCGCGCACGGGGTGGCGGGCGAGGTCCGCCTGAAGCTGTTCGGAGAGGGTCTGGCGACCTTCAAGCCGCACAAGAGCTTCAACAACGGCGCATTGACGCTGAAAAAGGTGCGGGACGACAACAAGGGCGGCGCGGTTGCGCGTTTTGCCGAAATCCCCGATCGCACCGCTGCCGAAAAACTGCGCGGCACCACTCTCACCGTTCCCCGATCCGCGCTCCCGCCGCTGTGCGAGGGCGAATATTACCACGCCGACCTGCTCGGCCTTGCTGCCGTGTCCGATGCGGGTGAGGTGCTTGGCGAGGTGGTTGCGGTCAACGATTTCGGCGCGGGAGACGTTATCGAGATCAAGCGCCCGAACGGCAAGACCTTCATGATCCCGATGCGGGTTGAAGCCGTGCCCGAATGGGATGCGGAGAAACTCGTCGTGCTGGCGGACTACTCTGAGGACTAGCGCCGGATAGGTCGATGATCGGCAAGATCGTTGCGAATGGTGGTCGATGCCACGCCCGCCTGGCCCATCGCGTGGCTGATCTGGTCGAGCCCCAGAACCACGTCTCCCGCAGCGAACAGGCCGGGGATACTGGTGCGCAAGTGATCGTCCGTTGTGATGCAGCCTTCTTCGGTAGTATCGGCGCCCATCGCAGCCGCCAGTTCCGAGCGCACGTCGCTGCCGAGCGCGGGATAAACGCTGTCGAATTCCAGCCAGCCTTGCGCGGTCTCGACCGCCAGCTTGCCATCGCGCATCGCGTAGTCGCCGCAAGGGCCATTGACCCGCTTGATCCCGGCATCTTCGAGCTTTGACAGGCATTCCCCGGACAGGTCATGGTCTGCGTCGGGTGAGATCAGCGTGATGTCGCGCGTAAATCCGCGCAGGAATTGCGCTTCGGCTGCCCCGTGAGCGCCGGTGCCGATCACGCCGACGCGCTTGTCGGTCACTTCGTAGCCATCGCATACGGGGCAGTAGCGCAGCAGGCCTTTCTTCAGCGCGTCATCGTGGAATTCGTCCTTCATGCCGGGCGGGTGGCGGTTGAACACGCCGGTCGCCAGCAGAACGGTGCGCGCGGTGAAAGTGCCTTCGTCGGTGCCGACAATAAAATGCTCGCCGGTGTGCGCCAGATGCTCGACCCGCTTGTTCTCGTGCAGCACGCCATATTTGCGCGCCTGTGCGTTCATGCGGGCTAGCAATTCGGTTCCGGCAATGCCTTCGGGATAGCCGGCGTGGTTGTGCGTGCACGGGATCAGCGCGGCGCGACTGGTGCCGCAGTCGAACAGGCGGATGGAAAGGTGATAGCGCGCGAGATAGATCGCGGCGGTCAGGCCGGCGGGTCCACCGCCCACGATGATGCAATCGTCCATTGGGAAGTAACGCACGGGATGGCAAAGCGCTCCCCTCCGCGCTAGGCCGCTGATTGTATGACCAAGCTCAACGTCGCCATATGCCAGGCCGCACCTGTGCCGCTTGCTGTCTCTGACGGCATCGACAAGGCCGTGCGGCTGGCGCGCGAAGCTATCGCTGACGGCGCTCAGCTGGTCGCTTTCGGCGAGACATTTCTCGGCGGCTATCCGCTCTGGCTCGACGAGGCACCCGGTGCGGCGCTGTGGGACCATACGGGCAGCAAGGCACTGCACCGTATATTGATGGAACAGGCGGTGGTCGCGGGGGACGAGCGGTTGCTGCCCTTGCAGGAACTCGCTGACGAAAGCGGCGCGGTGATCTCTATCGGCGCGCATGAGCGGGTGCGCCAGAGCCTTTACAACAACCAGATGACCTTCCGCCCGGGCCTTCCGGTGCTCGATCACCGCAAGCTGGTGCCCACGCATGGCGAGCGGCTGATCTGGATGCGCGGCGATGGCTCGACTTTGGGCGTGCATCAGGCCGAATGGGGCATTGTCGGCAGCCTGATTTGCTGGGAGCACTGGATGCCGCTGGCGCGCGCAGCGATGCATAACCTCGGCGAAAGTATCCACGTCGCTGCATGGCCGACCGTGCGCGAAAGCTACGCCATCTCCAGCCGCCATTACGCGATGGAAGGCCGCTGCTTCGTGCTGGCGGCAGGGCTGGTGCAGAGCAAGGACGATGTTCTCGACGGGCTGGAGCGAGCAGGTGGTTCTTCGGAAGCGCGTGAACTGCTTGAGGCGATACCTGGCGATGTGCTCAACGCTGGCGGGTCGCTAATCGCTGCCCCCGATGCGAGCGTCATTGCGCAGGCGGGCGCGGGCGAGGAAACGCTGTTCGCAGAACTCGACCTGTCCCTGCGCGATGAGAGCCTCGCAAGCCTCGACACCGACGGCCACTATTCGCGGCCCGATGTCTTTGAGCTTAGCGTGGATACGCGGGCGAAGGATGGGGTGACATGGCGCGACTAGTGCTGCTTTCGGCGAGCATCGAGCCGAGCATGGCTGGTCCAAGCGTTGCAGTAATTTCCGCGACGATCTTTTCGTTCATCGGAGGCATCGCTCTCGCCGTATTTGCGCACAACACTATCTGGCAGCGAGTTTTAAGGACATCGAACGGATTCGGATATTGGGCGATCAATTTGCTAACTTTGCCGAGCCTGTCTGTCGCATTCGGTCTCTACAAACTGCAAGAAGCCGAGCCGTGTGAAAGAAGTTTTCAAATTTGGTGCGACCGCGTCGCCGAACGCTTTTACAGCGGATTCGAATTCATTTTGATCTGGCCGTTGTTCTGTCTGTGCATCGCAATTCCAGTCACCATGTGGTTCACACGCAAGCAGACTCGCAAATGACCTTCGCCGCCACCATCCTCACGCTCTATCCGGAGATGTTTCCCGGTCCTTTGCGCCTTTCGCTCGCCGGGCGGGCGCTGGAGGAGCAGAAGTGGTCTATCGATACAATCCAGATCCGCGACTTCGCCACCGACAAGCACCGCACGGTCGACGATACGCCCGCAGGCGGCGGGGCGGGGATGGTGCTCAAGGCGGATGTACTCGCGAGCGCGGTCGATCATGCGTTTGCCATGCAGCCCAAGGTGCCGATCCTCGCTATGACCCCGCGCGGCAAGCCGATCACGCAGGAGCGTATTCGCGAGATCGCCAGCGGCCCCGGCGTCACACTGCTATGCGGCCGTTTCGAAGGGTTCGACGAGCGCCTGTTCGACGCGCGCCCGCAGATTGAGCAGGTCAGCCTCGCCGATATCGTGCTTTCGGGCGGAGAACCTGCCGCTCTGGCGATACTCGACGCTTGCATTCGCCTGCTTCCCGGAGTAATGGGCGCGGCTTCCAGCGGGACCGAAGAGTCGTTCGAGGACGGCCTTTTGGAATACCCGCAATATACCCGACCTCAGGAATGGGAAGGGCGCACGATCCCTGAAGTGCTGCGATCGGGGGATCATGCGAAGATTGCCGCGTGGAGGAAAGCCCGCGCGGAAGAAGATACTCGGTCACGCAGGCCGGACCTATGGGATCGCCACGGGGGTGATCCGGGTCAGTCTGCCTCTGATGTGCAGCGTAAAAAGTAGGACTACCAGGCCATGAACCTGATCCAGACTCTCGAGGCGGAAGCCATCGAAGCCCTCGGGAAAGACCTTCCCGATTTCCGTGCCGGCGACACCCTGCGTGTTGGCGTCAAGGTTGTTGAAGGCACGCGCGAACGTGTCCAGAATTTCGAAGGCGTGTGCATCGCCCGCTCTAACCGCGGCATGGGCAGCAACTTCACCGTGCGCAAGATCAGCTTCGGCGAAGGCGTGGAACGTGTGTTCCCGCTTTACTCGCCGATCGTCGACTCGATCACCGTGGTACGCCGCGGCGTGGTGCGTCGCGCCAAGCTGTATTATCTGCGTGGCCGTACCGGCAAGCGCGCTCGTATCGCCGAGCGCCGCGAGAACGTCGCCAAGTAAGGCGGTTCTCGAAAACGAGACAAGCGAAGGGCGGCTTCCCACGGCGGGAGGCCGCCCTTTTCGATTCCGGTCCTATTCGCTTTCCGCCCCCAAACCCGTTACGACAGCAACCGCCTTTCCTGTTGCACCTGCGAACAGGCGCGCTAGGCAGCGCAGTTCGAATTTGATGGAGCAAGATTGAAATGGGTTACCGTGTTGCAGTGGTCGGAGCGACGGGAAATGTCGGGCGCGAAATGCTCGCCATCCTTGCCGAGCGTGAATTTCCTATGGACGAAGTGGCGGCTGTTGCAAGCTCGCGTTCGGTCGGGAGCGAGATCGAGATCGGCGACAGCGGCAAGATGGTGAAATGCAAGAGCCTCGAGCATTTCGACTTCGCCGGATGGGATATCGCACTGTTTGCAGCGGGCTCCGGCCCGACCAAGGAATATGCTCCCAAGGCCGCAGCTGCAGGCTGCGTGGTGATCGATAACAGCTCGCTCTACCGCATGGACCCAGACGTGCCGCTGATCGTGCCCGAGGTGAACCCAGACGCGATTGACGGCTATAAAAAGCGTAACATCATAGCCAACCCCAACTGCTCGACCGCGCAACTGGTGGTGGCGCTCAAGCCGCTGCACGATGCCGCTAAGATCAAGCGCGTGGTTGTCTCGACATACCAGTCCGTTTCGGGGGCCGGGAAAGAAGGCATGGACGAGCTGTTCGAACAGAGCCGTGCCATCTTTGTTGGCGACCAGGTCGAGCCACGCAAGTTCACCAAGCAGATCGCTTTCAACGTTATCCCGCACATTGATGTGTTCATGGATGACGGCTCCACCAAGGAAGAGTGGAAGATGGTGGTCGAGACCAAGAAGATCCTCGATCCCAAGGTCAAGCTGAGCGCAACCTGCGTGCGGGTGCCGGTATTCGTCGGCCATGCCGAAGCCATCAACATCGAGTTCGAGAACGAGATCAGCGCGACCGAGGCGCAGGATATCCTGCGCGAAGCTCCCGGCATCATGCTCGTCGATAAGCGCGAGGATGGCGGCTACGTCACTCCCGTGGAAGCGGCGGGTGACAGTGCCACTTACATCAGCCGTGTGCGCGAAGACCCGACCGTAGAAAACGGCCTGGTGCTGTGGTGCGTTTCGGACAATTTGCGTAAGGGTGCGGCATTGAACGCCGTGCAGATCGCAGAATTGCTCGGCCGTCGTCACTTGCAGAAGGGTTGAATTCCATGCGCCTTGCCTACCTCGCTATCCCGTTGATCGCGCTCGCCGCGTGTTCGCAGGAGCCTGCTGAAGACATCGAAACGGTCGAAACCGAGGCGGCAGAGCCAATGGAAGATGCGACGCTCGACTTGCAGGCAGGCGGCATCATCGTTCCGCCGCAGAATGGATTCGAGCAGTATGACGTGCCGTTCGGATCGATGCGCGCTGCAACCGAAGTGACGCTGTCCAATGTGCTCGGTGAAGTCATCGAACAGAGCGAGCAAGCCAATGACTGCGGGCTGCACTTCACCCGCTACCAAGGGCTGACGCTGAACTTCCGCCAGGACGAATTCGTCGGCTACTGGGCCGAAGCGCCCTACGTCCCTGAACTCTCTCGTGCCGAAATGCTGGCCGATACCGGCGTTGCTCTGGCTGACGGCGAGGGCGTTCTCGACGATGAATTCGTGATCGGCGATCCTCAGGGCGAAGGTATCGGCGGGGTCTTCACGGGCAGCGGTGATGACGCTGCGGTGCGCGCATTGTGGGCCGGCGAAAACTGCATCGCGCGGTGATCTTGGCGTGAGCGAACTGACAACGCAGCACATCGAAAGCTTCGATGGCACGCGCATGGCGGTGCACCGCATGGGCGAGGGCAGGCCTGTCCTGTTGCTCCACGGGCTGTTCTCCAGCGCTGAAGTCAACTGGATCAAATACGGCCACGCCGCCGCGCTGGCGGATGCCGGATTTGAATGCATCATGCCCGATTGGCGCGTGCATGGGGACAGCGACGCTCCTACTGATCCCGCAGCCTATCCTGCCGGCGTGCTGGTGCGCGATGCCTTTGCCGTGGTCGAGGCACTGGGCCTCGAAGACTACGACCTCGTCGGCTTCTCGCTCGGCGCGCGCACATCGATCAGCGCGGTGATTGCAGGGCTCACGCCGCGCAAATTGGTGATCAGCGGCATGGGGCTGGAAGGGCTTACCAACTGGCAGAAGCGCACCGCCTTCTTCATCGACATGATCGACCGCTTCGACGAGATCAAACATGGCGACCCGGCCTTCATCGCCAAGAGCTTCATGAAGGCCCAAGGCATCGATCCCGTCGCCGCGCGGCTGCTGTTGACGCAGGGGGTGGATGATATTCGCGTCGAAGACCTCCCCAAGCTCACCATGCCGACGATGGTGCTGATCGGGGACGAGGACCGCGACAATGGCTCGCCAGAGCGATTGGCCGATGAATTGCCTGATGCCTTTGTCGAGACGATCCCAGGCAATCATATGAGCTGCGTGATGAAGCCCGACCTCGGCGCGGCGATCGTGCGCTTCCTTTCCGCCTGACATTGCGCCACATTGCCCCCCGGGACACAGCTTCCGGAGGAAAACCCATGCGCATCGTGCCAATCATTTCCGCCTCGCTTGCTCTCGCTGCGTGCAACGGTGTGACCGAACCCGAAATCCAGGCGACACCTTCCGCCGAGGTCACAGGCACCATGTTCGTCGCCAACAAGCGCGGGGCGAGCCTGTCGCGCATCGACCTTGCTACCGGCGCGGAAACGCACCGCGCGCAGACCTGCGAGAACCCACACGAGCTGACCGTATCTCCCGACGAAAGCATGGTAATGGTTGCCTGTTATTCAGGCCGCACTCTGGAAGTGTACCGCACTGCTGATCTTGCGCGCGCCAACACCATCAATCTCGGTGACAATGCACGGGTCCACAGCGCGCTGTGGTTCGAGCAGGACCGCGCTATTGCGGGGGCCGAAGGGCGAGGCTCGCTTTACCTGATCGAGGATCCGTGGGCGATAAATCCGGTGCAGCTGGAGATCGGCGGAGGAGGGGCGGGGCCTCACCTGATCGTGGTTGATCCCTCGGCACGTTATGCCTGGGGCACGATCATCCCCAATGGCGAAGTCGTGCGCTACGATCTGGAACACGGCGCGGTTTCGGCCAGCCGCCGTATCGGCGAGCAGATAGAGGCCATTGCCCTATCACCCGATGGGACAAGCCTGTGGGTCTCATCCAATGCAGACAGCATCGCCTACCGCCTCGACCCGCTTACGCTGGAAGTGCAGGCCGAAGTGCAAACTGGCACCGTACCCATCCGGCTCGCCATGCATCCCACTGGCGACTGGGTGGTGAGTTCCAACTACGGGAGCGGCGATCTGAGCGTGATCGACACCTCGACCAACGAAGTAGTGCGCACCATCCCTGTGTCCGGCAGCGACGATGCGGTGCAGGTGACGCTGGTGTTCAGCGAAGACGGAACCCGCCTCTACGCCGCCGAAACCGCAACCGATACGATTGCCGAAGTGGACTTCGCCAGCGGAGAAGTGCTGCGACGGATTGCTACGGGTCCGGGCGGCGATGGGCTGGCGGTGATTGACTAGAAAGTCGGTGCGGCTGGCTATGTCGGCACTGCCGATCCGTACCGCACCAGTCGCCCAACTACTCCGGTTTATCGTCGACTACACCGAAATCTTGCGATCTTTCACTGGCGTTGGCCACCGAGAATCCTTCGGCGGCAAGGCCCCTCTTGAGCAATTCGCGCACGGCGGCAGCCCGGCTGGGCATACGCTTTTTAAAGCGCCAATCGTCAATTGCCTCAAGCTCGCCTGCCGCAAGCATGATCTGTAGACGCTCCTCGCGACCAGCGTTGCTCATTATAATCCCTTAAAAACAAACAATTGTAGCCTGTGTCCAAAATAAGGAACAGCAAACTTTAAGTCAAGAGTCATTTTGCAGCAACAGGTGCAGAGTGACGCACTTACTCAATGCACTCAGAATGTGAAGGCGGCACGATGTATGCAAAGTAATAAATTTGCTTGTAAGGTTATATTCTCTGTCTATTCGTCTATTCAAGCAATAGAGAGTTCGACTGATTGAGTATGGAAAGGAACTACTTTATGTAGAATGTGAATAGGAGAGTAAAAATGTTATACGACGGCCAACAGCCCAGCCAACCCCACGGTGACAACGTTTATACTTTCCCCGACCGGAGCATCGAGGTTCAGGAATCAAATCATCGAATAGCCAACAGCCTTTCACTCTTGGCGGGGGCGATAAATTTGCGGGCGTCCGCCATCGCACGCGGCGAAGACATGGTTTGCAAGTATTCGATCGCGCAGGCGCTCAGGGAAATCAGTTCACAAGTCGTTTGTGTCGGCGAATTGCATCGGCGCTTGTCGTCGATGCCTGATAATGCACGGATTGACCTGAACGCGCATCTTTATGAGCTTTGCGAAGATCTCATCGGTGCTTTGGCGAATTCCGCCGGGTTCCAGTTGATCCGCGAATCCGACAAACGGGTCGAGATACGCAATGATATGCTGCTCCCTGTCTGCCTGATCGTGACCGAAGTGGTGATCAACTCACTGAAATACGCTCATCCTACCGGTATCTCAGGCAAACTCTACGTGGGTTGCGTTGCTGGGGATGACGGCTCGGTCGTAGTCACAATCTGTGACGATGGAGTCGGGTTGCCCGACGATTTCGAATTCAAGTCCACCATCAGCCTGGGTTCGAGAACGATCAAGGCTCTTGCGAGCAGGATTGGCGCGGAAAGCCAGTTGCGCTCGGAACCGCTAGGCGTGAGATTCACTTTGGCGATCCCGCTAGCAGGTTAGCTTGCGCATTGCGGCTGCGCTGCACCCAAAACCACAGGCAGGGAATGCAAAAAGGGCGCCGCCATCGCTGGCCGCGCCCCTTTTTTTCGTCGCTGTAAGCGCGCTTAGCTGTCGGCGTTCTCGTCACCTTCGGCAGCTTCGCCTTCGGCACCAGCTTCTTCGCCTTCTTCCGCGGGCGGCAGGTCGCCAAGTTCGCGGTCAGGGTCGAGTTCGTGCTGGAAGCCGGCTTCGGCGTCCGCTGCGATCTCTTCTTCGTTCATCTGCGCGATGACGTCGATACCCTGGCTCTGCAGTTCCGCTTCGTCTTCCGAGCGGGCCACGTTGGCCTTCACCAGGACTTCGACTTCGGGGTGCAGGCGAATGGTCACGTCGAACATGCCGATCGTCTTGATCGGCGCGCCCATGATGACCTGCTTCTTGTCGATCTCGTGACCCTTGTCGGCCAGACCGGCAGCCACGTCACGCACGTTGACCGAGCCATAAAGCTGGCCTGCGTTGGAAGCGGCGCGGATGAGCACGATCTCGGTGCCTGCGACCTTTTCGCCATCCTTTTCGGCAGTCGTACGCTTTTCGGCGTTTTCTGCTTCGAGTTTGTCGCGGTTCGCTTCGAAGACCTTCTTGTTCGCCTCATTGGCGCGAAGGGCCTTCTTCTGCGGCAGCAGGAAGTTACGGGCGTAGCCGTCCTTCACGGTGACAACGTCGCCGATGGAGCCAAGTCCACCAACTCGTTCGAGGAGGATGATATCCATGAGTCTCTCTCCTCTTACTTCACGATGTAGGGCAGCAGGCCCAGGTGACGGGCACGCTTGATCGCCTTGGCCAGCTCACGCTGCTTTTTGGCGGAAACGGCGGTGATGCGGCTGGGTACGATCTTGCCACGTTCGGACATGAAGCCCTGCAGCAGGCGCGTGTCCTTGTAGTCGATCTGCGGAGCGTCCTTGCCGGAAAACGGGCAGGACTTGCGGCGGCGGTAAAACGGACGAGCCATCAGTTACGCTCCTCACGGTCGCTGCGACGCTTCTTGTCGCGGTCGTTCTTGCGCATCATCACCGACGGGCCATCTTCATGGTCTTCAACGGCGATGGTGAGCCAGCGGATCACGTCTTCGTTGATGCGGTTCTGGCGTTCGAGCTCTGCTACCAGCGAGCCGGGCCCGTCGATGTTGAGCATGACGAAATGCGCCTTGCGGTTGCGGTCAATCTTGTATGCGAGGGACTTGAGGCCCCAGGTCTCGGTCTTTACGACCTTGCCGCCATTGGCTTCCACGATTTCCGTGGTGCCCGCAGCAAGCGCGTCAACCTGAGCCTGGCTCAGATCCTGACGCGCGAGGAAAACATGCTCGTAAAGAGCCATGCGCGCTTCCTTTCACTTCCATGCCGATCGCTGACAACACCCGCGCGGATCGCAGGGGCCCCTCCGGCTTTCTTGATTTCCGCATCAGGCAAGCGAGGCCCGAAATGTCGCGGAAGGCGCGCACATAGCGGGATCGGGGGATATTGCAAGCGCAATAGAGCGTTGGGGTTGTGACCTTGGAACGGGCGGGGCAGTAAACCATTGACCAGCGAAACAGGGAGACTTTTCATGCCATCCGGCCTTGCCGCCCTTCTCGACGACGTATCCATCATTGCCCGCGCGGCGTCTGCCAGCGTGGACGACATTGCCGCGGCTGCGGGCCGGGCAGGGTCCAAGACTGCCGGGGTGGTGATCGACGATGCGGCCGTCACGCCGAGCTATGTTACCGGGCTGGAGCCCAAGCGCGAGCTGCCGATCATCTGGAAGATCGCCAAGGGCAGTTTCTTCAACAAGCTGATCATCCTGCTTCCGGCTGCCTTGTTGCTCAGTGAATTCCTCCCATGGCTGATCATTCCGATCCTGATGCTGGGCGGTGCCTTCCTGTGCTACGAGGGCGCGGAAAAGGTGATCGAGAAGCTGGGCGGGAAGAAGCACGGCGAAAATCTCGAAAGCCCCATCAAGGACCCGATCGAGTTCGAGAAAAAGCGCGTGGCGGGCGCCATTCGTACCGACCTGATCCTCTCCGGCGAAATCATGGCCATCACGCTGAGCGAGGTTGCCGCAGAAGACCTGCTGACCCGCGCCGGCGTGCTGGCAATTATCGGCATCGTGATCACAGTGGTCGTCTACGGCGCGGTCGCGCTAATCGTGAAAATGGACGATGTGGGCCTGCATATGGCCAAGGAAGCCGCGACGGATTTCGGGCGCAATTTCGGCAGGAAACTGCTCAACGCCATGCCGCACCTTCTTACGACATTGTCCGTTGTCGGCACGGTCGCGATGCTCTGGGTTGGCGGCGGTATTATCGTCCACGGCCTGCACGAACTTGGCTTCTACTACCCTGAAGAGCATATCGAGCAGGCGCAGCACTGGGTCGAGCTGGCTACCGGTGGCCTCGGCGGTATTCTGGGATGGATAACCTTTGCCGGCCTATCGGCTTTGTTCGGCTTGCTGGTCGGCGCGCTGATCGTGTTCCTGCTGCACAATGTACTCGGCCTTGGGCATACTGAAGAGCATGGCGAGGCTGCGGCGCATTAGGGAGCAGGCCGTCAGGCTGCGGCGCGGCGTGCGCGGCGTTCCTCGGTGACCCAGGCATCCTTGGTCGACCAGCTGCGCCCGTCATTGCTTTCCACCCGTCCATCGGGATGGATCACGAACCAGGTATCGTCCTGCGCAGCGCGGTGATCGAGGCACATGGGCGTGAGGCGCCGGTCCTTGCCGACCTGCCAGCCGAGCACGTTGCAATAGACCAGATCGACCTGGTTATCGTCGAAATAAGCAGAAACGACATAAGTGCCGGGCGCCGCATCGAACATGCCGACGCCGCCTTCACGGTAATTCTTCTGCACCAGTCGCGCCCTCCGTGTGTGCGTTGAGGCTGCGATAATGACTTACAAACGTTGCAAAAGGCTTTCCGCAAATTCGGTCAGCGTATCGTCGCGTGCGCCCATCACTACCACGCGATCGCCGGACCGCGCGTTCTGCACGATAAAGTCGCCGCAGCCTTCGCGGGTGTTGATGTGGAGGGCCTTGCCGCCCGCCGCGTGGATCAGGTCGATGATGCGCTCACTGCCTTCGGAGCGGTCTACCGTGCCGCCGAAATAGACCGGATCGCACAGGATCGTCAGGTCTTCGGGGCCTAGCTCCTGCGCAAAGGTTTCGGCCAGTTCATGTCCCATCTGGCGCAAGGGGCCGTAGCCATGCGGCTGGAAGAAGGCGATCACGCGGCCTTCATGCGCTTTGAGAGTCTTCAACGTGGCGCGCGCCTTTTCGGGATTGTGCCCGAAATCGTCGATCACGGTAACGCCGTTCGCGCTGGTGCCGACGATATCAAAGCGCCGGGCGAGTCCCTTGAAGTCTGCCAGCGCAGCCACGGCGTCTGCAACGGGAACGCCAGCAGCATTCGCGGCTGCGATCGCGGCGAGGGCGTTGGACAAATTGTGGCGCCCCGGCATGGCAAGGCGCAGCGCGTGCTCGCTGCCATCGCGGCGGTCCACAACCAGCGCGGCCTGCTTGGTCGGGCCATCGGCAATGCTGCCCTCTGCGATGCCGAGCGCCGCACAGCCATTGTCGATACCGAATGTGAGGGGCTCATTGGCTTGGGCGACGAGGCGAAAGGCCTCGACATCGTCCGCATTCACCACGCCGCGTCCTGCCAACGAGAGGAAATTGCCGAACAGTTCGCGCAATTCCTCCATGCTCTTGTGATCAAGGCTGACATTGAGCAGCAGCGCGACCGATGGCCGGTACAGCGCGATAGAACCGTCGCTTTCGTCCACTTCGCTCACGAACATATCGCCATCACCCACCACGGCGCTGGCAAACGGCCTGTCCTTGGAGACGAAGTTCTTCATCACCGCGCCGTTCATGATGGTTGGAGCGCGGCCCGTGGCCTGCATGATCCAGCCGAGCATTGCGGTAGTGGTCGATTTGCCGCTCGTGCCGCCCACGGCGATACTTTGGCCCGCAGCGTTGAACAGCCTTGCGAGCAATTCGGCACGGGTCAGCCTTTCGCAGCCCAGTCCCCTGGCCTTGGCGATTTCGGGAACCGTGTCCTCGATTGCGGCAGAGGCGATCAGCACCTGGTCGCCGCTGGTAATGCCGCTGCCGTCCTGCGGGAACAGGCCAAAGCCCTGCCGCTCGAGCGCGGCGAATTTCTCCGGCGTGCGGCCCTGATCAAAACTGCGGTCCGATCCGGCGACTTCGCCGCCCATGCCCTTTATGATCTGCGCAAGGGGAAGCATCCCCGATCCGCCGATGCCGCAAAAGAAATAGGGGTGGGAGGTGACGCTGGCGTTATCATTCATGGGGATGTGATTATGCGGGTGGTGGCGCTTTGTGAAGCGGATGTTAGAGGGAAGTGGATGACAACCCGCATAGCGATCACCTGCCCCGGAAAGCCGCTGCGCCGCGAGCGGGCGGACGCTGTCCTTGCATTGGCCGAAGAAGAATTCCCGCAGGTTGAGCTCATTTTCAACCCGCAGTGCTTCGTGGAAACCGGCCATTTCGCCGGACACGACGGAGCACGGCTGGAGGCGCTGCTGGATTCGGCCAACGATCCAGATATCGACGCGGTGTGGTTCGGAATGGGCGGCTATGGTGCCTGCCGGATCGCAGGAGACGTGATTGCGGGGATGCACGAAGAGGCGCACGCCAAGACCTATCTCGGCTATTCGGATTCGGGCACGCTGCTCGCTGCACTTTATCGCAATGGTATCGGAAAACCGGTCCACGGCCCGCTAGCAGGCGATATCAAGCACGATGGCGGTGATGAAGCGATCCGCAGGGTGCTACGTTATCTCTCGGGCGAACCGGTCGACCTGGAAGCTGGGCTGGATGACCGGCCGACGGTGGCTTTCAACCTGATGACGCTGGCCATGTTGGTCGGCACCGATTTCATGCCCGACCTCACCGATCATGTCGTGCTGGTCGAAGAAGTGGCAGAGCATCTGTACGCGGTCGACCGGTTGTTCTTCCATGTCACTCAGAACTTGCAGGGTGTGGCGGGCATCAGGCTGGGGCGTGTCTCTGCCGTTCCGGAAAATGACCGCCCATTCGGCGCGACCGCGGAGGATATCGCGCGCTATTGGTGCGATAAATCCGACATTGCCTATCTCGGCGGCGCTGATATCGGACATGATGCAGACAACGCGCTGGTTCCCTTCGGCGTCAATACAACAAGGACTTGATATGATTGCATTCGTTTTTCCCGGCCAGGGCAGCCAGAAGGTCGGCATGGGCGCTGAACTCGCCGACGCCAGTGCTGCCGCGCGCGAGGTTTTCGAGGAAGTGGATGAGGCACTGAAGCAGAAGCTTTCTGCCCTGATGCGCGAGGGACCGGAAAGCGAATTGACGCTCACCGCGAATGCACAACCAGCGATCATGGCCAATGCGCTCGCCGTGGCGCGCGTGCTCGAAGCGGGCGGCGTATCGCTTGCCGAAAAGGGTGAGGCGGTCGCGGGTCATTCGCTCGGTGAATATTCGGCGCTCGCCAGCGTCGGCGCTTTCAGCCTGACTGATACGGCCAAACTTTTGCGCCTGCGCGGCATTGCGATGCAGGACGCTGTTCCGATTGGCGAGGGCGCGATGTGCGCGCTGCTGGGGGCGGATCTGGAAAAGGCGCAAGGGCTGGCAGAAGCGGCAGCGCAGGGGCAGGTGTGCGAGGTCGCCAACGATAACGATCCGGGACAAGTGGTGCTTTCGGGCCATGCAGAGGCGATCGACCGGGCCATCGAAATGGCAAAGGACCACGGCTGCAAGCGCGCCATCAAATTGCCCGTGTCGGCTCCGTTTCACTGCTCGCTGATGCAGCCTGCAGCCTTGCGGATGAAAACCGCGCTTGGTGAAACGCCGCCGCAGTCCTTCCGCCTGCCGGTCTACGCCAATGTAACTGCCGCGCCTGTCACCGATGCAGCGAGCGAGCAGGGCCTGCTCGTCGAACAGATTACCGGCCGTGTTCGCTGGCGTGAAAGCGTCATCGCGATGGAAAAAGCCGGCATTAGCCATTTCGTGGAACTGGGCGGCAAGGTGCTCGGACCAATGATCCGCAAAATCGCGCCCGATGTGACCGCAACGAGCATTATCGGAATGGATGACATCGAGGCTTTGGCCAAGAACATCTGAGAAGCCGAGGGGGTAAACGATGGGCCGCAAATTCATTGCCATCGCTATCGGTGCTTTGACACTATCATTGCTGGCGGTCCCTGCTGTCGCGCAGGGCAAGGGCCTCAATTGCATGGCAGGCCAATACAGCACCGATCAACGCGAAGAGCTTGCCGAACTTGGCCGGATCATGAGCACGGGCGGCGCGGACATCAACGAACCCGCGTTCGACCGGATCAGCAGCATCGCGATGAGCGCGATCGAGACCTGCACCGCGCGTCTTGACTGGAACCCGGAACAATCAATTTACGCGACACTTTACGAGCTGGGTCGCGTCAACGAAGCGGCCTATCGCAGTTCGGGCAACCTTTCTTCCAGTGAGTTGCGGATGCTCGATGATGCGCTGGCAGCTGGCAATCGCGACCGGCTCTGGGGCGTGATCGAAGCCGGTGTCATGTCCGGCATGGGCGGAGAAGAGGTTTCCGTCTCCCAGGGTGATGCAATGGTGATGGGCGCGTTCCTGATGGGCGCGGGACTCGATGTAGACGACGAAAGCCAGATGGTCGCCGAAAAGGTGGGGCTGCTGCTCGGCTTCATGGGGTTGCAACGGATCGGTCAGCGCGAGTTTACGAATTTGCGCTGAGAGCAATACATCCTGCGTTCAGGATAGCAGCGCGATGTTACATTGTAACACTGCTGGGGGACCTGTCTTGAAATTGCCCGTTCGCGCTCCGATCCCGATCATCGCCAAGGGCCTTGCGGCCTGCCTGACCCTGATGGCTTGCCAGTCCGCGACCGGACAGCAAGTCGCAAGCAGCACATCGAGCGCGAGCGAGGACGTTGGCCTCTATTCCTTCGAGGATGAAGAGGCCTTCGAGGCTTTTGCCGAGCAGATGCTGGCGGTGTCGGGCGCGCGTAATCGAAACTACGGCAGCGGTGGCGACGTCATCACAGTGACGGCCAACTCTACAAACGCCCCACCACCACCTCCTCCGCCTGCCGCAGTTGCTGCGCCCCAGGCCGAATTTGGCTTCATGCAGGCCATGGAATCCGCCGACGCATCGGCTCCCGGCGGAGAGCAGATCACGAATACGCAGGAAGCAGGCGTGGACGAGGGCGCGATCGTCAAGGATGCGGGCGATTACCTGGTTATTCTTCGCCGCGGACGCGTGTTCACCGTTCGTCATGGAGGCAACGCCTTGGAGCCTGTGGACGCCATCAACGCGTTCCCGCCCGATGCGCGCAATGCGGACAGCACCTGGTATGACGAGATGCTCGTAAACGGTGATCAGGTCATCGTTGTTGGCTATTCCTACGGCGATTTCGGGACCGAGATAAACCGCTTCCGACTGGGCCGCGACGGAAGTCTGACGTATCGCGACACGCATTACCTGCGCTCTGGCGACTATTATTCTTCCAGCAACTACGCCTCGCGCATGATCGGTGACGAGCTGATCTTTTACGCGCCTGTCTCGATGCGCTGGAACGATTGGCGCGCGACCATGCCTGCGTTGCGCCGTGGCGGTCCCGATGGCGAAGTGATCGACCTTCTCGAACCGGACGACATTTACGTCACCGAACCTGCAAGGCGCGGCAAATTCGTGCTGCCGATGGCCCATGCTGTGACGCGTTGCGACCTCTCCGCCCCGGAGCTGGATTGCGAAGCCACTGCAGTGCTCGGCACGTGGAGCCGCGTCTTCTACGTCAGCCCTCGCGCCGTGTACCTTTGGACGGGCGCCACCCGCTATGAAGGCGGGACGGCGGATGGCCAGTTGTTTCGCCTGCCGCTCGATGGCTCGCGCCCTGGCTCGGTGCCGGTCGACGGTGCACCTATCGACCAGTTTTCCTTCACCGAAGATCGCGGCGACGGCGTGCTGCGAGTAGTCCTGCGTGCCGAGGGGAATGGCGAAGGCATGTGGGGCAGCGAATTTTCGGGAGGCGACCTTGGCCTGCTGACCGTACCGATGGCGGCCTTCACCGATGGATCGGAACGGATACCGCAACAGGCCATGCGCGAATTGCCGCCGGTTGAAGGCTGGCGATTCCACAACCGCTTTGTCGGCGACTATCTGCTCTATGCCGCCGGTGATTTCGGGTCTGAAGAGGACGACCGCTTTATCTACGCCGCTCCCGTAAACGGCCGCGCAGCACAGCGGATCGATCTGCAACACGGCGTTACGCGATTTGACGTCATGGGGTCGGATGCCATCGCAATTGGACCAGGCAGTAGGAATACGCTGGGTTTTTCCGCAATCTCGCTGGGCGCGCAAGCACGGGTCGAGGATGTGTACATGCTCCCCGCCGCGAGCGAAGGCGAGGTGCGCAGTCAGGCCTTCTTCTATCGTCCGGATGCAGGCTCTCCCGGCGGCGTTTCAGGAACTCTAGGCCTGCCGGTCACTCGACAACGGGCGAACCGTGGAGGCGAATTTCTTGGCGATGCCTCGGCAATCTTTTTCCTCCGCCGTGACAATCGTGCTTTCACCCCTGCGGGCCATCTCGACAGCCGCGCCAAGGCGAATCGCAGCGACAATTGCGTGGCTTCGTGCGTGGACTGGTATGGCAATGCCCGGCCCATCTTCCTGGGCGACCGCATCTTCGCGCTGATGGGCTACGAACTCGTCGAGGGTCGCATGGATGGCCGCGAGATTGATGAGGTCCGCCGCGTCAGTTTCACCCCGCGCAGCCGGGCGCAACGTTAGCCTGCCTGTTGACCCGCGGCGCACCGACGCGCAACAGGCGGGCCAAGGAATTGCAGCAGGGAAACGCGAACCATGTTCTCACTCGTAGGAATGAATGCCCTTGTCACCGGAGCCAGCGGAGGGATTGGATCGTCCATCGCCCGCGCCTTGGCATCGCAGGGGGCACGACTGGCGCTGTCTGGCTCCAATGGAGACAAATTGCGCGCCTTTCGCGAGGAACTGAACGAAAGCTATGCGCATCACGACCATGACGGGCATGTCGAGATAACCTGCAACTTGTCGAATCCCGAACAGGTCGAAGAACTGGTGCCTGCGGCAGTCGACACGCTCGGCGGGATCGACATTCTGGTAAACAACGCCGGCATCACGCGCGACAATCTCGCCATGCGGATGAAGGATGAGGAATGGGATCAGGTGATCCGCATCAACCTCGAAGCCTCCTTCCGCCTGATGCGCGCAAGCGTGCGCCCGATGATGAAGGCGCGGTTCGGTCGCATGATCAACATCACCAGCGTGGTCGGCACAACGGGCAATCCGGGTCAGATGAATTACACTGCTGCCAAAGCCGGACTTGTCGGCATGTCCAAAAGCCTCGCGCAGGAAGTTGCCAGCCGCGGTATTACCGTCAACTGCGTCGCGCCCGGCTTTATCCGCTCTGCCATGACAGAGGCGCTTGATGACAAGCAGAAGGACGCAATCAACGGGCGCATTCCGATGGGCCGCATGGGCGAGGGCGACGATATCGGCGCAGCAGTTGCCTATCTGGCAAGCAAGGAAGCGGGCTATGTCACCGGCCAGACGATCCATGTGAATGGCGGAATGGCGATGCTTTCCTAGTTTTCCCCAAGGAATCCCGCCAGACGCCACCGTTCGCTTGCCCGTATTCGCACCTGCGCTAAGGGTAATGCAGCATTTTACCGGCGCTGGCAGGCGATTCCGGGTTTTCCCGGCCACCGCCACGCACGAATGGGGAATTGATTGCCATGAAGGTCACCATTGAACGCGCAGAGCTGCTTCGCAGCCTGTCCCACGTCCAGTCCGTGGTGGAGCGGCGCAACACCATCCCGATCCTGTCCAATGTCCTGATCGAGGCAGAGGCTGGCGGACATCTGCGCATCATGGCGACCGATCTTGATTTGCAGGTGGTGGACAATCTGCAGGCCAATGCGGTCGACGCCGAAGGTTCGATCACCGTGTCGGCGCACCTGCTTTTCGATATTGCGCGCAAGCTGCCCGATGGCAGTCAGGTCAGCCTGGAAACCGCCGATAACAGAATGACGATCAAGGCCGGTCGCAGCCGCTTCTCGCTGCCGACACTGCCGCGCGATGATTTCCCGGTGATCGTGGAAGGCGATCTGCCGACCAGTTTCGAATTGCCTGCAAAGACGCTGGCTGAAATGATCGATCGCACGCGCTTCGCCATCAGCACCGAAGAAACGCGCTACTACCTCAATGGCATTTTCCTGCACGTGGCAGACGATGACGGCGGCGTGCTGAAGGCTGCGGCAACCGATGGCCACCGCCTCGCCCGCTTCACGATTGCCCGCCCGGAAGGTGCCGACGGAATGCCCGACGTAATCGTGCCGCGCAAAGCCGTGGCAGAACTGCGCAAGCTGCTGGAGGAAGCGACCGAAGGCAATGTTCAGATCGACCTCAGCCCCTCCAAGATCCGCTTTACGCTTGGCGGCGAAGGCGGTGTGGTGCTGACCAGCAAGCTGATCGACGGAACATTCCCGGATTACAGCCGCGTTATCCCGACGGGCAACGACAAGCTGCTCAAGGTTGATCCCAAGTCGCTGTTCGCCGGCGTTGACCGCGTGGCGACCATCGCCACCGAGAAGACCCGCGCAGTGAAGATGGGCCTCGATACCGACAAGGTAACGCTCACCGTTACCAGCCCCGACAACGGCAATGCGGTGGAAGAAGTCAGCTCGCAATACGGGTCGGACGCGATGGAGATCGGCTTTAACGCCACCTATCTCAAGGACATCCTCGCGCAGTTGAACAACGACACTGTGGAATTGCACTTCGCGGATGCCGGTGCGCCGACATTGATCCGCGAAGACGAGAAGTCGCCGGCGCTCTATGTGCTGATGCCGATGCGGGTCTGATACGGAGCAAGCAGTGGCCCGGCGCGTCCGGGCAGGAATGCTACCGCGATGATGCCCTGATCATCGCCTCAATATCGACGAATTTTTCGCGTGGAGCGCCATCGCGCGCGGCTGCGGCTTCGGCTTCCTCGATCTTCTTCCAGTCCTGGAAGGTCACCACGTCCAGCCCGCGTTTGCTGGCCAATTCATCGAAGCCTTCACGTCCGCTTTTGCCGCCTCTGCCAAGCGTGCCGTCGGCAAGGTCAGCGGCAATCAGTTCCACGATACCTTGCCCATCAGGGCGGTTGGTCCCGATCGTGCCGGAAGGCCCGCGTTTGGCCCAACCGACGCAGTAAAGGCCCGGCAGGATACGTCCATCGTCATTGGCGAAACGGCCGGCGCGGGTATCGAATGGAACGCCGGGGATCGGTGCCGTCTGATAGCCAATGCAGCTGATGACCAGTTGGGCGGGGAGCTGCCTGATCTCGCCGGTGCCGACTGCGCGACCCTTCTCGAGCTTGGTGTGTTCGATTTCGATTTGCTCGACCTTGTCATTACCAATCAGCGACTTGGGCTGGGTAAAGAATGCAAACTCTATTGCGATCTGCTTTTCGGCGCGGATGTGTTCGGGTGTGGCGGCGTATTGCCGCAGCAGGGTAACGGACTTGCGCAAGCCCGGTTCGAGCATTGCATCTTCAACTTCCTCGGGCAGGTCATCGCGCTCTACATGCGGAGCAGCGCGCTCGAGACTGCCGAGTTCGCCCAGTTCCTTCGGCGTCATCATGATCTGGTGCGGACCGCGCCGCCCGAGGATGATTATCCGCTCGATCGAGCTTGCATTCAGCGCGTCATAGGCGTGCGATACGATATCACTGCCTTCCAGCTCTTCGACGGTCTTGGCGAGTATGCGGGCGACATCGAGCGCGACATTGCCCATGCCGATGACCACTGCAGTGTCGCCCGACAAATCTGGGTCGAGATCGGCAAATTCTGGATGGCCGTTGTACCAGCCAACGAAGGCGGCGCTGCCGAAAACATTTTCCAGGTCTTCGCCCGGCATACCCAGTTGGCGGTCACGCGGCGCACCGGTGGCCAGAACGACAGCGTCATACAGCTCCTGCAATTCGGCAATTTCCAGGTCGCGGCCAATGGCAACATTGCCGACAAACCGGACATTTTCGGTTAGAGCAGTCTTTTCGTAACGTCGCGCCACGCCCTTGATCGACTGGTGATCGGGAGCAACGCCGGTTCGGATCAGCCCGTATGGCACCGGCAGCATGTCGAATACATCGACCCGGACATCATCGCCAAATGCCTTTTGCGCTGCTTCTGCCGTGTAATACCCCGCAGGACCCGATCCGACGATTGCGATATGGCGCATGCTTCCTCCCCGTTGACCGGCTTCTCCACCTCCTTGCTTACCCAATTTTCTGTGTCCGGCAATGGAGCCGGTCCCGCTGTGCCCCGCTAGCTGCGATCACTTAGGCAATTGGTAAGGTCGAGCCGCTAGTACGTGCGGGACGAATTTCCGACTTTGATACTTTTATTCGAGTAAGGCTTAGGGAGACTGCCCACCGTGGGTATGCGCGGCATAATCAAGAATTTTGGTGGCCAACGCGGCGACCCCATACGTGTGCCTGACGCCGAAGCTGCCGCCGCCCGCTCGGGCGTGCTCGACGCAAAGCAGCGCCTCAAGATGTTCGACGCGCTGGAAGCGGCCGGAATCAGCTGGTTCTGGGCTACGGACGACACTGGCGCTCTGACATATCTCTCGCCTGCGGCGATCGGCAAATTTTCCGATGATCGACCCGTTATCGGCGAGCATTTGGGTAGCCTGGTGGAAACCGTCGAAGGGAGCGATAGCGCCAATCGCACGCGACCACTTACGTTTCTCCTCAGTGCGCGCACTACTTTTACCGACCAGCCGGTGCGTTTGGCCGGATCCATTGCCAGTGACGATACTGAATCCGGCACTTGGTGGGCGCTGACCGGCAAGCCTCAATTCAACAAGAACGGTGACTTTCAGGGCTATCGCGGCAGCGTCAAAGACATCACCGCCATGTATCACGCGGAATTGGCATCATCGCGTGCGGCGGAATATGACTCGCTAACGAAGCTCGCCAATCGCCACCGCATGTCCCGGCGTTTGACGACCGTCCTCAATGCCTACCGTGTTGAAAAACGCTCCTGCGCGCTGCTGATGCTCGATCTTGACCGCTTCAAACAGGTCAATGACACGCTCGGCCATCCGGCAGGCGATGAGTTGCTACGGCAGGTTTCGCAACGTCTTGAACAGATCGTTCCTGATGGGGCAGAAATCGGCCGTCTGGGTGGTGATGAGTTCCAGATTATCCTGCCCGATGAAGATGATCGCGGGAAGCTGGGGGAGCTTGCCAATCGGATCATTCAGATGATCTCCCAGCCATATTCCATCGAAGGCAGCCGGGCCATCATCGGCACGTCGATCGGCATCGCCATCGCCCCTTACGACGGGATCGAACCGGACGAGCTGGTGAAGGCGACTGACCTGGCGCTCTATGCTGCCAAGGGCGGGGGGCGCGGTCAGTTCCGCTTCTACTCGAACGATCTGAAGGAATCGGCCGAAGATCGCCGCGAGATCGAGGAAGACCTGCGTGACGCTCTGGCGCAGGGCGAACTGGAAATGCACTACCAGCCTGCGGTCGATGCCAAATCGCATCATGTGCGCGGCTTTGAAGCACTCATGCGGTGGAACCATCCCGCCCACGGAGCAATCAGCCCGGTGACATTCATTCCCATCGCCGAGGACAGCAATCTGATCGATGAGCTGGGTGAATGGGCGCTGCGCCAGGCATGCGAGGATGCCGCCAAATGGCCGGACGAAATTACCGTCGCGGTCAATGTTTCGGCCCAGCAGTTTGTCAGCGACAATCTCCCCAAAGTTGTCGAAAACGCGCTCGCAGCGTCGGGTCTACCTGCGAAGCGTCTGGAGCTGGAGATCACCGAGAGCGTGTTCATGGGCGATGTCGACGCCACCGACCAGATGTTCAAAAAGTTGCGCAAACTGGGTGTCAAACTGGCGCTGGACGATTTCGGTACGGGTTACTCGTCGCTCTCCTATCTACGCCGCGCTCCGTTCGACAAGATCAAGATCGATCAAAGCTTTGTTCGTGGCTGCGCACAGGACGACAATTCGAGTGCTGCCATCATCACCGCTATTGTGAGCCTGGCGAGGGCAATGAACATGGCGACCACGGCCGAAGGTGTCGAAGCTCTCGACGAACTGAAGTGCATTGCCGGTCTCGATGCAGACCTCGTGCAGGGCTTCATCTTCTCTCGCGCAGTGCCGCAAACCGCGGTCTTGGAGAAGCTGGAATCGGGAGAGTTGCGCTATGAACCGGTTGGACCGGCCAAGCACCGGTCGTCCCGCAAAACGCTCTTCCGGCGCGTCGGAGTGATCCACGAGGATCACCACTACTCCGCCATGTTGCGTGATCTTTCGCGTACAGGAGCACGCATTGAAGGACTGGTGGATGTGCCGGTCGGAACACAGCTCGTGCTCGACCTTGGCGAGGGACAACTGGTGGTAGGCACGGTCAGGCGCTCGCAAGACGCAACGCAAGGCTTGTCCTTCGAAACGCCACTGGTCAGCGATGGCGCCGGCGGCCTGTGCACCCGCCACCGGGTCTCGCCATACATGCTCGCGGCGGCTGGGATGCCGCTTAGAGCGCTACCTCCAGGACACTACGCCATACCGGGCCAACAAGGCACCACCGCTTCCACGCCGAAGTTCATGCAGGTAGATGTGAACGCGGGATCTCTACGCGCCGGATAAGCTTGCAAGTGGGTCGATAAGATGTGCTGACATTTGTCTGAAGCGCGGCTAATGGCTGCTCGCAAATGACAGACCTTTCCAAAATCCGCAATTTCAGCATCATTGCCCATATCGATCACGGCAAGTCCACGCTGGCTGACCGCCTGATCCAGCATTGTGGCGGCTTGACTGAGCGCGAGATGTCCGAGCAAGTCCTTGACAACATGGACATTGAGAAGGAGCGCGGCATCACAATCAAGGCGCAGACCGTGCGCCTCAACTACACCGCCAAGGACGGCGAGACATATGAGCTCAACCTCATGGACACGCCCGGTCATGTCGACTTCGCATACGAAGTAAGCCGCAGCCTCGCCGCGTGCGAGGGCGCGCTGCTGGTGGTGGACGCGGCGCAGGGCGTCGAGGCGCAGACGCTCGCGAATGTCTACCAGTCGATCGAGCACGATCACGAAATCGTCAGTGTCATCAACAAGATCGACCTGCCCGCTGCCGAGCCGGAGAAGGTTAAGGCCGAGATCGAGGACATCATCGGCCTCGACGCGAGCGACGCCGTGCTCACCTCCGCCAAATCGGGCATCGGTATCGAGGACGTGCTCGAAGCCGTTGTCGCCAAGATCCCGCCGCCCAAGGGCGACCGCGACGCGCCGCTCAAGGCGATGCTGGTCGATAGCTGGTACGATCCCTACCTCGGCGTCGTCATCCTCGTGCGCGTGATCGATGGGGTGTTCAAGAAGGGCCTCGAAGTGAAGTTCATGCAGGGCGGCACGCAGCACCTGGTCGACCGCGTCGGCTGCTTCGGCCCCAAGCGCATGGACCTGCCCGAAATCGGCCCTGGCGAGATCGGCTTCATCACCGCGCAGATCAAGGAAGTCGAACAGGCCCGCGTGGGTGACACGATCACCACGGTGAAGGGCGGGGCGGAAAAGGCGCTCGCCGGCTACAAGGAAGTGCAGCCGGTGGTGTTCTGCGGGCTGTTCCCGGTCGACGCGGCGGATTTCGAGAAGCTGCGCGAAAGCATTGGCAAGCTGCGGCTGAACGATGCCAGCTTCAGCTACGAAATGGAAAGCAGCGCCGCGCTGGGCTTTGGCTTCCGCGCGGGTTTCCTCGGCCTGCTGCACCTTGAGATCATCCAGGAACGGCTCAGCCGCGAATATGATCTCGACCTGATTACTACTGCGCCTTCAGTGGTTTACCGCATCCACCTCGCGCATACGAAGAATGAGGACGCGGCGGTGGTAGACATCCACAATCCCGCCGACTGGCCCGATGTGAACCGCATCGAGATGATCGAGGAGCCGTGGATCAAGGCGGTGATCTACACGCCCGACGAATATCTCGGCTCGATCCTCAAACTGTGCCAGGACCGTCGCGGCATCCAGACCGACCTGACCTATGTCGGCGGCCGCGCGCAGGTGACATACGAACTGCCGCTCAACGAAGTGGTCTTTGATTTCTATGATAGGTTGAAGTCGATCAGCCGAGGCTATGCCTCTTTCGATTACGAGCAGATTGGCCTGCGCGAAGGCGACCTCGTGAAAATGAACATTCTGGTGAACGCCGAACCCGTCGATGCGCTGTCACTGATCGTCCATCGCGGCGTCGCCGAAGAACGCGGCCGCGGCATGTGCGAGCGCCTGAAGGACCTCATCCCCCGCCATTTGTTCAAGATTCCCGTCCAGGCCGCCATCGGCGGCAAGATCATCGCCCGCGAAACCATCGCCGCCATGCGCAAGGACGTGACCGCCAAATGCTACGGCGGCGACATTTCGCGCAAGAAAAAGCTGCTCGAGAAGCAGAAGAAGGGCAAGGCCCGGATGCGCGAGTATGGCAATGTGAGCATTCCGCAGGAGGCGTTTATTGCCGCGCTGCGGATGGGTGAGGAGTAGCCGCTGTCAACTTTTGGCAGGCACGGCGGAAATCAGAACCAGTTTATAGAAAAGAAGCCGGGCTACTTATGAGATGCCCGACTTCTTTTCAGATCATTGGCCTTGGTGGCGTTAAAATCTCAGACTCGCACGCAGGTAGTAATGGCCGCCGTTGAAGCCAAATGGTGCCGACCGGCGGGAATACTGGAAGACACCTGGACTTTCGACGATAAGATTGCCCGCGCTGTCGAATAGCGAGCCACCTCGTGCCTGACCGATGTTGTTTCTGTCGGGATACACGTCGAACAGATTGTTTGCGCCAACCGCGATCTTGAGCCCCATGTCAAACGTGTAATCGACCTGAGCATCGGTCAGCCATTTCGACGAAAAAGTCTGCGTGTCAGTGTCCGCTCCAGTACATCCGCCCTCACAGACCGTGTATTCGCCGTACTGGCTGAATTGTACATTGAAGCCCCAATTCGAGTTGTTCCAGTTGGCCCCGAAGTTGAAGCGCGTACGAGGCTGCCATTCTTCAATGATCGAAACATCTTGCGCCGTTACAAGATCAAGGCCAGCCAGTAGGCCAGGCGCCGGCAATTCAGTGACACTCGTGTCATTGAAATTGAAGGAGGACGTGAATCTCAATGATCCATCTCCGACACCACCCGGTACGGTGTAAGCTGCAACAATATCAACACCATCGGTCTTCGTGTCGACACCATTGATGAAGAATTGACCCTGGGTTGCTCCAGCCGCGTCAAAAGCGGCCTGTATTTCAGGCGTTACCGGATTGATGGCACCGGAAATCATGATCCGGTCATCGATGTCGATGTGATAGTAGTCGGCGGTGATCACCAGTCCCCCAAGGGGTTCCAGAATGAGGCCGCCACCATAACTTATAGATGTCTCCTCCTGAAGCTCGGGAATCCCCAATCCGCGAGCTAGCGCACTGTCATTGCGGAAGGTGCCGCGCTCCTGGGCCACGGTCATGCCGCCGACAGTCACAAACTGCGTGCTGGTGGAGTTGAAATATAGCTGCTGCATGGACGGGGCTCTGAAACCAGTCGTGAACGACCCGCGTGCCTTGACCGCATCTGTAAACGTAAACAGGCCCGCGATCTTACCGGTTACCGAGCTTCCGAAGCCGTCGTAATTTTCGTAACGCCCGGCCGCTTGCAGATTGATGCTGTCACCCAAGTCAGCTGTAAGTTCTAGATACGCCGAATAGCTGTCGCGGCTTTCGTCAACCGCATTGTCGGGGCTGAAGCCGCGGAAAACTTGGGCACCGGCACCGCCAGGCGTCGGCCCGAACAAGGGTGGTGTATTGAACGTATCCGTATTGATGAATCCACCGTCGGCATACGATGATTCTTCACCAGCCTTGAGCTGGTAATTTTCTGTCCTGTACCCGACGCCGAATGCGGCACTGAAATCGGACCAGCTGTAGACCGCGTCCACATTGGCACCGAATTCTGAAAGTTCGAGCGTGCCAGCGTCAAATACCGTTGGCGAAGATGGGCCAAGCGAGGCATTGTTGGTGTTGGCAATCTGGAATGTGTAGCTGTTCGTGCCGTAGGTCAGTCCGGCATCGATACTGAGGTCGTCAGTGGCTTCAAATTCCAACCCGCCAGCCGCTGAAAAATCTTCAATCTTTGGTCGGATCAAGGGCAGAAATCCGTCTGGATACAACGCTAGCAGCGTGTTCCCTCCCTGATTGGCTCGGCGATAGAAGCCCGCAGATTCGTTGCGGCGCGAACTCCAACCTCCGAATGCGTACGCTTCGACCGTCTCGGAAAGCGGCGTTCCCATATTCACGAAGATGCTGTGGCCTTCGCTCTCGGAATCGCCAATTCGGAAGTTTTGCCGATCGAACGCGATCTCGCGAGCTTCAGTCGAAGGATCTGCGCGAACCTGGCCACCAACCGTTGAGCAAAGGTATTGGCACTGCGCAGACAAGCCGGCCCGGTTAGTGGCTTCGTGGTTGGTATATTCGTAAGTGAGGTTGATGAATCCTTCGGGCCCGAGCGCGAAACCCTTGTTCACGCTGGCTTGATAAGTCAGTCCATCGCTTTCGTAGTTTTGGCCAATCGTGGCCACTACGTTTCCTTCGTAAGGCGAGTTACGCAATTCGAAATTGATGACGCCCGCTATGGCGTCAGAACCGTATAGGGCGGATGCACCGTCCCTCAGCACGTCCACTTGTCGTAATGCGCTAGCCGGGATTGCATTGATGTCAGTCCCCGCAGTTCCGCGCCCAACGGAAGTGTTCACATGGACTAGCGCGGATTTATGACGACGGTGTCCGTTTACTAGGACAAGCGTCTGGTCCGGCCCCAATCCGCGCAAGGTTGCCGGAAGAAGCGAATCCGTACCGTCTGAAACGGAGGAGCTCGAGAAATTGAACGATGGCACAAGTTCCTGAAGTATCCGACCGGTTTCGATCGCACCGGTGGTAGCTATTGCATCAGCTCCTACGGAATCTATCGCAACTGGCGAGTTAGTGACGGTTCGGGGCCTGCCGCGACTCCCGACGACGACAATTGCGTCACCTGTACTTGCCGCTTCTTCTGCCGGGTCTTGGTCGTTGCTGTCTTGCGCATTCGCTTGAAAAGTTAAAAAGAGAATGGACATTGCAGTCGCGCCCAACAGCGCGCCACGTTTGTGAGACGTCGTCATGATCATTAGCTCCCCATCCGCAAGAATTTTTTATGAGAGCAAAAGTAGGCGCAAATAATGTTTCCGAGCAACGTTTTTTTGCCGTGCTCATACTTAGGGATTCATCTTTTTGATAACGCTATCAAAATGGACTTATGCCCATAGAAATGGGAAAAGGTTTATTCCCGTTAGTGACATTGTTGTCACTAGGTTTGTTGAAAGCTTTGAATGGTTCAGGGCCAGCTACCCGCGTTGGCCATGTTCTGGCGTGCGAACGACATACCGACCTGTCATTGCGTTCTTTACTCCATGATCCACCCGACCGAGGTTGCCTCTTTGCGCTTGGAGGTGGAGCCTGAGCATATACAAAGGGGCCGCTCGCTGTAACGCGCGCGGCCCATCATTGTACGCCCTGTTCGATGCAACTTACTGGTTGGCCTTGTTGGCTTCGGTCAGTTCGGTGTCGATGTTGTTGAACGTGGCCGACAGTTCATTGCCGAGGCTTTGCAGCGCGGTAATGGCGGCAACGGCGATCAGGGCGGCGATCAGACCATATTCGATGGCGGTGGCACCCGTCTCGTCGGAGCGCAGCCGAGTGAGAAAAGCTGACATTGTCATCTCCAGATATGCGGGCCGTGTGCGGCCTTGAAGCGGAACTGTCCCTGCAAAACGGTTTCAGCGCGGTAAGCGAGCATGGTTAACGCGGCGGTAGGAAGACGTTTTCTCGCCGCATAGGTGATTCCACGGGCTCAGCCGGCGGGCTGGTTCGCTTCGGAATATTCGGTCGAAATCGTGTCATATTGCGTTTCGACTTCATTGCCGAGCGACAGCATCGTCCCCGCCAGTGCGACCGCGATCAGCATGGCGAGAAGGCCATATTCCACGGCGGTTGCGCCCTGTTGGTCCGCGAGCAGTCGGTGATTGAATTGTACAAGCATGATTTGACGCCCCCACAACGTTTCGTATCCAAGGTCGCGCAATACGCCCTTATGGTAAAGATCGGATTACGAGTGGTGCGGCTGGCTTGTTGGGTTCCGCGCAACTTCGCTGGCGAACCCGCGCAAATGCTATTGAAAATGCTGCAAACCGGGCGCGGAAAAATGCGCAAGATTGGCAATTTGCCCATGAATCACGGCCAGGCAGGGGCATGAAGGCAACGGCCCTGAACCAATTGTTTCAAAAATGTCACACGATTTCGTCTCGTGTGAAACCGCTCCAGACAGAGATTGTGTGTGCACACCTGTTCGTGCTTTGGGTCGCATCCAGGAAAGTGGAGTCATCAGTTCGACGTCGATAATGGTAAAAATATCTGCGCGTCGGATGCCTCTTTCCAGCAGTTTCTCCCCCTTACCAGGAGTATGTACATGTTTAATCGCAAGACCAAGGCTTCGCTGCTAGCGAGCTCGGTGATCTTCGGATCGCTGATCGTTACGCCTGCAATGGCTCAGGACGATCCCACGATCCAGCCTGCCGCCGCAGAAGAAGACCGCATCATCGTTACCGGTTCGCGCATCGCGCGTCGCAACGTTGAAACCGCTGCACCTGTTGCAGTTGTCGATGCCGAAGAGTTCGCCCTGTCGGGTACCGTGAACGTTGAAAACGTCGTCAACACGCTGCCGCAGGTCGTACCTGGCGTCACCTCTTTCTCGAACAACCCCGGTAACGGTACCGCCTCGCTCAACCTGCGTGGCCTCGGTGCCAACCGCACGCTGTTGCTTGTCAACGGCCGTCGCTGGATGTTCTACGATACCAACCAGATCACCGACCTCAACACGATCCCGCAGTTCCTGCTGGATTCGGTTGACGTTGTGACCGGTGGTGCTTCGGCCGTTTACGGTTCGGACGCGCTTGCCGGTGTTGTCAACTTCCGCCTTCGTGAACTCGACGGTGCCGAACTTGGCGGCCAGTATGCAATCACCGACCGTGGTGATGGCGATCGCTGGCAGGTCCACGGTGCAATCGGTTCCGATTTCGCCGACGGCCGCGGCAACGTCACCGTCTTCGGTGAATACTATAACCGTGAAGACATCTTCCAGGGCGACCGTGAATTCTCCGAATTCGCGCTCGGTGGCTCTCCGCTGCGTCAGCTCGGCTCGTCGCTTCCGCCCGAAACCCGCCTGACCTACCTGGGCAATGGCGACCGGACGGGTACTTCGTTCGAAAACAACGGCCTTGCCATCTTCGGTTCGCCGGGTTCGCTTCGTGCCTACTCGACACCGGGCGACCTCTACAACTTCGCGCCGGTTAACTACCTGCAGCTGCCGCAAGAACGTTATCTCATGGGTGGTTATGCCAGCTATGAAATCGCTGAAGCGGCCGAACTCTACACGGAAGTGACTTACGTCAACAACCGTGTCGATTCCGAACTGGCTCCGACGCCGATCCTCGTGAACACCTTCCTCGACATCGATTCGCTCGCGTCGAATGGTTTCATCGATGCAGGTACGGAAGCTGAATTCCGTGCTCTGGATGCCAGCGAAACCGGCACCCAGGCAAATGACGGTCGGGTGAACGTGCAGGTTCGTCGTCGTCTTCTCGAAGCCGGCGGTCGTCGCAACCTCGACGAACGTAACGCTTTCCGCGTGCTTGGTGGCCTTCGTGGCGACCTGACGGACTTCCTGAGCTACGATGCTTACTATCTGTATGCCCGTACTCGGAATGCGAACATTCAGCAGGGTAACGCTTCCACGTCGCGCTTCACCGCAGGCGTGAATGGCACCGGTGACCAGATCAACATCTTCGGTCTGAACACCCTTACCCCTGATATGGTCGACTCGTTCCGTATCCAGGCACAGAATGGCGATATTTCTTCGCTTCAGGTCGCTTCGGCTGTCCTTTCGGGCACGTTCGGCGACTTCGCGCTTGGTGTTGCTGAACCAATCGGTTTCGCTGCTGGTGCAGAATACCGTGAAGTCTTCTCGCGCTTCATTCCCGACGAATTCCTCGCTTCGGGTGACGTGCAGGGCTTCAACGCCGGTCAGCCTACCGAAGGCGGATACAATGTCAGCGAGCTGTTCGGCGAGCTGAACATTCCGTTCGAAACCGAAAGCGGCATGCGCTTCGAACTGTCGGGCGCCGGTCGTTATTCCGACTACTCGCTCGACGCAGTTGGCGGCGTGTGGACCTATGCCGGTGGCGTAGAGTTCTCGCCGATCCCCGACATTACGCTTCGTGGTCAGTACCAGCGTGCGGTGCGTGCACCGAACGTCGGTGAACTGTTCCAGGGTTCGGCCATCGGTTTCCCCGGTGCGAACGATCCTTGCGCAACTCCGGCCGCTTCGTCGGGTGGACTTCGCACGATCTGTAATGCGAATGGCGTTTCGAATGCGCTGCTCGACCAGCTCGGATCGAACGATCCTGCAGTCGTTGCCAACGCTTCGAACCTGATCCAGCCGGATCCGCAGATCGCTGCATTCTTCGGTGGTAACCCGAACCTGCAGGAAGAAACGTCGGACAGCTACACCTTTGGTGTCGCGCTCCAGCCGACCGCAGTCCCCGGACTGACGATCACTGCCGACTACTTCAACATCACGATCGACGATGCCATCATCACGATCGGTCTGCAGACAGCTCTGGACCTGTGCTACAACACGATCCAGAACCTGAGCGCTCCGCAGTGTGCCGGTTTCGTCAACACTCGCGACGCATCGGGCGGCTTCAACCGCACGACTGCTCCGCGTCTTGGTGGTGCCAACGTTGCCCGTCTCGAAACCAGCGGTATCGATCTTCAGATCAACTACGGCATGGACCTCGGGTTCTCCGCGTTCGGCAACGGGTCTTCCGACCTGAACCTGTCGCTCCTGGGTACCTGGACCGAGTCGAACCTGCTGGCACCTGACCAGACAGACCCGACGGACATCATCGAATGTGCCGGCGAGTTTGGTCTCGAATGCGGTGAACCGCAGGCAGCGTTCAAGTGGACGGCCCGTGCAAGCTATGTCGATGGTCCTTTGACCTTCTCGACCCGCTGGCGTCACCTGAGTGCAGTTGACGACGATGATCCAACGTTCGACTACCACGTTGAGCGCATCGCAGCCTACGACTTGATCGATCTCACGGCGTCTTATGACTTCAACGAGATGTTCACGTTCACGGTTGGTGTGAACAACCTGTTCGACACTCTGCCGACCTCCCCGGTGTTTGATGCCAACGGTGTTGTCACCAACGACACCAACACGCTGTTGCTGGGTGACTTCAACAACGGTGAGCAGTCCAACACCTACCCGTCGACTTACGACGTGCTGGGTCGCGACTTCTTCGCATCGGTCCTGGTTCGCTTCTAAGCGACGAAGGATCGGGCGAAAGCTCGACACAAAATCAGGGCGGGAGACTTCCGGGTCTCCCGCCCTTTTTTATCTGAAACGCATTATGGCGGTGCGTTGATGCCGTTTCCGGGAGGTGCGAATATACGCTGCGGTCAATCGGCCAGGATGAACACCCAGTAATCGGCGAAGGGGCTGGGAGAGCGGCCATCTGTGACCATGGCCTGCTCGGCCTCTCGCAATCCGGCTTTCTCCATTGCTTCCAGCATGGATTCGGAATCGCTGGCGGTTGCAGCCGCCACTTCGAGCGAGGCGATGCGACCCAGCTCGTTTCGGGCCTGTGCGAGGATCTCGTCCAGCAGGGCTGCCACCTGCTGAGGATCGTCATTCCGACCGAAGTGAAGGGTCTGCCGGATTGCCTCGGCAATTTCCCATGCTGCAGAATTTGGGCCGTGAGCCTTGGCGCCCATTTCGGGGGCTTCAATGATGGCTTGCGGTATCGCGGCGATCCCGGCCTTGCGCAGGGACAGGCTATTTTTCGCGACGGTTACGAGGTCGTTTTCCTCTAAAGCCCAGGCAATCTGGGCACGGCGCTTGCGATTGTGCGCAACAATTGGGCCGTCGATGCGGTGGGTGAGCAGTGCGAATTTTCCATCCGGCTTCAAGACGCGGGTGACTTCGGACGCCACGGCGGCAATATCCCCGTATTCGAAGCCGAACTGGCTAGTCACTGCCGCAAAATGATCATCGGGAAAGGGGAGGTCGGCCATGTTCACCCCGCCGCGCAGCTTGATGCCGCGTGGCGCATTGGGGAGGGCAGTCGCGCGGTCGATCCCGGTGAGTTTCAGGTCCCGCCTTTTCTCCTGCAGACACGAAAGCACCATGCCATCACCGGTTGCAAGGTCGAGCACGTTAGCCCCCTTGGGGAGCGTGCGGGCCAAGCCGAGCCAGACACGGCGCTGGCGTTCCGCGATGCCTTGCCAAGCCTCAGGCTGGCTGCCGCGCTTGGCGTCGGCACCACTGCGGCGGCTCTGGCGTTCCCAGAAAACATTCCAGGCATCGTGGACATTGGCTTCGGTCATTGCTTGTCCAATTTTGATTGCACATCGAAGGCTACCGTCATCCGGCGACCTTCCTTGAACTTGCGGGTTCCGTGATACAGCGTGCTCGGGAAGAGTGCGAGATATCCGATCTTCGGTTGGATTTCTTGGAGCGGCTCAAGGTCGAGCCGGATGTCCGGGGCAGGGCGCCCGAGTTCGATCCACCCTTCCTTTGACTCGCCTCCGGCACCCAGATCATCGGGCAACTGCAGGTAGCAGGCTGAAGAGATCAAGCCTTCCGGGTGAAGGTGGGCCTTGTGATGGCCACCGCCCTTGAGAAACCGGATCGACCAGGAACCGAATATTGTCCAATCGCTTTGCCTGTGGCGAAGCAGGGGGTGGCTTTCGTCCGCCGGCGGCAGATTGTTGCGATATTCCGCTAATGTAGCAGTGATCGAGCGATGCAGGGCTTGCAATTCGGGCTCATGCCGATCGAACAGGCGCCCGCGCGTCTGGGTGCCCCCGCCGCGCAGGGACTGGCCAAGGGGATGGTGGGCGTTGTCGTGCAGGTCCTCGAGAACCTTGATCGCATCAGGCAAGACGGCATCGACATCCACCAGCGGCAGAAACTGCACCAAACCGTCCTGCCCATGCAGCCACTCGTGCCGCGTGTCGCCCCTAGCCCTCCAGATCAGGTCGCGCAGGGCCCAGCCGCCGATGTCCCACGGGCTGAGTGCGAGAGCCTTGTCGAGCACGCTGTCCGCGCGAGCGAAATCCTTGCGGCGGACCCAGTGCCGTGCTTCGAACACGTGCCGGTCGACGCGATCGTATTCGAGCGACGTCCAGATTGCTTCGGCGCGTTCGTCATGCCCCGCAGCGCCTGCCTGCATGGCTTCGAGCATGGCGAAGTGCGGGTTGTCGGGAAAACGCAGGCGGGTTTCGGCGGCGACCTCCATCGCCTCTTCCGCCAAGTCGAGTGCGGCGAGCTGGCGGCAGTGTTCACCCGGAATGCCGGGTTCTCCGGGCAATTTTTCGGCCGCTTCACGAAACGGCGCTGCAAAATCTGCTTCGCCCATGCCCAGTCGCAATTGTGCAAGCAGGCGCAGCGCATCCAGCCATTGCGGGAATTGCCTGGCGAGCGCCTCGGCTATTTCGCGCGCTTCTGCCGGACGTCCGGCGACATCGAGTGCCTGCGCCTTCCCGAGCCACAACTGCGCATCGCCCTGATTGATCGCGAGTGCCTTGTCGAAGCGTGTGGGTGCATCCTCCTCGCCACGCTCGAGCGCAACGGTGGCGCGGCCTTGCAGGGCCTTGGGCCGCGACGGCTCTATTTCGAGCGCACGGTCGTACCACTTGGAGGCGGTTTCGAAGTCTCCCGTCCCGCGCGCCGCATTGGCTCGGGTTGACCAGTAATGCGCATGACGAGCACCCTGCGTTTCAACGGTTGCAAGAACTTCGAGCGCTTCGCGATACCGATCCAGGGTTGTCAGAGCGATTGCCTGGTCGATGGCAAAGTCGAAATTGGCAGGTTCAAGGGCAAAGGCTTGCCCAAAATGCTGCACCGCCCCTTCGGCATTGCCGCTCTTCAGCATGAGGCTGCCGGCATGATGCCAAAGCCGGGATTCCCTGGGATGAGCCTTGACCGCTTCTGCCAGCGTGGCGAGAGCCCCGACCGTATCACCGCGCTGGGCCGCCTCGATTGCCTTGGCGGCGAACTGCTGGGCCGACATGCCGATCATCGGTCGCGCAGCCACCCGCTGATGGCATAGCGGCCCTTGGGCGCGAAGGGCGGAACATAGGTGACCGCGTGGGCTTGCGGCACGCGGAACAGGTTGAGCGTATTGAACTGCGGCTTGAAGCCGGTTTCAATGTTCCCGTCCTCATCGAAAAAGACCAGGTAGCCGCCCCAGTCAGGGTACCAGTCATCGATGGTGAGATTGAGCACATAGGCGATGCGCCAGCCTTCGGCGACGTGGCTGTCGATGTGCAGGCCGAGGAAATGCTGCGCCGCAAAGCAGCTCGCATGACCATCGGCCTTTGCGAGTTCCGGAATGCCCGTTACCTCGCGCATCAGGCCAAGAAAGGGTTCTGCATTGAGGTGCTCGAGCAGCAGCTCGTGCGGACCGCCCGGATCCCAGCCTTCCTGCACTGCCTCGACCAGCGAATAGCGCAATGCGCGATAGGCATAGTCCCGCCCGGCGGCCGCCTGGTCAGTCGCCTTGCCGACTTCCATGGCTTTTTGCGCGACCTCGCGCTGGCGCAGGTCCTGCGCCCGGAATCCGTGCGCCTTGCCGTCGGCTCCTGCCTGCAACGCCATGCCCCAATGGGTGCGGTTGTGCAGGATTTCGCGCAGCTCGCGCGCGGTTTCGTCAGTCAGGACATCGGGAATCTGCAACCGGGTCGCCTCGGCGAACTGCGCCGCCAGCGCGGTGCGGTCGAGATCGGGATTGAGTTCAAAAAGCGCCTTGGCCATGGCGCTGCCTATAGAAAAGCAGGCTGCCATGCGCCAGCCCCCGGCATGCCTGGCGGAGCACAAAAGAAGGAGCCCGCTGCAATCCGCTTCCGGTGGACGGGAGGCGGGAGCAGCGGGCTCTCAAGAGACCCGTTCCGGCATATGGCCGCGCTTACCCTACGGCCGCCGGTTGGCGGGGTCTCTGTTCGGTGAAACTGTCAGCCGACGCGTGCCTGCGCTTCGGTCAGCATGGCGACCTGGCGATCGAAGCTGCGCAGTTTTTCTACATAGCAGGCGCGCGCTTCGCGGCTCGGCAGGTTCGATCCGGCGTCGCGGATATCCATGCCGCAAACATATTGCGCTGCGCGGCGGAAGCGAGCGTTGAGGCGATCCTGCCCGCGGTCGGTCGAGAGGTCGAGGTCGCGGTATTCAACCGCAGCGGTGGCGATTTCCGCCTCGTCGGCGGCGCGCTCTCCGGCAAGGACAGGGGTTGCAACAAGGGCGCTGGCGGCAAGGGATAGGGCTAGGCTGCTTTTCAGGAATCGGGTCATTCTATATCCTCCTCATACTCTCCCGGCCTGGTTGGGGGTGGGGGGTGACCGGAAGTGCTGAGTTTCTTGTAGGCAGACCCTTCTTGAAATGATTGCACGTCTCGACCGGGCCTCGCGCAACATCGACAAAGCAGCGAGGGCTCCGACGACCGACATATTCGCGCCGACAAATGTCGAGATGCGCAGCAACGATGAGCAAAGCGTCCAGGATAGGAGAAATTGGGATGAAGCGAATAGCTTCACTTGGCGTTCAGCGCGGGCGTAGCTATAGGCGAGGCATGAGACTGACCAAACCGCTCCGCGGCGCGCTTGCCGCTACCACTTTTGCCCTGGTTCTGACCGGTTGCGGCGGCGGTAGCGCCAACCAGCAAACCGATCTCGCCTATGTCGCCCGCGACGTGGAATCACTCTACAATGCGGCCAAGGATCGTCTCGATCGCGGCGATCTGACAGTGGCCGCTGCCCTGTTCGACGAAGTGGAGCGTCAGCACCCCTATTCGCCTTGGGCCCGCCGTGCCCAGTTGATGAGTGCGTTTTCCTATTATGCGGCGCGTGAGTACAATTCATCGATTTCATCAGCCTCGCGCTTTCTTTCGATCCATCCGGGTAACCGCGATGCGCCCTACGCCTATTATCTGATCGCGCTCAGCTATTATGAGCAGATCAGCGACGTCGAACGCGACCAGGCTATCACGCGGCAGGCGTTGGCAGCTCTGAACGAAATCGTCCGCCGCTACCCGCGCAGCCCCTACGCTGCCGATGCGCGGCTGAAGATCGACCTCGTCAACGATCACCTTGCCGGCAAGGAAATGGAAATCGGCCGCTTTTACGAGCGGACCGGCCAATGGCTTGCCGCGCAGCTCCGCTTCCAGAACGTGATCGATGATTACCAGACCACCAGCCACGCGCCCGAAGCGCTTTATCGCCTGGTAGAAACAAGCCTTGCAATCGGCGTTCCCGAAGAAGCGCAGCGTTATGCCGCTGTGCTGGGCGCCAATTATCCGGGCAATGAATGGTATGAGCGCGCTTACGAGCTGATGGAAGAGCACCAGCCAGCGCGCGTGGGCGGTTAATACCGCTTAAGCGACCGCAGTCTTGCGGTTCGCGTGGATCAATTCCGCGAGATCAGGCAGATGCAGCGGCTTGCCGAGCGCGATGCCAGCAACGCCATCATGCGCCCAGCGGATCGTGCCATCGAGCCGCCTGCCACAACTCGTATTGAGTGCCACGCTCTCGCCCACGGCGAGTTCGCGTTGGCCAAGGTTGCTGATCCGCGCCCCTTGCTGCGACAGCTCGATAAGCAGGCAAGGCACGGCCTTGCGGTTCTCAAGCTTAAGTTTGGATGGCATTCTCAGCGCGTAGCGCCGGTGTGCCCTTATCGTAAGGACCGACATGAATTTCGATACCTTTTGTAGTTGCGACCTTATTGCACCACACAGTGATTAAAATTCCTTCAACCTCCACCGTTTCGCGCCGAGCTATCGTTGCGCAGCGACGGGTGGAGCCGTATTGAGCAAAAGCGCCCGCCATGCTGACCACTCTTGCCATCCGCAATATCGTGCTGATCGAATCGCTCGACCTGTCCTTCGGACCGGGCCTTGGCGTGCTTACGGGTGAAACAGGGGCGGGCAAGTCGATCCTGCTCGATGCGCTGGGGCTGGTATTGGGGGCGCGTGCCGAGACAGCACTGGTGCGCAGCGGCGAGGACCAGGCAAGTGCCACTGCGACGTTCGAATTCCAGAAATTGCCCTCCGCAATCAGCGATGCACTTGCTGATGCCGAGGTAGAGGTCGAGCCGGGAGAGCCGCTTATCATCCGGCGGCGGGTGAAGGCCGATGGCGGGTCCAAGGCCTTCGTGAACGACCAGCCGGTCAGCGTCGCACTGCTGCGGCAATTGGCGGGCGCGCTGGTCGAACTGCACGGCCAGCACGATGATCGCGGCCTCGTCAATCCGCGTGGCCATCGCGCGCTACTTGACCGCTTTGCCGGTGCAGACGTTGCACGTGTCAATGCCGCATGGTCCGAATGGCAGAATGCGCGGGTTGCGCTTGAAGATGCGCGTTCAGGGATCGAGCAGGCCAAGGCCGATCAGGATTTGTTGCTCGCCCATCTTGCCGAACTGACATCCATCGAGCCGGAAGAGGGTGAGGAAGAGACGCTCGCCAATGCCCGTTCGGACATGCAGAAGGGAGAGAAGCTGCAAGGTGATCTCGAAGAACTGCGGTTGATGTGGGACGGCAGCGAATCTCCGCTCGCCCGGCTGCGCAGTGCGGCGCGCAGGCTCGACCGGATTGCGACCGAACACGCGCTGTTGGCAGATGCGCTGGCGAGCCTCGACCGTGCGGTGATCGAAGCTGGCGAGGCGGAGGAGAAGCTGGAGGCTGCCGCCGCCGCGCTCACGCACGACCCGCTTGAGCTCGACCGGATCGAGACGCGGCTGTTCGAACTGCGCGCGCTGGCCCGCAAGCATGGCTGCCAGGTCGATGAGCTGCCTGCTGTCATGACGTCACTCCGCAGCAAGCTCGACGCCATTGAGCAAGGCGATGCCGACCTCGCCGATCTGGTGCGCGCTGAGCAGGCGGCTGGCGCTGCTTACCGCAAGGCGGCCGAAGCTCTTCACGAAGCGCGGGTGAAGGCAGGTGCTAAACTGGACAAGGCTGTGGCAGGCGAACTCGCGCCGCTCAAGCTGGACGCGGCGCGGTTCCAGACCGCGGTGATCCAATTGTCTGAAAATCGCTGGGGGCCGAGCGGCATGGACGGGGTGGAATTCCTCATCTCCACCAACCCCGGCGCGGAGTTTGCACCGCTTAACAAGATCGCCTCGGGCGGCGAACTTTCGCGCTTTATCCTCGCGCTGAAAGTGGCGCTGGCCGAGCAGGGCGGGGCGGCCACGGTGATATTCGACGAGATCGACCGCGGTGTCGGCGGCGCGGTGGCCTCTGCCATCGGTGAACGACTGGCGCGGCTGGCATCTGGCGGCCAATTGCTCGCCGTGACCCACTCCCCGCAGGTCGCTGCCCGCGGCGGCACGCATTACATGATCGCCAAGTCCTCCAAGGGCACCGTGACCAAGACTTCGGTCGCGCGGCTCGACGCCGAAGGGCGGCAGGAGGAGATTGCGCGAATGCTGAGCGGGGCTGAGGTCACACCCGAAGCGAGAGCGCAGGCGGATCGTTTGCTGGAGGGGGTGTGAGCGACTTCACACCACTGGACAGGCAGGTGTGGAACATGCTTGCTGGCGAACAAGCGCACCTTGCCGTCGGTGACGGAGCGGCAAAGCGGATATCGCCAGAATACGGCCCTTTCGCTGCTGCGCTTGACACTTCTCGGGAAGCGCAGGATGCACTTGCGGCGCTCCTGCAAGGGCCTGACGATCGTCTTTGGTTGGTTGAGCCGGCGGTCTGGCCTGCTCCGCCCGGGACCCGCGTTGTTCGTACGGCCAAGGTGCTACAGCTCGTGGCGGATCGCGAGGACGTAACTGACGCTGTTGCGGATGACGAGATTGTTCCTTTGACGGAGGCCGATGCGCGCGAAATGTTCGCATTGGCGCGTTTAACCGAACCGGGGCCTTGGGAAGTCGGCACACACCGTTACGGTGAATTCTTTGGCATCCGCATCGATGGCAAGCTTGTCGCAATGGCGGGTGAGCGCATGCGTCCGTCCGCCGATTTTGCCGAGGTTAGCGGCGTTTGCACGCATCCCGATCATCGTGGGCAAGGCTACGCAAGGCTTCTAATCTCGCGGGTGATGGCCAGCCAACGCGCGCGGGGCCTGATATCCTACCTTCATTCTTACGACGGTAACGAAGCTGCGATCGGCCTGTACAAGTCCCTCGGATTTCGTCCTCGCAGTCACATGTACGTCACGATATTGGCATCAACATGAGCACTGACCCGGTCACCATCACCGAAGCCGAAGCCGCCAATGAGCTGATGCGTCTCGCCAAGGCGATCGCCAAGCACAACAAGCTCTACCACGCGGAGGATTCGCCCGAAATTTCGGACGCGGAATATGATGCGCTGGTGCGCCGCAATTCCGAGCTGGAGGAGCAATTCCCGCATCTGGTGCGCGAGGACTCGCCATCGAAGCAGGTCGGGCACGATGTCGCCGCTTCGCCGCTGGGCAAGGTGACGCATGAAGTGCGGATGCTCAGCCTCGACAATGCTTTCTCGGACGAGGAGGTCGCGGAGTTTGTCGCGCGGGTGAAGCGGTTCCTGTCGCTGGGCGAGGGTGAGACGGTGGCCTTCACCGCCGAGGACAAGATCGACGGGCTGTCCTGCTCGCTGCGCTATGAGACCGGAAAGCTGGTGCTGGCGGCAACGCGCGGTGACGGGCAGGTCGGCGAAAACGTCACGCCCAATGTCGCGCATGTTGCAGGGATTCCGCAACAACTGAGCGGTGCCGACGTGCCCGAGGTGTTCGAAGTGCGCGGCGAAGTCTATATGGATAAACAGGCCTTTACCGCACTCAATGCTGCGCAGCATGAAGCGGGCGAGAAGCTGTTTGCCAATCCGCGAAACGCTGCTGCCGGATCGCTGCGACAGAAGGATGCGAGCGTAACGGCCAAGCGTCCGCTGCGCTTCCTGGCGCATGGCTGGGGCGCGGCTTCTGCAGTTCCGGGAAAAACGCAGCACGAGGTAATGCGGGCAATCGAAAGCTGGGGCCTGCCGGTCAGCGACCTGTTTATTCTCGGGCAGTCTGCCGAAGAAATGCTCGCGCATTATCGCGCTATCGAGAAGAAGCGCGCGGATCTTGGCTATGATATCGATGGCGTGGTCTACAAGGTCGACCGGCTCGACTTCCAGCAGCGACTGGGCTTTGTCGCGAAGGCTCCGCGCTGGGCGATGGCGCACAAGTTTCCTGCAGAACAGGCGCAAACGACTTTGGAAGCTATCGACATCCAGATCGGACGTACCGGAAAGCTCACGCCGGTTGGCAGGCTTACCCCAGTAACCGTAGGCGGCGTCACCGTCACCAATGTCACGCTGCACAATCGCGACGAGATCGCGCGGCTGGGTGTGCGTCCAGGCGACCGCGTAGTGGTGCAACGCGCTGGCGACGTGATCCCGCAAGTGGTCGAGAATTTGACCGCAGACGAAGACCGGCCCGCGTTCGACTTTCCCGACCATTGCCCGGAGTGTGGCAGCGAGGCGGTTGCGGCAGAAGGCGAGGTCGATGTGCGCTGCACCGGCGGGCTGATCTGCCCGGCGCAGCGCAGTGAACGGCTCAAGCATTTCGTCAGCCGCGGCGCGCTCGATATCGAGGGGCTGGGCGAGAAGACTATCGACCAGTTTTTTGCGCTCGGCTGGCTTGAGAGCCCTGCCGATATCTTCCGCCTGAAAGACCGCCGCGACGAGATTCTGGCGCTTGACGGGTGGCAGGACAAGTCTGTGGACAATCTGTTGGCTTCTGTGGAGAACAAGCGCTCTCCTGACGCTGCTCGGTTGCTGTTCGGGCTGGGCATTCGGCATGTCGGCGCGGTGACTGCGCGCGATTTACTCAAGCATTTTCATGACCTTCCGGCGCTACGCGAGGTAGCGGAGAAGGCCAGATCGGGCGACGGGGCCGCCTTGGCCGAGATCACCGACATCGACGGCATCGGCTCCGCCGTAGTCGAGGCGCTGGGCGACTTCTTTCACGAGGAGCACAATGTCGCCGTCTGGGAAGATATTCTCTCGCAAGTCACCCCGCCTCGCTACGAAGTCGAGAGCGTCGATAGCCCGGTGGCGGGCAAGACCGTGGTCTTCACCGGCAAGCTCGAAACGATGAGCCGCGACGAGGCCAAGGCGCAGGCCGAGCGGCTCGGCGCAAAGGCGTCAGGATCGGTCAGCGCCAAGACCGATTTGCTTGTCGCCGGGCCGGGCGCGGGCAGCAAGCTCAAGAAGGCCGAGGAATTGGGCATCGAGGTGATCGATGAAGCGGGTTGGGCGGCAATTGTGGAGCAGGCGGGATGAACCGAAAACACGGTCAGGGTATGGCGATTGGTCTCGCGCTTGGAGTGGCGTTTGGCGCAGCATTCAACAACTTGGGCCTCGGAATAGCCCTAGGCGTTGCGTTCGGCGCAGCGATGTCCTTGCAATGGGGCGCAAACGACGATGGCCAGGACGGGGACAATCCTGAAGACGAGTGATCAGTCGTTTGGCATCAGGTGAATTTCGCGAACCGCAGACGTCTCTGGCTGGCTCAGTGCGAAAACTACAGCATCGGCCACATCCGCAGGCTGCAATTTCGTAGGCTTTTCTTCTTCGAAAAATGGCGTGTCGACCATGCCCGGCGAAATGACCGTGCAGCGCCCCTGCCAATCGCGCATCTCCTCCGCCAGATTTCCGGCAAATCCGTGCACGAACCATTTGGATGCGCTGTAAACCGAGCCCTTGAAATGATCGCGTCCAGCCTTTGAGCCGGTGACGATGAGATGGCCCTTGGTCTTCTTCAATTCGGGCAGGGTCGCGTGGGCCGTGTAGAGTACGGCGAGGATGTTGAGATGGATCATCTCGTGCCACTCATCCGGATCGCCATTCTCCACCCCCGGCTTGCTCAAGCCTTTGCCGGCATTTGCGAAAACGCCGTTCAGAGCGCCGAATTTCTCGACCGTACGACGCACGGCATTATCCAGCGATGCGCGGTCAGTCACATCGCAGGGGATGGCCAATGCCGACGAGCCAATCTCGTTCGCCAGTGCCTCCAGTTTTTCTTCGGAGCGCGCGAGTAGCGCGACATTCCAGCCAGCCTTGGCTGCTGCGCGGGCGGTCGCTGCGCCGATGCCGGAGGAGGCGCCGGTGATGAGGAGGGTCTGGCTCATGAATCATTCTCGTTTTGCATGGGGGATGCAAAGAGAATGAGTGGGTGGTGGCGTGGTTCCGTCGCATTGTCGTCGCGATAATCAGCCGGAAGTCGCGGTTTCCGCTGGCTCGGGTATCCATTTCATCACCCCGCCCGCGAAAGGCGTCCAAGCGCCCATCGTGATGCCTGCCTCAGCCAGCCGCGCGCCGATCCAGCTGTTGCAATTGTTGATCATCGTATAGTCGCCCAGTGCTTCATAATAGGCGTCGTCGGCATAGGTGCCGCGCAATTCTCGCCGATATTCGCCCTGCGGCACTTCGGGCAGCGCGGTCTCGATTGCCCGCACCAGCGCCGCGTACTGATCCTCCGAAATGCGCAGCCGGCGGTGATTTTCGCCGGGTGCGGGCCGCACATAGTGGCTTACGCGAACGAGCGAGTCTCCTCCGATAGTTGCAATGCGCAGAGCGGTAGCGGCTTGCAGGTCGCCCCAAGTGGGAACGTGGAGGAACACCTCGCGCTCGCCATAGCCGATCGCAATATGCGTGGGCATCTCGCCCGAAGGAGTGGCACGCGCGGCGCTGGGAAAAGTCTCCCGCCAGTCCTTGTGGTCGCTCAAGATGGGCATGATGATGGAGGTGTGGGTGCCATTGGTTTCGACCATGATGTCCACCCCGGTTGCGGGCTCGGTCCAGTCGCTGTTCTGCGGGATCGAACTGCCGACCCATGCCGCCACCGGATATCCGATAGCGACCAGGGCGAGGGCAGCAACCACGCCCAAAAACCCGCGAACAAGTTTGCGCTTCATCCGGTGAATCTATGCCGCAGCCACAGGATTGACCAGTCTCCGGCGGTGAGGCGGCGGTGCAAACGGAATCCGACACGGCGATAGGCAGCGCGAACTTGCGCTTCCTGCCGGGTAAGCAAGCCGGAAAGCAGAATGCTGCCACGCGGAGCGACTGCGTCGGCAAAGTCATCCGCCAGATCGATCAGCGGTCCGGCAAGGATATTAGCAATCAGCAGGTCGAAGGGTGCGGCAGCCTGCAGCAGCGGGTGGTCCATCCCGTCGGCCAGCACCATCGTGACTTCACTGGGCCTGAAGCCGAGGCGGATGCCATTACGCTGGGCATTTTCGATAACGGCAGGCTCGCAAACAGGATCATTGTCGGACGCGGTCACGACCGCATGGGGCCAAAGTTCGAGCGCCGCGAAAGCGAGCAAGCCGGTGCCGGTCCCGATATCGGCGACATGGCGCGGATTGGTACCCTCGCAGCGCATGGCATCGAGCATGACGAGGCATCCGGCGGTCGTTTCGTGATGTCCCGTGCCAAACGCTTGCGCGGCCGGAATGCAGAAATTTCGCAGATGGCCATTGTTGCTGGGAGCATGATCGGGCGTATGGACGTAGAAGCGGCCCGCATGGATCGGCTCGATCCCGCGCTGGCTTTCGCTCACCCAGTCGGTTTCAGGCAATTGCTCGGCAACAAGGCGCGGAGCATTGTCGGTGAAGAGTGAGCGAACGGCCTTGCGCTGAGTATCGTTGGGCTTGTCCGGCAAATATGCGTCTAGGCACCAGCAATCGGGTTCATCCGGGTCGACTTCATATCCGGCCAGAACAATTGTCTCGTCCCAGCCGAGCGTCTCGTCGCGTTGCGCCAGAGCGTCTTCCACGCGGGCCTTGGACGCGATGGCTGAGAGCTTCCAGTTCATTGTGCGGCCTCCTGTGCTTCGAGCGAAAGCCTCATCTCGAGCCGTTCGAGCGCATTGGCGGCGTAAGCTGCGCAGCCCATGCCCGAGGTCAGATCTCCAGCTAACAGCTTGTCGCGCATTCCGCTCGCCGAAGGATGCGGTGTTAGCAGGATATCGCAATCGAGCGCAGCAACCCGCGCGAGGGAGTCCCGATAGGCCTGCACATATCCGGGGTATCGGGAAAAGCGAAAGTCTTCGGCGCTCACCGGGCTAAGGCTGTCGGCGTAGACTATCGCAAGACACTCCTCACCATCGCAGCTTTCCCACTGCCAACTCAGCGCTCCGGGCGTGTGACCGGGGGTGGCGACGGGCGTGAACCGCGTGCCGTACAGATCGACCGGCTGGCCTGGCACCAATGCGGTGATGAGCTGGCCATCGACAGCGCGCATGGGCGGATGCATCGATGATTGCGGGTCGAGCGGATCGACGATGCCGCTCTCGATAACACGCGCAGCAACGGGCGAGGTAACGATCCGAGCGCCGCTGTTCTGCAATATCCACCATGCGCCGCCAACATGATCGAAATGTTCGTGGCTGGTCAGCAGGACCTCGACATTCTCGGGCCGAAACCCGAGGAGGCGAATGTTCTCCAGCACCACGATCGAGCCGTTGCGCGTTCCTGTGTCGAGCAGCACATGGCCTTCCGGACCCGCGACCAGCAATGCGGTGATGCCGCAAGTGCCGACGTGGTAAGTGTCGCCGTGAATGCGGAACGGTTGCGCGCGCTTTTCCCACTCATCCCAATCGGTGCAGGCCTCGGTCCATTCGCTGGGCGACGGTGCCAGATCGCGGGCGGCGACTACGGTAGAGGCAGAAGCAGGCGGTGCTGGCGGCTGGGGCGCGACGCAGGCTGACAGCACGAGGGTCACCAGCGCGCCGAGGGCGGCCAACCTAGCGGACAAAGCTCGCTCCGTTCGCATCGATAACAGCTCCTGTCATGCTGGGCGGCGCATCGAGCGCACAGAAAGTGGCGATGTTGGCAATTTCTTCGGGCTGCGCGACGCGGCCGAGCGGGATGTCCGCCAGTAGCCCCTCGCCGCCGCGGCTTTCAAGGTAATCGCCTGCCATGCTGGTATCGGTGAAGCCGGGTGTGATGGCAAAGCTCAGCACCTTGTCGCGGGCATAGCTGCGGGCAATCGTCTTGTGCATCGCAACCATCCCGCCCTTGGCAGCGGCATAATGCCAGTGCGCCGGGCTGTCTCCGCGATAGGCCGCGCGGCTGGCGATGTGGACCACGCGCCCGCCTTTCCCGCGTGCCTGCCAATGGCGGACGGCGAAACGCGATAATTGCGCGGCGCTGGTCAAATTGATGCGCATCGTATCCTCCCACCGGTCGAGCCATTCGATGTCGCTCGACTGGAGCGGGTTATGCTCGAACAGGCCGGCGTTGTTGATCAGCACATCGATCTTGCCATTGAGACGGGACAGCGCCTCTTGCCACAGCATCTGCGCAGCGGGTGGTTCGGCGAAGTCGGCAGCAATTGTGCGTTCGTCCGTAGCGCTGGTTGCATGGCCGATTACATTGCAGCCGCGCTCCACCAATTGGTCGAAAATCGCCCTGCCGATGCCCCTGCTGCTTCCCGTGACGAGAATGTTTGTCATGCTTCGCCTCATAGCCGTGCATTTCGGGCGGTGGAAGAGCGCTGCGCTTCGCACACCCGGTCCGGCAACGGAAAAGAGCGGCATACCGACAAAGGTGCGCTTGTCACACGCGCATCATCCGCTAAGTGGAACGCATATCTGCATCCAACGGGACTTATCATGGCCAATCGCCCGCTATCACCGCACCTATCGATCTGGAAATGGGGACCGCACATGGCGGTTTCGATCCTCCACCGCGTGACCGGAGACGGCTTGGCGATCGTCGGCCTGTTCACGCTGCTTTGGTGGTTGGGCGCTTTGGCGAGCGGGCCGGACTATTACGCGCAGTTCGCCGACTGGATGGGCAGCCCGTTCGGCTATGTCATCCTGATCGGTCTGACCTGGGCCTTCTTCAATCATGCTACATCGGGCATCCGCCACTTCGTGCTGGATACCGGTGCCGGTTATGAACTCGACACCAATCGCAACTGGTCGTGGATTTCGATGGTCTTGCCGATCGTGCTGACCATCGCCGTCTGGGCCTACATCTTGCTGCGTTAGGACTTACCATGGGTAACGGAACTTCCATCGGCCGCGTGCGCGGTCTCGGCTCGGCCCACGAAGGGCCGCATCACTGGCTGGTGCAACGCTTCACCGCCGTCGGCAATCTGGTGACGGTGCTGTTTCTCTTCGTCTCGCTGGTGATGCTGCCCGACCTGCAGCACGCCACCGTCGCCGGCTGGATCGCAGAGCCAATCCCCGCCTTTATGATGGCATTGCTTGTGGTGACGACTTTCTGGCACGCGCGGCTTGGCTTGCAGGTGCTGATCGAGGACTATGTCCACGAAGCGGGCAGCAAGTTTGCCGTCCTTCTCATCCTCAATCTTCTGACATTTGCCGGAGCAGGCTTCGGCCTGTTCAGCATCGCGCGCCTTGCCTTTGGCGCTGGAGCATCCTGATGGCCCGTACGGAAACTTTTGAAATCAATGGCCGCGCTTACCCGATTATCGACCATACTTATGATGTGGTTGTCGTAGGCGCTGGCGGTTCGGGCCTGCGCGCCACCATGGGTGCTGCTGAAGCCGGTTTGAAAACGGCGAATATCTCCAAGGTCTTTCCTACGCGCTCGCACACGGTGGCAGCACAGGGCGGCATTGCGGCATCGCTGGGCAACAACACGCCCGATCACTGGTCGTGGCATATGTATGACACGGTGAAGGGTGCCGATTGGCTGGGCGACCAGGACGCGATTGAATATCTCGCCCGCGAAGCTCCGCAGGCTGTGTACGAGCTCGAACACGCCGGTGTGCCTTTCAGCCGTAACGAAGACGGCACGATCTACCAGCGACCCTTCGGCGGCCACATGCAGAACATGGGCGAGGGGCCTCCCGTCCAGCGCACCTGCGCCGCCGCCGACCGTACCGGTCACGCCATGCTTCACGCGCTCTACCAGCAGAGCCTGAAATATGATGCGGACTTCTTTATCGAATATTTCGCCATCGACCTGATCATGAAGGACACGCCCGACGGCAAGCAATGCGTCGGCGTGATTGCCATGTGTCTCGACGATGGCAGCATCCACCGCTTCCGCGCGCATGGCGTGGTGTTGGCGACGGGCGGTTATGGCCGTTGCTATTTCACCGCCACCTCGGCGCACACCTGCACCGGCGATGGTGGCGGCATGGTGCTGCGCGCCGGACTGCCGATGCAGGACATGGAATTCGTCCAGTTCCACCCCACCGGCATTTACGGTGCGGGCGTTCTCATCACGGAGGGCGCACGCGGCGAGGGCGGCTATCTGACCAATTCCGAAGGCGAGCGGTTCATGGAACGCTACGCTCCATCGGCCAAGGACCTGGCGAGCCGCGATGTCGTGTCACGCTCGATGGCGCTGGAAATGCGCGAAGGACGCGGTGTTGGCGAGAATGGCGATCACATTCACCTGCACCTCGACCATATCGACCCTGCCGTTCTGGCAGAGCGACTTCCCGGCATCACTGAAAGCGGCAAGATTTTTGCTGGCGTAGACCTGACCCGCCAACCGCTGCCTGTCACGCCGACGGTGCATTACAACATGGGCGGCATTCCGTGTAACTATCACGGCGAAGTCGTTACCATCGGCCCTGATGGCAACCCCGATCACGTTGTCCCCGGCCTGTTTGCCGTGGGCGAGGCCGCCTGCGTATCTGTCCATGGCGCGAACCGCCTCGGCTCGAACTCGCTGATAGACCTCGTCGTGTTCGGCCGCGCGACCGGCTTCCGCCTGAAGGAACTGATCACCCCGCATTCGAGCCATGACGAATTGCCTGCCGACAGCGCAGACCTTGCGCTCACTCGCCTCGATCACTTCCGCTACGCCGATGGCAGCACCAGCACGGCCGAACTGCGCAAGGATATGCAGCAGACGATGCAGGCCCACGCCGCCGTGTTCCGCGATAGCGAATTGATGAGCAAGGGCGTGAGCCAGCTGACCGAAATCAACAAGCGGATGCAGGACGTGAAAGTCCACGACCGCTCGCTGATCTGGAATAGCGACCTGATCGAGACGCTCGAGCTCGACAATCTGATGGCGCAGGCCTGCGTTACCATGTCGTCCGCCGAAAACCGCAAGGAATCGCGCGGCGCCCACGCCCACGAAGATTTCCCCGACCGCAACGATGCCGAATGGATGAAGCACACCGCGGCATGGTTCACCGGCTGGGGCGGCAATGGCGGCGACGTAAAGATCGATTACCGCCCGGTCCACGAATACACCCTCACCGATGATGCGGAATATATCGAGCCGAAGAAGCGGGTTTATTGATGGTCCGCTGAATGTCGGAAGCTTTCGTCGTCCGCACAATACGCTGGAAACCGGCCGGCCTTGGGTTGCTCTCGCTCGGCTTCGTTGCACTAGGCCTATTTCTTGCCGGAATATGGGGCGGCAGTTCATCCAGCTCTGCCGCAAAGGCAATCGGCTGGCTCTGCGTAAGTCTTTTTGGTGTGTTTGCTGCAATTTGGCTCAGACGTCTGTTGCGACCAGAGATACTATACCGCCTAGAGTCCGGCGGAATTTACGACGGCCCAATGAATTCGTTTGTTCCATGGGAAGCGATTAGAAGCGCTGCCATCTACACAACTCGTTCCGGCAGATGGCCGCTCTACTTTCACCAAAAGCACTTGGTATACGATGTCGATCCTGAGCAATTCGAGCCGCCATCAAAGTGGCAGCATTGGTTGCACGACTTGAATTACGGTTATTCCACGCACTTTCACGTCCTCAAACATACCGGAACAGACCGAAATCTTGCAGCGCTTGTGGATGGCTTCAACCAGTTTGCTCCGGCACAGTTGAGGGTAGAGTTCGACTGCCGTGTTCCGCGACAACGAATGCCGAATGGACGAAGCACGTTGTAGCATGGTTCACCGGCTGGGGCGGAGGTGCTCAAAGCTCTGGGGCGGCGAAGTGAAGATCGATTACCGCCCGGTCCACGAATACACGCTCACCGATGATGCGGAGTATATCGAGCCGAAGAAGCGGGTATACTAGCGCCAGCGCATAACGTACTCGGTGTCTTCGACGCTGGGGGGGAATGCGCGATAATGGATCAGAAAACTGTTCTCGTAACGGGAGCGTCAAAGGGGATCGGGCGAGCTATTGTGAGCTTGCTGGCGGAGCAGGGACAGAGCGTTTTTGCGACCGCGCGTAAGGCGGAGGATCTGGATTCCTTGGCCAAGCTGGACAATGTGATCCCGATCAAGCTGGATGTGACAAAGCCGGAAGAGATTCGCGCTGCGGTCACTACCGTGGAGAGGCGCGGCAAAGGACTTTATGGCCTGGTGAACAATGCCGGGGTCGGTACGGTCGGCCCTCTCGCTGATACTCCCATCAAAGAGTATGATCTTGTGATGGATGTGAATGCGGGTGGCCCGGTGCGCATGATCCAGGCGTTTTTGCCAATGCTAAAGGCTTCGCGCGGTCGCATCGTCAATATCGGCTCACTATCCGGCACTATCGCATGGGAAATTCTCTGCGCATACGCGATGAGCAAGCACGCAATCGAGGCCTTGACGGACTCGCTCGCAGAGCAACTCGCGCCGGATGGAGTGGATGTGAGCGTTATCGTCCCAGGCAATTACAATTCCGATATCGTTCGCAGCGCTTTTGACCGCATGGGCATTGGCTCTGATGGCGAGGAGCCGCCCGGAGCGGACAGATCCGAGTTCCCCGAACCAGACGATGTCGCGGAGGCGGTCTCTCGCGCGCTATTCGATCCCGAACCTCGCCGCCGTTACACTGTGGTCGATGTCGAAAGCGATGCAGAGTTACTGGTCCGCGCGCAGCTGCAAAAGCTTGCAGACATCAATGGCGCACATCGCTTCTCCTTCTCCCGGGATAGGCTCGTGGAGATTCTCGATGAAACATATGCGAAGGACGCGGGATAGACGGGCCAACATAGTGGGCCAATTGGGTATTCGTCGGTCTTTTGCCTTCGGTTGCAGTCTCGGAACGCTCGGAGCATATGCTAGGCCTATGTCGCATTATCTGAAATCGGCCGCGCTCGCAGCCGCCGCCCTGATCGCGCAGCCCGCAGCAGCTCAGCTCTCCGACCCGGAACACCTCATCACCTCCACCGTCGAAGCGGGCTTCGAGCAGGATGTCGCGCTTCTGGAGGCGATCACCAACATCAACTCAGGTTCGCACAATCACGACGGCGTGCGCGAAGTTGCGGCCTTGCTTGCTCCTGAATTCGCGGAGCTTGGCTTCACGACTGAATTCATCGACCAGGCCCATGTCGATCGGGCCGGACACCTCTTCGCCTTCCACGAAGGCGATCCCGATGCCACGCGCATCCTGCTGATCGGCCATCTCGACACGGTGTTCGAGCCATCCAGCCCATTCCAGCAGTTCACACGCGAGGGTGACATAGCCATCGGTCCCGGCGTAACCGACAACAAGGGCGGCATAATCGTCATCCTCTCCGCCCTGCGCGCCATGCAGGCGGCGGGTACGCTGGAAGGCGCAAACATTGTTGTCGCGCTGACGGGGGACGAGGAGGACGCGGGCGATCCTATCGAGCAATCGCGCGCGCATCTGATCCAGGCCGGGCGTTGGGCCGATGTTGCGCTGGGGTTTGAAGGTCTGAGCGTGCTCGACGGACGCGACATGGGCGTTGTGGCGCGGCGGTCTTCAAACAACTGGACGCTCACTACGACCGGCCGCAGCGGCCATTCCTCGCGCGTATTCAGCGACTACGCCGGCTACGGCGCGATTTACGAGATGACGCGCATTCTCGATGCTTTCCGCCGCGAATTGCCCGAGGAAAACCTCACCTTCAATGTCGGCTTCATGGCGGGCGGAACTCCGGCAACAGTAGGCGAAGACAATCAATCGGCCACCACCGTGGGCAAGAACAATATCATCCCCGACAGCGCCGTGGCGCGCGGCGATCTGCGCACGATCTCGCAGGAGCAGAGCGAACGCGTAGCCGCTGCAATGCAGGCCATCGTCGATGACAATCTGCCCGGCACCGATGCTGAAATCTCATTCGTTTTTGAATATCCGCCGATGTCACCCACCGATGCCAACCGTGCGCTTCTGGCGCGGCTCAACGCGATCAATGCCGATATGGGACTGGACGAAATGGCAGAATTTCCGCCAGCGATGCGCGGCGCTGCCGATATCAGCTTTGTTGCGCCCTATACCGATGGCCTGGCGGGCATGGGCCCAAACGGCGGCGGCAGTCACGCGCCGGGCGAGAGCGTCGATCTCGTTAGCATCATCCGGCAGGCCCAGCGCGCCGCGGTTCTGATGAGCCGCCTGTCGGCCGAGGACTATCCGCGCCGCGAAAACTGAACAGCGCGCGTTCAGAAAGCCGTCGTCATAGGCCGCCTGCAACCGAATTCGAAACGTCTATGAAGGCCCGCAACCGCCGATGATCCGCGCACTCTGGTTCCTGTGCATCGCCGCGACCATGTGGTTCGCGCTGATCCCGCCCGAAATGGGCGGGCTGGGCGGAACGAGTTATCACGGCGTTGCCTTCATGGTACTCGGCCTGCTGACACCCGCTGCTTTTCCGCGAGTCCCGCTTGTTGCCATCTGGATCCTGCTGTTGGTGTTCGGCGGCGGGATCGAACTGGCGCAAGGCATGATGAATGTGAATCGCCACAGCGAGTGGGACGACTTCGTGACAGACGCATTCGCCGCAACGGTTGGCATTGTCTATTACCGCATCTGGCTCTACCTCCGCGCTCGAATGGCGCGAGACGATGCGTCTTCCGAGGAGGAGAGCGATTCGGCTTCGCAGGATCGCAAGTGACGGGAACGAATAGACGATAATGCCCAAAGCCCAACGCCGATCCGCACCCGCACGATCGCGACACTCATCTGCTTTCGCGCTTGCGAAAACGAGCATCGCCTTCAGGGCTTTTGCAATTTTCGCACTGTTCGTGGCGATGCTGGGCGGTGCCTCACGCTACGATGTCCAGAGCCTGCCTTTCCTGCGCGCAGCCAGTGTGTTCGTATTGGCCTACGTGGTCTGGAAGATGCCGACCGAGAGGCTGCGGGAAGTCAAATGGCCGCTGATCCTGCTAGGCGCGCTGGCATTCACGATGCTGCTCCAGCTTGTCAAATTGCCACCGTCAATCTGGCAGGATTTCGCCGGACGCGACATTGTCTACAGAATTGGCGTGGCCGCAGGGATGGGCGATGTCTGGCGTCCGGTCACCTTCTCGCCTGCAAGCACCTGGAACTCGCTCGCTTCGCTCACCGTACCGGCTGCCGCCCTGGTTCTGCTGGCGTGGATGAAGCGGTCTGAGTGGCGACAGGCCTTGTGGATTTTCGTCGGTATCGGCGCGTTGAGTGCGTTGATGGGAATCATGCAACTGGTCCTGCCGGAATCGGACAATCTCTATCTTTATGCCATCACCAACGCCGGCGAAGCTGTTGGCCTTTTCGCCAATCGCAACCACAATGCGATTTTCTGCGGAGTGGCACTTCTCGCAGCAATCGATCGCCTCCAGGAAGACTGGTCGGCGAGCGAATTACCTTTCCGCATTGGCGGTTCGGCGGTTGCCGCCCTGCTGGTCATCGGCATCCTGGTAAATGCCTCGCGCGCTGGCCTGCTGGTGCTGGTGCTGGTCTTCGCGCTTGCCTCGCTCCGCCAGCTCGCCTCGCTTCGCAAAGCCAAGGGAAGCTTGATCCTTCGCTTGCTTTGGCTCGTTCTGCCCGTGCTGGGCGCCGGTTTGCTGGCGGTCGCCCTGTTCACGCAAGACCGGCTTGCCGGGCTCACCAGGCTGATCGAGAAAGACCCGCTCGACGAGCAACGCACACAGCTATTCCCTTATTTCCTGGAGATGTTGCGCGATCACATGCCCTGGGGTGCCGGTTTTGGCGCCTTCGAGCAGGCTTATCGCGTGATCGAGCCGGCAGAACTGCTGGGGCCGCGCTATCTCAATCAGGCGCATAATGACTGGATCCAGTTCTTTATCGAAGGCGGAGTGGCTGCGGTGGTGATTTTCGTGCTTTTCGCCCTGCTGGTAGCGCGTGCTGCCATATCGGTTTTGCGCAAGAAAACGGGGAATGACGCAACGCGCCGCCAGACGCTGCTGGCACTGATGTTGTTGGCGCTGTTTGCCGTCGGAAGTCTGGTCGATTATCCGCTTCGTACACCGCTCGGGATGATATTTGCGGTCTACTGCCTCGCGATCGCGTTTCGTCCCACCGATGCGGCCGGCGAAGCCTTACAGGTTGCGCATTCGCAGCCAAAGTCATAGGCAATTTCGCATCCGCGACTTCACAATATTTGCTAAGGGTCTCGCATTGCTCAAATTACGGAAATTCGCGGCAGTTTTCAGCATTCCGCTGCTTGCCGCATGTGCCTCAACCCAGCCTTTGGGCGGCGCGCCTGATGTTTCGGTTGCGGAACTCTCTGCGTTGCCTGCTCCGGGTGTGGCCGATTTCATGCCCGATGCGCAATACAATTTGCTGCGGCCGCTCGACGTGGTGCAGATCGAGGTTTTCGGCGTTCCTGAATTGACCCGGTCCGCGCAAGTCGGCGCAACCGGCTCGCTGGATTTCCCACTGATCGGAACGGTTCCGGCAATGGGCCGCACACCGGAAGAGCTTTCGCTCGACATCGAGACGCGGTTGCGCGGCACCTATGTGCTCGATCCGGATGTGACCACTCGCATTACCGAACGTAGCCAGCAGCTCTTCACGATAAGTGGCGAAGTTTCGCGGCCGGGTCGCTATCCTATCACCGCGCCTATCTCCTTGATGGAAGCAGTCGCATTGGGTGGAGGCCTTGAGGAATATGCCAAACGCGACGAGGTACTTGTATTTCGTACCGTTGGAGAAAATCGCTATATCGGTGTCTATAATTTACAGGGAATTCAGCGCGGCAATTACGCTGATCCAACAATCTATGCCAGTGATGTGGTGATTGTCGGCGATTCTCCAGGACGCCGCCGTTTGGATTCGATCCTCGATATAGTGTCTTCAGTGCTCACACCGCTCGTGTTGATCCAACGGGCCACGAGGTAAGAGATCATGGAAAATTCACGCAATCAGGCCCGGCTGGCCGATAGCCCCGAAATGCGCGAAGGTACGGGCGCGACAATGCAGGGCCTTTCGATGAGCCCGCTCATCGAGCAGGTCATGCAGGCGGTGCGCAACAACCGCTGGCTGATCATCGCGATCGTTGCTGCCAGTCTGGTTATCGGCATCGTTGCAACGCTGTTGGAAACCACGCTTTACCGTTCGACCGCGCGGATCGAGATCAGCCGTGTCGATAATTCGGTGGTCGATGTCGAGGGTGTAACTGTCGACGAACGTATGCGCGATCAGCAATATTACCAGACACAGTATCAAGTGCTGCGTGCGCGTTCACTGGCGGAACGTGTCGTGCGCGAAATGAACCTGACGCAGGACGAGCGTTTCCTCGATACATTCGGACTGACCAGCCTGCCGGAAAACCAGCCTGAGCGCCGTATCGCTTCGGTATTGCTGGCGAATATCGACATCACACCGGTTGATCGTTCTTCGCTGGTCGATATCAGCTTCATCAGCCCGGATCCGCAAATCTCCATGCAGATCGCCAATGCATGGGCTGAACAGTTCATCGATTCAAACCTAGATCGACGGTTCGCCTCGACCGTGGAAGCACGCCAGTTTCTTGAAGAACGGTTGGCCGAGTTGCGAGAGCGGCTGGAAACCGCTGAGCGCGAGTTGATCGAATACGGTGCCGCGAACAATCTCTTCACTATCGAAACCGCAGTTGAAGGTAACAGCGGCGATACCGCGGCGCAGACACTGGTCGCCTCCGACCTGCAGGCGCTTAATGCCGCTTTGGCGCAGGCGACTGCAGACAGGATCGCAGCACAAAGTACTCTCGTCGCGCCTAGCGCCTCCCTCGATCAACAGGCCATGAATGCGCTCTCGCAGCTGCGTAACCAGCGTGCCGAGCTTGTGACGCAGCGGGCAGAATTACGCACCCGCTTCGCTGACGAATATCCGCCCATCCAGGCGCTGACGGCCCAGATTTCGCAACTCGAAAGCGAGATTGCGACCGAGAGCCGGCGTGCAGAAAGCAGCGTGGGTGATCGTTACCAGCAGGCCCTTTCGCGTGAGCGGCAATTGCAGGCGCGGGTCAATGAATTGCGCGCCGAGTTCCAGGACCAGCGTGGGCGCAGCGTCCAGTACAGCATCTTGCAACGCGAAGTGGACACCAACCGAGAGCTTTATAACGGGCTCCTTCAGCGGTATCGCGAAATCGGAGTTGCCGACGTGGGCGAGAACAACGTCAGCATTGTTGACAGCGCACGTGTTCCGGGTGGCCCCTGGTCGCCAAGTCTCACGCAGAACCTCCTGCTTTCGCTTGTCATTGGCCTTGTTGTTGCCTCGGGTGTGGTGTTCCTCCGCGAACAGCTAAACCAGAGCCTGCGCGATCCACGCGAGGTTTCCGAACGCCTCGGACTCCCCGTCGTGGCGAGCATTCCTATGAGCGAGGAAGAGGATCTCGTTCAGGAGATAAACACGCCATACACCGGCGTCTACGAAGCCTATTTCAGCGCTCTCGGGTCGGTTGCTGCGCTCAATCGCGGCAGCTTGCCAAAATCGGTCATGGTCACCAGCTCGCGACCGGGTGAAGGCAAGAGCTCCAGCTCCATTGCACTTGCTTCAATCGCTGCGCGTCAGGAGAAGCGGGTCCTGCTTATCGATGCAGATATCCGAAACTCCGTCCTTCGCACATATCTGTCACTCGAATCGAGCATGGGGCTTTCGCAAGTGCTTCGCGGCGAAGCCGATTGGCGCGAGGTCATGTTGAAAGCGCCGGAGATGGAGAATTTCGACATCATCGCCGCAGGCCGCAACAGCGCCTCTGCCGCCGAGCTCCTGTCGGGGTCCCGCTTCTCCACATTGCTGGACGAGGTCGAGAAGGAATATGATCTGGTCGTCATCGATGGACCGCCGGTGCTTGGCCTGGCTGATGCCCCGCTGATCGGCGGTCTGGTCAATGCCGTGTTGCTCGCCATTGAGGCGAACGCCGGCAAGTGGCGCTTTATCGAAAATGCGCTTGCCCGCCTTGAACAGAACCATGCCAATGTGCTTGGCGTAATAGTCACCAAGCTCGATGAGCGTAACTCGTCCTACGGCTACGGTTACGGATACGGATATGGCTACGGATATGGCCGCAAGGATGGTGACGGCGACGACAATGGCGAAGTGCCCGCAGTCGCTCGTCCAGCGGACGCGTAAGCCATGCGCTTGATGCGCCTGGTTCTGGCGCTCGGCGTCGCAGCGCTTGCGCCCGTAGTGGTGTTGCAGGCGCTGGCCAACGCCAAGATGCCGATGCCGCCGGCTGAATACTGGAACGGATTCCGCACCGCGACCTTTGCGCTTGCAAGGCTTGAAGCCAGCGGTGAGGTTGAGGGCGGCATGCCGCAGTTCAGCGTTCGGGATCCCGGGCCGGCATTGGCTCGCAGGGCATTCGCTTCCGAACCACTCGCGACTGATGCGCTGTTCGTGCTGGCGGTCGATGCCCAGGAAAACGGCGGCGAGGGAGCAGGGCGAGAGATTGTCCGTCTCGCGGGCCAGTTGGAAATGCGCAACCGATACATTGGTGTGCTGAGAATGCAGGATGCCCTGGCTGATCGTGACATCGATGCAGCTTTCGCGTTGCTGGATCAGTTCGCGCTCGTCAATCCGGACCTGGCGGGGCCGCTGGTCACTGCCATGGCGCAATATGTACCCGATCCGGCCATGCGCTCCAGCCTCGCTGAAGCACTTTCGCGAAGGCCCGCCTGGGCGAGTGATTTCTGGAAATTTGCCCCGCGCAATTCTATCGCGGTAGAGGGCCTGATCGACCTGCGCTCGCGCGTTGATGTAGGCACCAGCGCCGAAAGCGACGGGATCTTGCTTGCCGCCGCAGTCCGGCAGAAACAATATGCAGACGCGCTGGCCATGTGGGAGCGACTGGCAGGTGGCGAAGCCGATAGGCTCGCTTACCGGACGGATGAAAGATATGCCCCCATAGGCTGGGAATTTGAGCAGGATGCGCGAAAATCGGTGAACGTCACGCAGTCTGGCGGCTATCGTATCTTTGTTGCCGGGAACACCAGCGGTACGATCGGCAGGCAGCTGGTTCGGCTCTCGCCGGGCAACTATTTGCTTGAGATCGACGGCGATTCAAACGTGATGCCGCGCCTCCAGAGCGCGCTCATCTGTGCGGAAAGTGAAGAGAGTCCCAGATGGCGGGAAGGCGCGGAGGAAACGCGGTTCACGGTGTCGGGCGAATGCTCGATCCATTGGCTTATTCTTGGCGCTGATACGTTTGAACAAAGCAATACGCTCGAGGGGATGCTCACGAGGATAGACTTCCGACCCGCAGGCTAAATGCCGCGCGCAATTATTGGGCTATCGTTCGTAGTGTTCCGGGTCGTACCCTAATCGCTCCATCAGCGATCCTGCAATTTCCTGCAGATAGTGCGCGTCTTCACGCGTGCTGGCTTCATTCCAGCTTTGCGCAGGATAGCGCTTCGCGTCGGCAATGATCGCTGTCGATGCCGGTGCGCGTGACAAGAGCCGCCCCAATCGCGAGCGATTGACCGAGCTTACCTTTTTGGGAAGATAGGGTTCACGCATATCCGGCCTTTCGCCGATGTGAGCACCGATCCGGTCCAGCGTACCGTGCGGATCGTCGATCAATTCCCGATAGCCCAAGCTCAGAATACCGGGCTGCGCCAGCCAGCCTTCAACATGGCGAACCCACCATTCGAGCATTGTGTCCGACCCGCGCCAATGCGGACGGCGCAGGAATTCTCCCAAGGACAGGTCTGCTACATCCGGATGCTGCGGAGACAGGAACTGCTTGTAGGAAACCAGTACCTCCCGGGGATCGCGGTGCACATAAACACGACGGGCGCCGGTAACGACCGCGCGCCATTTGTCTGACAATTGGGCAGTCTCTTCGGCCACCCAGGTTTCCGAGAAATCAGCCAGATAGTGCGTCTTTATCAGGGGTTTCGGTGTGCCTTCGAGAATTTTTTCCGCAAGCGAATCCGAAAACGCGCGAACATCCGAGGTTAGCCGTTCAATATTTAGATAAAGATGGTCCAGAGGTTTCCCGAACATGCGACTTGAGCGCGCTGAAGGAAATTGTCGGCGTAACACGTCAAGGACCAGATGGGTGCCCGAGCGTGGATGCGATGCGACAAGGATTGGCTGGTAAGGCATTGCGCCTGATTGCGTCGGCATACTCACGCGACGTCCATGATGATCTTGCGTGACAATCTGGAAATAAGCACCGTGTCCAGCCAGGATATTGCTTTGGGCCTTCCCCTCGTTCCGACCTGTTTACTCGCTAACTCGGCTGCACGTGTCAGTCCTTCAACATATCGGTCCGGCCCCCAATTCGACATGATCTCGGCGCTGCGCTGCCCCCACTTCGTGCGCTCATCCGGATTCATTTGTGCAAGCTGCGAAAGCGCACGCTTCAAGTCATCCGCATCAGCCGGATCGAACAATATGCCGTTTTCGCCTTCCTCTACCAATTGTGCAGCTCCGGCGGTGCGAGAGACTGCAAGCGGCAGTCCGGCAGCGCCTGCTTCGGAGACGACAAGGCCCCACTGCTCGTGCAGTGCAGGATGGATGAATGCCTCGGCAAGGCCGTAAATTGCAGGCAGGTCGTCATAGGGGCGCAGGCCCAACAGGTGAACTTTCTCAACCAGCACCCGCTTCTGGATCAAAGCTTCCAACAGGTCGCGTTGCTCACCGTCGCCTAACAGGCACAAGTCAGGACAGTCGCCCGAATTGGCAGCTATTTCCGCATAGGTTTCGATAAGTAGGGGCAGGTTTTTTTTCGCGATGAAACGGCCACTGGCGAGGAAGTAGGGCCGGGCTGGAAGACCAAGACTCGCGCGCAATTCGCTTTTGCCGGTAGCTTCGCGCGCCCTTTGCGCGCCCGTTGCGAAATGCGCATTGTCGACCACATCGTAACCCATGGTGATGCGTTCGCTGTCCATTCCTAGCGATGCAAGATAGCGACCGTGCGCTTCCCCCGCCACGAAACCCGCATCGCAATAGGAAATGATCCTTCGCTTGATCGCCTCGCGCCAACTGCTCCTTGTGGCATCTTCCGCCTGGCTGTCTGACATCATGACAATGGAAGCACCATTATCATAAGCCCAGCGCAATCCGGCAAAGCTTTCGGCACAGGCCCAGCCGGCCAAGGCCACGACATCGGCACCGATTGCATCGAGTGCCATCGCCACGTCGCGCGCTGCTCGTCCTTCTCTCACGGCATCGGTATAGGCGGCTTTGCTGTCGTAGAGCCGGTAAACCTCGTAATCGGTCGCTGCATTCGAGACGAAGCCTGCAAAATTGCCTTCGTTGGCGAGCGATACGACCGCAAAATCCAAGCTGGCTTCAGCGAGCGCAGTGAAACGCGCATGATGATAATTGCCAATCTGGCGGGTCAGAACAGCGATACGCATCTCAGCTTCCTTGAGTGGGAGATGCTTCGTTTCGCTTCGGCAGGTCATCGGTCGTGAGGTGCTTCTTTATGACAGCCGGAGCACCTGCAATCAGCACGCCGTCAGGGAATACGCCGCGCACGACACTGTTGGCTCCGACAATGCAATCACGACCGATTTTCGTGCCCGGGCCGATGTAGGTGTTCCGGCCGATCCAGCTGAAATCCCCGATCTCTACCGGATCGATGGAGAAACCTTGATCGCGCACGCCCTTCCCGGGAACGTGAATGTGTTCCTGATCGCGGATCGAAACATATTCAGCGATCGCCACACGCTTGCCGATCGTTATGCGCTCCGAAGCGACCAGTACGCTACCCCGGTTGATGGTCGTCTCGTCACCAATCTGGATGACAGCTTTCCGACCGGGGGCAAGCAGCAGGTTCTCGCCCAATACGCAATCTTGTCCCAACTCGATGCGACAGGGCAAGTGACTGAACTGGATTGGCCCGTAGAACCGCGTTCCGGCAGGTGCTGGGCTATGCCAGACGAATACCCGCAAATTGTACCACGCCCAGCGCAGCGCCATCGTAATCTTCTGGAAGCCTGCAGAAATAGCGGTCAGCAACGATGCCATATCGGGCTACTACAAACCCGGCTTCAAGGCGCGATTGCGCCGAAGCCTTTCTTGTCGAGCGGTGACATTGGCAAATCGGCGGTGCTGCTGAATGTGCCGTGCATTACTCCAGCGCGCCAGCATATAAAGACCCCAGATAGTCGCGGCGTAGAGCGGCAAGTTGACGAACAATCGTTCGTACCCGTGGGTAACCCCTGTCAACGCGAATGGCAGCATGCTCAAGTAGGCCGTTTGCCAGAAAAAGCCGCGCCTCAAGCCCTTCATGTACAGCGTGCCGAGCAGGTAACAGATCAGCATAAAAACGAACGCACCAAAATACCAAAAGTCGCGATACGCCGCTCCCGGCCCGGTCGGTGTGGTGCCGGTTTGGTAGAAGAAGCTATATTGCGAAGCCAGATATTCGATATTGATTCGGCCGCTACCGACCATCAAATCGCGCTTTACCCCATCACCGACAAATTGCCTCGGGACGTATTGCCGGACGAAGGTGTTCCATAACCCCCCTGCATATGAATGATCGCCGGTATCCTCGATATACTGGACGATGTACGTAGCATTTCGGATGTCATACGCACTCCCGGTACCAGTCGCCACGGCATTGGTTACTTCAATGTTCCGCCACAACATTGGACTTAGTAGAGAAACTGTTCCGCCTGTCTCATATTCCAGCCGCTTCTGCGTCGCCCGAAGCGGAGAGATTGCGTAAACGACGATCGAGAATGCGATGATTGCTGCGATGATCCCGGGTAGAGGAATCCTGATCCGTCTCGCAAACCACGCAGCGCCGGCAACTGCGACACCGATTTCGATCATTTCCGTGCGGCGCAGAAGAAGAAAGGCGACCGGCAGGCAGATCAACATGTTGACTGCCATCAGGCTTATCGTGAACGTATTGCGCTCGCGGAGGACCAGCATGACCGACATCGCCAGTGCTGGTATTCGCAGCTGGGCAAAGAAATTGACGATCACGATAGGCCCTGTCCATTGCGTGAGATCAGCGACGTCTCCGCGCATCTGATTCAGCAGCACATTGGCCGCAGCGGCAAATATCGTCAGCGCGACCACGGAGACAGCCAGGCTAGAATTACTCAGTTCCTGTCGAGCGGTGTGGTTCGAGAGGGCTGCTACTGTTTGCCGGCGAATTGCGAGTTCCCACCCGATCAGTGAAGCAAGCACGCAAAACACGCTCATGAGACCGAGGTTAAACAGGGCGTCACGAGGTACGAACACATCACTGCTGATGATGATCAATTGCGGCGCGTACCAACCGGCAAAAATCAACGCGATCAGCGTCGGTGCGTGCAAGTAACCTGCCGGCTGCAGGAGCCCGCGGATGCCAACAATCAGCGCAATAGCTAGCAGGAGGTAGTTCACCGGGGTTCTATAGCCTCTCGGACCGCGAAATCCATCAAAGCCTTGGGCAATCGTGTTTCAAAGGTATCCCACGAATATTCTCGCGCTTTCTCGCGGGCCGATGCAGCCATGGCTTCGCGCAAGCCGCGGTCTTCGACGATCTTCTCGATTGCGTCAGCCAGTGCGGCAGGATCGCCGCGCGGAACGATAAGCCCATCGACCCCATCTCTCGCGACACTGCCCGATTCCTTTGTCGTGACGACCGGTACGCGCGCGCCCATGGCCTCGTAAGTCACCCCAGCCGATCCTTCCGCAATACTCGGAAATGCGAAAACGTCCGCGCTCGCCAGTTCTTCGCGCATCCGGTCGTGGGGAATGCGGCCAAGGAAAGTCAGCTCGCTCACTTCCGGCCGGGCAAGCACAGTCTGGGTGGCATGACCAGCAATCCTGAAGTCATAATCGCGCCCTCGCTCGCGCAGTATCCGGGCAGCTTCCGCCAGCGTGTGTATGCCCTTGCGCAAGCCCGGCTCTCCGGCGAAGAAAACCTGCCCTTTTCGAGTTTGCGGCTTGATCTCGAGAAACATCGGGTTGGTCGTGTAGGGCAGCAACAATGTCTTCTTTGCCGGGACACCAAAATTCTCGATCAGGTCGTCCTGCACGAACGTGGAAGGGCACAGGAAAATATCTGTCATTGCCAGCGTTTCAGCGCTGGGCCGGAACGATGGATCTTCCTCTGTCAGGGTTTCACCCCAAAAATAGCCATCCGCTTCCCACCCCGGGTGTTTGCGACGTTCTTCCCTGACGATCCGCTCTGCTGAAAGAGCGATCACCATGTCCGAGATCGTGGTCAGGCCCTGGCGCTTGGCGGCGCTCAGCATCCCCTGTGCTTCCATGAATATCACCAGCAGATGGCTGGCGTCGCCAAATCCTGCTTGCTGCATTTTCGCGCCGACCGCTTCATGAGCCTCGATGTAGGCGCGGGCGCGATCGGCGGTTGATGGCTCTCGCGCGGCTTGCTCCATGTCCCAGGTCCACGACGGGAATGTTCGGGTCTTGGCGGCCACTTCGTCGGGCAATTCACGTTTTGCCAACTTCTTGAAGCGCCCCCCCAACAGTCGCGCAACTGGCGCGACCAGTTTCCCGATCCCCGCGGAGCCGCACAGGTCGGTATAAAGACCGGCGAGCATTCCTGCGCGCTCAAGCGCGATGGGCATGTCGTACTGTCGCCGCGATCCGAATTGAACGACGAGCACCTTGGGTTCGACCTGCTGTGTCATGATAGAGTCCAGAAGTTCGGATCACGCCCGGTTCTGGCGAGAAGGGCCGCACAATCCGGGCCAACGCGCTCAAAAAACATGCGGCGGGTTTCGGCTGAAATTTCGATTTCCCCGACCGGTTGCTTGAGCAAATTGCGCACCAGCTTGCGCACGGGTGCCGGAGCCAGCCTGCGCAGCGGAGCAGCGAGTCCCGAAGTGCGGATCGCGCTGAGCAGCCGCGTGTCGCTGCGCTGGGCTACCGACTTGTTGGCATGGATATCCTCTTCAGGATAGAATCCCGCGATTTCGAGAAACTCGCAAATTTGGCTGTAAAAACCGCGGGGATCGTCAAGAAAGTCCTCGTAAAACACAATGAGCACATTGTCCTTCCCTAACACGTCCTCAAATCGGCCAATCTGACTGTCGTATAACATGGAGTCAGTCACGATATTGGCTTCGCGAAGGGCTTTATTAGGATCGGCCGGCAGGATATCCTGTCCCCCGTCGCGCAATTCGCGCCACATTGAAAGTGCGCGCGGCAATGGATCGCGTACGACATAAATGGCCTTGAACATCGGCACGGCTGCCAGCATTCTCTCCAGCGCATCGGGGTAGGTGGCGCTACAGGAATAGCGCCAGCTTTTTTCCCCTATAGCTCGCTCACCGTCATAGTGGCTGTAGCGACTGCGGTAGAAATCCAGCCCTTTCGCGTAATTGGCATCAAAGGCGAAAAAGTTGGGTTCATGCGCTTGGCAGAAGCACACGTCCGGATGCTGCTCGAAAAAGCGCGCGAGGCTTGTCGTCGCGCATTTGGCAGTGCCAACGACGAAGAAATTGGGGAGAGGGCCTTGGGATTGGGTCATGGCATAAGCGGCGGGTCGCCGTGGGTCAGATCGTATCCTGTGAAGGCGCGATGGTAAGGTTCGCGGCCCTGATCCGCTGGATTTGCCATATCACAAGAGCGGCCATCGTGAAGAAGAATGCAGTGCTGCCCACGCCCGCAGCGATCAAGCCAAAATTGCTCATTCCGACGAAGGCTGCAAGCAGGAATGCCACAAAGGCGATGCAAGCGAAGATGAGTGTCCGCGATGCACCAATGGTCAGCTCGATAAGTGGGATGGCGCCGAAAAGGCAGGCATTGGTGAGCGTGCCTGCCATCAACCACAGCAGGTTGGGATGTGCCGCGCCAAATTCCGCGCCGAACACGAATTCAAGGATCGGGCGGCCCAAGGGTATCATGGCAAGGAAGATCAACACTGCGATTCCAGCGACGGGTCTTGATGCCTTCCAGACGGTTAGCCGCGCCTCGGCCACGTTACCTGCGCTCACTAGCTTGGCGAGCACCGGATAGATGGAGATTTTTCCTGCATTGGCGAAGCGCGCGAGCAGGAAGGCCCCCCGGAATGCAACTCCGAACAGCCCCGCAGCGGCAGGCCCGAGAAGTGCAGAAACGATCAGCACTTCACCGCGGCGCAGCATGATGCCTATGGTTCCGTTCGCAGACACTGCGACGGCAAAGCCGAGAAATTCTCGCCGGCTGAAGTCAGGTGCATCCGAGCGTCCTGCCGCGCTTTCCAGTCGATTGACCAAAACCAATCCGCAAATCGAAACACTTACCGCTGTGATGATGTGGACGATCGCAATTGTATAGATATACCAGGCGAAGGGCGCATCGATCCACCATAGCACCGCCGCGTTAACGGCCAGAACAAAGGCTTCTGCCACATTGAACATGATCGGGATTTCAAAGCGTTCGGTAAGCCGGAAAATGCCCTGGCTGGCGCTGCGCACCTGGAAGCCTGCGCTGATGGCGTAGAAAATGCCGAGAGAGACCAGCGATTGGTCGAGCCCGAATGTTTCGATAAAGAAGAGGAAAACGAGGATACCGCTCAATGCGGCGAGAATGGCCGCGCCCAAGTCGAGCAATAGGGCGAAATGGTATCGTTTTCTGAGGCGTGACAGATTGCCCGCTTCCAGATCATCCGACCCAAACTTGCTGAGCGATTGCCAGGTATTGAAGCTGTAAATCCCGCTGAACAACTCGGTGACCGACTGGATCACCATCAGTTGCCCAAACATCAGCAGTCCCAATGCGTTGGTGTTCAGTGTGAGCGCGACCAGATTGAGGCCGGACACCAGAAATGTCCCCGTCAGCACTTTGCCGAAGTTGCGACGCAGGTTTTGCAGCGGTGTCACTATGTCGGTTCCCGGTTCTCGCCCCAACAGGGCCTAGAAGCTGTAACCCAATTCCTCAACGTCCGCGCGATATTCATCGAGGCCTTCGCGGATGGCATCGGCCTGATCGGGCGTGAGCTTGCTGATCTGCCGATCGTTCATATTTTTCAGCTTCATCGGCTCATAGTCCTTCACCTTGATCTCTGCGTCGGCGTCGAGATCGGAAAGGATAGGGAACATGTTGCGCAACTCATTGATGAAGCGTTCAGGTTCAGCGCAAATCTCTTCATAGGAAAGCGTAAAGCCGGCAAGATCCCGCGCGCCGATCAGATATCCTGCACGTTTACCATAAAGTTCGCCAAGCAGTCGAAGATGGTCGCCCTCGGTTTTGACTGTACCGCGCTTTTCGGGGCACCAACCGAGCATCAGATTCGCAAGTTTGTAACGCGTAAACCAGCTCGCACAGGTAGCCAACGGGTCGCGTGTCAGACAGAAGACCCGCCGTTCCATTGGAGCGAGGGCATCGTAGATCGCTTTCATCCGACACAAGTTTGGCGGTGATTTCTCAAAGACAACACTTGGCGAAGGCTTCGCAGGAACGCGCGAAAGCCAGATGCGCTTGAGCCAGTCGGGATCAAACTTGGCATCAGGGTCCCAGCGGCGGCCAGGTGCCGAGATCGCCGGATGGAGCCACTGCCCCTCTCCGGCGTTCGTCAGTTCGACAATTCGGGTGGAATGGTTGAGCAGCTTGGCAATAGCCGTTGATCCGCTATTTGGCATGGTGGCCATAAGCAGCCAGCTCACATCGTTGCGGTGGCGCCAATTTGGATAGACCATGGAGGCCGCATTGACCGCGACACCATAGCCGCCGCGCACAATCCAGCGTCCGGCCCAGCGTATATCATGCTTCACGCTCGGATGGTTGCTTTGCGCAGGATCGTTTACGGCCATGCCGGACTATGCCTTTTCAATTCGGAATTGCGGGAGCGCGTTAGCGAGTGTTTGCAAGAGCGGCAACCGGATTGAAATGTAGTGTCTATTCTGTCTCGGCTCGCCGTGCCTCGACGACCACGACCGGATCGGCCAGCATCTGTCCGCGCATCCAGCCTTCACCCAGCTCCGGATCAACCGGTGCAGCGTGGATAGCCTCGACCACATCCATTCCCTCGATGACATAGCCGAAGACGGCATAGCCGGTCTGCCACACGGGATTGTCCGAGTCCGGATTGGCGTCGAGCCCGGTCTGGTTGCCGAGCATTATCGAAAAATCGCCGTTCGCCGTGCCCGGCTCGCCCATCGCCATGCTCACCGCGCCGCGCGTGTGCGAGAGGCCGGTGAGTGTTGTCGGCTCGTGCTCGATCTGTGGCAGCACGCGGTCCGGGTCCCACTGCGTACCGCCCTGGATCAGGCCATTGGGCTGCTCACCCCAGTCGAGCGGCATGGCGCGGTAGAATACTATGCCATCGAAGCGATCCTCGTCGACATAACGCAGGAAATTCGCAGCCGTGATCGGTGCGCGATCCATCTCCAGCGCGATCACGATCTCGCCCATCATGGTTTTCAGAACGACATTGGTCGTTGCATGATGATCGTGCACGTCCGGCGCAGGCGCAGGCAGTTCCTGAGCTACGGCCGGTGATGCGATGAGGAGTACGGCAAGGGCAAGGTGTCTCAACATGACAGTAATCATGGCTCCAATTTCGCGAAGGTCAATTCCGCACCGCATAACGCAAGCTAGATGACATCGGCGATAAGCCCGAGTTCCTTCGCTTCTTCGCAATGGATGTACCAGTTTTCCGGTGCGCGCCGTCGCATTTCCTCGAAGTCGACTTTCGACCCTTCGACGATAGCGTGAAAGCCCTCTTCCTCGATGAGGATGGAGTGCTCGATTTCATGGAGTGTCTGTTGCAGCTTGGCCGAAAGCGATCGCAGCGGGCCGTCAAGGTTGATGGTTTTCGTGAGCGAGCGCTCGTGCACCATGATCCGCGTCGACTTGGTCAGATAGCGATCCTCAATAGGAAATCCCGCCATGAAGGTGGCACCCGCGGAATAGACCGCCATCTTTCCCAAAAACAGCATTTCGCGGTCGTCCCCAAAAACAGCATTTCGCGGTCGTCATTCTCCCGCAGCAGCCGGACATTGTCCGCCATTGTCCTCGCGACTTCCGGATCGCCACCAAGCGTCGTGATCGCAATTGTTATCGGGCCTTCCGATGGGGCGGCTTCCAACTGTTTCCGAAAGTCGGAATACATCGCCTGGTCGACCAGACCTGAAAGCCGGATATCTGGCTTGGCGAGCAGGGCGAGGCGTGTCCTTTTCGACAACGCTGATCAGGTCAAGATTGTGCTTTTGCGCGAAATCCACCAGCCCAGCACCACACCGAAGACGAGATGGGCAAAAATCGAGATCGGGTTGCGCGCCATTTCGAACCACGGAAATACTGCCGTAAATCCGTAGAAATTCACGAAATAGACGATCAGGCCGAAAACGGCACCAGCGGCAATAAGCAACGCTCGTGAAAGTTTCATTCGTGCCGTGATCAAGGCGAAGATGAGACCCAGGATTGCCGAAAGCGCGAAATGCACGAGCATTCCGACGATGAAAATGGGGAGTTCGAATGTTGCAGGCGGAGGCAGTACTTCCGGCCCCATTGCTATGGCCGCGATCATGCGGGGTGGCCCGAAGGCGCTTCCCCCGCCCACGGTGGGCACGAGCAGCATTTCGACGATTACGAATACCAGACCGGCAACCAGTCCCGCGATTATGCCGTTTTTCACAGTCTCTCTCCTCAGATCATACAAACTCCTTCGCCCATCAAAGGTGTCGGGTTACAAGAAATCTGCGGTTTTCAGCGCGTTCTCAGGTCATTCCGAGAAAGTTCGGAGATCGACTTACGGCCCATCAATTGCATGGCGCGGCGGATTTCGTCCTGCATGATTCCCATCGCGCGCTCGACACCCGCTTCGCCCGCTGCCGCCAGCGCGTAGAGATACATACGTCCACCGCTGGCGGCCTTGGCACCGGTCGCCAGCGCCTTCAGAACGTGAGTGCCGCGCCGAATGCCGCCATCGCAGATGACCTCGACCCGGTCGCCCACCGCCTGCACAATCTCGTCGAGCTGGTCGAATGGCGCCCTGCTGCCGTCAAGCTGCCTCCCGCCATGGTTCGAGACCATGATCGCATCCGCGCCCATGTCAGCGGCGCGCCTTGCATCGGCGACCGACATGATGCCTTTGAGACAGAAGGTTCCGCCCCAGTCATTGCGCAATCGCTCCGCCGCCTTCCAGTTGAGCCCGGGGTCGAGCATGGAATTGAAATAGTCCTGTATCGATACTGCCTTCCCGGTTCCCGCCGCGACATGGGTGGAAAGGTTGGGCAGGTCGAACTTTTCGCGGAACAGGAAATTGAGTGCCCATGCAGGATGCGCGGCATACGACAGCAAGTTGCGCGGCGTAATACGGGGCGGGGTGGTGAAACCGCTGCGCTTGCACCTTTCGCGGTTGCCCGAAACTATCGTGTCCACGGTAAGCGCGATTGCATCGAAACTGGCCGCCTTCGCCCGTTCCACCAGCGCAGTGTTCAGCGCCTTGTCGCGGTGGTAGTAGAACTGCAGCATCTTGGGACCGGACCAGCGCTCACCGACTTCTTCGATACTGACGGTCGAAAGGCTGGATATGCCGAACCAGATCCCGAATTTCTCCGCAACCGCAGCCGTTGCCCGCTCGCCCTGCCAGTGGAAGATGCGTTGCAGTGCGGTTGGGCTCATCATGAGAGGCAATGCACTTTTGCGTCCCATGATGGTGGTGGAGGTGTCGACATCCTCGGCACCGGCGAGGACATCCGGGACAAGGTCTACACTTTCGAAAGCCGCCGTGTTGCGCGCATAGGTGACTTCATCGTCTGCAGCCCCGTCGATGTAATGGAACACGGGGTAGGGCAGGCGGCGCTTCGCCAACTCGCGGAAATCGGCGATATTGTAGCAATCCGACAAGTGGCGGATCGAACCGATTGAGCGAGGGTTGGCAGTCATGGCCCGGTGGCTTAGCGCCAAGCGCCCCGCTTCACCAGCGCAGCAATCGCGGCCCTAGCGCCCAGCCGACGCCCGCCATGGTGAGGATCGGAAGCAGGTAGAACACCGCAAGGTAACCCATGCCGCGTTCAGGACAGAAGGGTGCATAGGCTGTCATCGCGACCGCGCCGCCGAACAGTCCTGCGACAAGCCCGGCACGGCGCAGGTTGGTGGGGGCCAGCGTGCGAGCGCCGAGGATCGCCCCGGTAAAGGCAATCGGGCTCATCACCAGCATCGCGGCGAGGCATTCGCGCCAGGTCTCTCCGTAAAAAAGCGGGCCAGCGATCGAGAGTTCCAAAGCCAGCAGCGCAAGGATTGGCACGAAGGGCACAGAAATGGCGACCATCGCGGCTTTCGAAGGACGACCAGGTTTACCAAGTACGAGCAGCGCAATTCCGCACAGAGTCAGCAGCGCGACGGAAAAGCTCCATTTGACGGCAATCGGCCCCATGCCGTCACGCGCCATGCTGGCAAACGCTCCGTCAAGCACCAGCGCCACGCCTACTGCGCACAACGCAAGCACGGCGAGCAGCGGCGCGGCGAAGCGCAACGTGCTGCCGGTTTGCGGCGCGGCCCCTTCGCTTGCGAGCTGGTCAAGAACGGTATTGATATTGGTCATTTCTGTTGTTCGTCCACAATTTCCTTGAGCCGTAACATGCCGCGATGAACCCGCAGCTTCATTGCGGAAACGCCGATTCCGATGCTCTCGCTCGCCTCGCGATTGGTCATGCCTTCGATATGCGTCATGCGGATTGCTTCGGCCTGCGGCTCGGGCAATTCGCCCAGCAGTGCGGCAATATCCATCCCCGCAAAGCTGTCTGCCGCGACGTCCATATCGACCTCGTCATCCAGCACCAGCCTGCTTCGCCCGCGCTTTCGCCACTGGTCGATCAGCTTGTAATTGGCGATCGCATACATCCACGGCCCCACCGGACGCCCGGGATCGAGCGTGTGGCGCTTTTCATGCAATGCGATCAGGCATTCCTGCAATACGTCCTCCAATTCACTGTCACCCCCGGTCTTGCGCACCAGCATGGCGCGAATCCGGTCGGAAGCCTCGGCAAGAAATTGCCGATACGCCTTGCGATCCCCGGCCTGCGCAGCAGCCATCAGGCTGTCGAGCGAACTGCCGTAGGGGCTCTTCTGATCATGGTTTCGACCCATCACCCCTCACGGTTACACAGTTGCAGACGATTATCACCCTTTAGTGACTTGCGGACAGATAGTGTAGGGTGCCTTGCGTTCAACAAGCATTCAGATTACAAACGTAATCGTAGCCCATCCAGCGTAGTCCATCAGGGGAGGACGTGATGACTGCGAAGACAAGTGCCAATGCAGGCGGAGCAGGTGCAGAGCGCATCAGTGATGCCGAATATGCCGTCATGGAGGCGCTGTGGCGCGAAAGCCCGCAAAGTGCTGCCAATGTCTGTGATGCAGTTTGCAAAGAGCGCGGCTGGTCCATCCCGACCGTAAAGACGCTGCTTTCGCGCCTCGTACAAAAGGGCGCGCTTGCCACCGAGCCTGACGGTCGACGATTCCTTTATTCCCCGCTGATCGAGCGATCCGACTATGTAGGCACGGAAAGCAAGCGCCTTGTCGAACGGCTATTCGGAGGCCGGGCAGCTCCGCTGTTCGCGCATCTTGCGGAAAACGAAGCGCTGACCGCTGACGATATCGCCGAGATCGAGCGCCTGTTGCAGGAGTTGAAGAAATGACCGGTCTTCAATCGCTTCTTCCGAATTTCGCGCTGACCGACTGGATGGTCGATACTTTCATCTACACCGGGCTTTTGATCGCAATCGTATTGGTAATGCGGCGGACGGTCGCACAGCATTTTGGCCCGCAAGTGGCTTACGCGCTGTGGGCGCTGCCGCTGTTGCGGCTGGTGATGCCGCCGATCGTATTGCCAGCATGGATGGCTCCGGCAGAGCCTGCCACCGCCCCGGAAGCTGCTGCATCAACTGCAGCGCCGCTGTTGGTCATAATCTCCGAAGTGCCTGCTGCAGCGGGCGAAGCGGCTGCCGCTGCTGCTCCTGCAGTCGGCGTTACCGTTACCGACCTGCTGTTTCCATTATGGCTGCTTGGCGCAGCGATTTTTCTCGGCTGGCGCACACGCGAATATGTGACAATGCGCCGCGACCTGCTCGCCGATGCGCGCCCGATGGGCGAAGCTGGCAAGGTGCGGCTTGTCGAAACTCCCGCAGTCAGTGCGCCGGTCGCCTTCGGCATTCGCGACAAGGTCGTCGCTCTGCCCGAAGGCTTCATGGCGCTGATCGATGTGAAAGCGCGCGACATGGCGATCGCGCATGAGCTGGAACATCACCGCGGCCACGATCTTCTCGCCAACATCGCGGCCCAGCCGCTGTTGGCTTTGCACTGGTTCAATCCTCTCGCCTGGTGGGGCTGGCGAGCAATGCGCAGGGATCAGGAGGCAGCATGCGATGCGCGCGTTGTCGCTGGCCGTGCGCGGTCGGAAAGGGCTGCTTATGCAGAGGTTATCGCGGGCTTTGCTGCCGGCGAACATCTCGCGCTGGCTGCTCCGATGGCCTGTCCGGTGCTCGGCGAGAAGTCGATCATCCACCGTTTGAGGAGCCTCACATTGACTGACATTTCCACGCGCCGCCGCCGTATCGGCATTGCTGCTATCACCACGACGGCGCTTGCACTGCCGCTCACAGCATCGATCACCTATGCCCAGCCACCCGCGCAGCAACAGGATGCCGATGCACCTGCAATCGAGTCGGTCGATCCCGACGAGGCGCACCGCGTCGTACGGATCGAACGTCATGTCGAGGGCGACCATGATGGCGAGCATGATATCGACATCGAGGAAATCGAAGACGGTGAGCGTGTCATAGTTCGCACTGTCGAGGACGAGGATGGCGAACGCCGCGTCGTTCGCCGCGTGATCCGTCGTGGTGGTCCCGATGGCGAACACGCGATGAGCGAAGCCGAGATCGAGGCCATGCTGGCCGAGGTGGAGCGCGGCCTTGAAGGTATGGAAGGCGAGATCGAAAACCGTGTCGAACTCGCTCTCAGGCACCGCGCCCGCGCGGCCGCGATGGGCCAGAACGTCTTTGTCGTCCAGGAAGGCGAAGAGGGCAGCCACAATATCAACGTGCGCTGCGATGATGACCAGACTGTCGCGCAGCAGGAGTTATCGGACGGGCGCACGGCCATGGTCATTTGCCACACCGCCATCCAGGCTCATGCGGCAGCTGGCCTGCGCAGTGCCATTGCAAGCATCCAGGGCAACGACAGCATTCCCGCCGAGACACGCCGTGAGATCTTGCGAGAGCTGGAGCGCGCGATTGCCGAAATGGAACGGTCGCGTGCCGAAATCGGCCGCGTCTCGATGCGCTTCACGCCGCCTGCTCCGCCCGCTCCGCCGAAGGCTACTCGCGTGAGAGCGAATGGCCGAAATGTGAGTTTCAGCTTCGCGCCGGAAAGTGCGATTGCGCAAGCGGTACGCTTCAATCCCATGGTACATCCACTGACCGGTCGTCCGGTTATCGAGGAAGGCGCCGAGGACGATTGCGACGAAGACGCATCGCGTACCAACGCCTGACGCAAGATTGACCACGCAGCAAAATATGGGGGGCGGTACCGTTCGGTGCTGCCCCCTAATTCGTCAGTTCTCGTATCAGCCCGGTTGCAGGATCTCCGCATCGCACCTTGTGTCGTCACCAGTCTGAAGGCCTAGCCGCAAAGCGGCCATGCGCTGCTGGCTTGTGCCGTGCGTGAAGTTGTCGCTGCTGACGCGGCCCTGGGTGAGTGTGTCGTCGCCGATTGCGGCAGCGGCCTGCATACCCTCTTCCAGATCGCCGGGTTCGATGAGGTTGCGATTCCGGCCTGCCCAGACACCGGCATAGCAGTCGGCGTGCAATTCCATCATCACGTTGAGCTGGTTGGCGCGGCGGGGATTTTGTTGCTGCAAGCTGCGCACCTGGCCCGACAGGCCGGTGATCGTCTGCACATGGTGCGCATATTCGTGGGCAAGCACATAATAGCGCGCAAAATCTCCGCCATTGCCTGCCATCCGGGCAAGCTGGTCGTAGAAGGCTACGTCGATGTAGATCGTCTGGTCGCCGGGGCAGTAAAATGGACCCATCGCGCTTTGCCCGGTGCCACAAGCGGTGCGCCACGCATTAGCAGTTGGCAGGTCGAGATAAGGCGTTTCGAAGCCGCCTATACCTTGCTCCTGGAACAGCGTCGCCCAGGTCGCATTGAGCGATTGCAGCCCGTTGCAGGCTTCTGTCGCGTATTCGCTGGAGGTGCAAATCGCCTGCTCATCCTGGCTACCCTGCGTAACGGAGCCGGATTGCTGTTGCACGCCCTCGACCATGCCGATGGTCTGCATCGGATCGGCACCGAAGATGAAATAGCCCAACGCCGCGATTACCACCGTTCCGCAGCCGATGCCGCCAGCGGCCCTGCCGCGTCCGCCGCCGCTGGAGCGGACCTTGATATTGCCGGTGTTGAACGGATTAAGCCTCATAGAATATCTCCCCGCGCCCTGTCACATCATCGGGCCATCTTTTTGCTGGACCCGTGGTGCAACGCCATTAGGACCGTTGCAAATTCTAATCCCATGGAGAAGCAAATGTTCCTCGAAGGCAAGCGCGCACTCGTCACCGGCTCAACATCTGGCATCGGCCTCGCAATCGCAAAGGCTCTCGCGGCCGAGGGTGCGAGCGTGGTTATCAACGGCTTTGGCGATGCAGGAGAGATTGCCGCGATCTGCGAGGAAATCGGCGCGACGCATTCGGGCGCGAACCTGATGGATGCGGGTGAGATCGAGGCGATGATGGCCGAGGCTGGCCCACTCGATATCCTCGTCAACAATGCCGGAATGCAGCACGTCAGCCCAGTTGAGGATTTCCCCCTCGAAAAGTGGGACCAGATCATTGCGCTCAACCTGACGGCGGTATTCCACACGACGCGCCTCGCGGTGCCCGCCATGAAGGAAAAGGGCTGGGGCCGCATCATCAACACCGCCAGCGCCCATTCGAAGACCGCCAGCCCGTTCAAGAGCGCCTACAACGCCAGCAAGCACGGCGTGGATGGCTTCACCAAAACGGTCGCGCTGGAACTGGCGCAATCAGGCGTGACAGCGAATTGCATCAGCCCCGGCTATGTCTGGACTCCGCTGATCGAGGGCCAGATTCCCGATACGATGAAAGCGCGCGGGCTGACCGAGGAGCAGGTCATCAACGACGTGCTGCTCGCCAAACAGCCGACCAAGCGGTTCGTCCAGGTCGAGGAAGTCGGCGCGCTCGCCGCGTTCCTGTGCCGCGAGGAAGCGGGCAACGTGACTGGCGCGAACTGGAGTATCGATGGCGGGTGGACTGCGGAGTAGTCAGCGATGAATCTGGATTCGGACCTCCCTCCAGCGTTAACCCGAAATCTGCGTTTCGGATCGCGAACAATTCTCGAACTTGCGTGACAATGCCTGTGGCGGCAATTAGGGCACCGACCGTGAGTGTCCCCGATAATACAGATTCCGCATCGCTTGATCCGCGTGAGCTAACGCGCACCTTGGCTGCATTTCGCGATCCGCGACGCGGGCGAAGCGTTTGGGAATTGGCTGTAACGCTGATTCCGTTCCTCGCTTTGTTCGCCGCTATCACCGCTGCGGTCCAGGCGGGCTACCTCCTGGCGCTGTTGTTGACGCCGCTTGCGGGGCTCTTCCTGCTCCGGCTCTTCATCATCCAGCATGATTGCGGACACGGAGCTTTCCTGCGTGGCCGGTCGGGCAATGACTGGTTCGGTAGGGCGCTGGGCGTACTCACGATGACGCCTTATGACTGCTGGCGACGTTCACATGCGTTGCATCATGCCGCTACGGGTAATCTGGACGCGCGAGGCTTTGGTGACGTCGACACTCTGACAGTGCGCGAATATCGGCAACGCACGGGACTGCAGCGGCTCCTCTACCGCCTGTACCGCCATCCTCTGGTTCTCCTCGGCCTAGGCCCTGCTTATCTTTTTCTTCTGCGCCACCGGCTCCCGATCGGCCTGATGAAGGAGGGACCGATTTATTGGATAAGTGCAATTGCGACCAATTTGGTGACAGCACTGATTCTTGCATTGCCGATCTATCTCGTGGGGATCGGCATCACAGCCTTGGTATTCTTCCCCATCCTGCTGACCGCCGCATCGATGGGTGTGTGGTTGTTCTACATCCAGCATCAATTTCCGGAAACGCATTGGAATGAGGAAAGCGATTGGTCATTCCATGATGCCGCCTTACACGGGAGTTCGCATCTCGACCTGCCGCCGATATTGCGCTGGTTTACCGGCAATATCGGCATTCATCATGTCCATCATCTGGCAAGCCGCATACCTTTCTACCGCTTGCCCGAAGTGTTGGAGAAGCATCCCCCATTGCGCGACCTGAACCGGTTCACCGCGCTGAAGTCCTTGAAAGCCTTGCGTCTCGCACTTTGGGATGAAGGGGAACGAAGGCTCATTACCTTCCGCGAAGCATCGCGAATTGCAGCATAGGATTACCGGTTTCATCAGGACCGCAAGTGTCCACTAACCGACCGGAAGCAGTGATCTAGAGGCCGACTGCTCAAGGTGCACGTCCCTCCCAATTTCCGCCGACCGGCCTTTAAGCCCCTCCACCCCCTAGCGCCTGTCACACAGTGCGTTTACATGGGCCGCCACGAATCATCCCGCACAGACAGAAGTGGCACCCATGGAAATCGTAACCGGCCTTACCTTTGATGACGTCCTGCTCAAGCCGGCAGAGAGCGACATCCTGCCGTCCCAGGCCAGCACCAAGACGCAACTGACGCGCGATATTGCGCTCAATATTCCTGTCCTCTCGGCGGCGATGGACACCGTCACCGAAAGCGAAATGGCCATTGTCATGGCACAGATGGGCGGCATCGGCGTGCTTCACCGCAATCTTACCACCGAGGAACAGTGCGCGGCGGTGCGCAGGGTGAAGCGCTTTGAAAGCGGCATGGTCGTCAACCCGATCACCATCACGCCAGACGCCACGCTGGGCGATGCGCAGGCGCTGATGGACCAGCACAATATCAGCGGCATTCCGGTGACAGCGCCCGATGGCAAACTTTGCGGCATCCTCACCAACCGCGACGTGCGCTTCGCCGACAATCCGCGCCAGCCGGTGCGCGAATTGATGACAAGCGAGAACCTCGCCACCGTTTCCGAAGGGGTGACACAGGAACAGGCGCGCAAGATCCTCCACCAGCGCCGCATAGAAAAGCTGCTGGTCGTCGATAGCAATCACAAATGTGTCGGCCTGATCACGGTCAAGGATATCGAGAAGGCGGTCCTCAACCCCGATGCGACCAAGGACACCGGCGGGCGTCTTCGTGTCGCCGCGGCGACCACGGTGGGCGACAAGGGGTTCGAACGGACCGAAGCACTGGTCGATGCCGAGTGCGATGTCATCATCATAGATACGGCCCATGGCCATAACAAGGCCGTTGCCGAAGCCGTGAGCCGGGCGAAGAAGCTCTCCAACCATGTCCAGATCGTCGCCGGCAATGTTGCGACGGCCGAAGCGACCAAGGCGCTCGCCGATGCAGGCGCGGATGCGGTGAAGGTCGGCATCGGACCGGGCAGCATCTGCACCACGCGCATCGTTGCCGGTGTCGGCGTCCCGCAGCTTACAGCAATCATGGATGCCGCAAGCGCAGCGGGCGACATGCCGATCATTGCCGATGGCGGGCTTCGCACATCTGGCGATGCAGCCAAGGCATTGGCAGCGGGCGCTTCAACCGTGATGATCGGCAGCCTTCTGGCGGGCACCGAGGAAGCTCCGGGCGAGACATTCCTCTACCAGGGCCGTGCCTACAAGGCATACCGCGGCATGGGCAGTGTCAGCGCGATGGCGCGCGGCAGTGCGGACCGGTATTTCCAGCAGGACATCAAGGATTCGATGAAGCTGGTGCCCGAGGGCATCGAAGGGCAGGTGCCGTACAAAGGGCCTGCACGCGATGTGGTCCACCAGCTTGTCGGCGGCGTGAAGGCGGCGATGGGCTATACCGGCAGCGCAACGATCGCCGATCTCAAGGAGCGCGGCCAGTTCATCCGCATCACCAATGCGGGGCTTTCTGAAAGCCATGTCCACGATGTGAGCATCACCCGCGAAGCTCCGAATTACCCTACGCGATGACACCCGCGGCACGGGTTCAGGCGGCAATCGAGATTCTCGACGGCATTATCGAAGCGGCGCGCAATCAGGGACCGCCAGCCGACCGGCTGGTGGCGCAATGGTTCAAGGACCACCGTTTCGCAGGCTCCAAGGACAAGCGCGCCATTCGCGAGCTGGTTTACGACGCGATCCGCGCCTGCGGGCCTGTCCCGTCGAGCGGTCGTGCTGCGATGCTGGGTCTGGCGGATGAGCAGGAAGGGTTGCGCGAGCTTTTCACCGGCGAGGGCTACGGACCTGCACCGATTACCGAAGACGAGTCGGTTGCCGCAGGCGGGATCGCGCCCGAATGGCTGGAAAATCGCCTCATTGCGTCGAGTGTCGGTCAGGACGAGGCGCAATCGCTTCTCAGCCGCGCGCCTCTGGATGTGCGGGTCAGCGCGCTCAAGGCCACTCGCGACGATCTCACGCTGCCGGTCGAGGCAGAGCAACTCGCGGTTCCGGGCGCGCTGCGCATTGCTACCGGTACGCGGGTTGAGGATTGGGACGCTTACAAGTCCGGCGCGATAGAAGTGCAGGATGCAGGCAGCCAGCTGGCTTGCCTGTCGGTCGGCGCGCAGCCGGGCGACACGGTGATCGACCTGTGTGCAGGCGCGGGCGGCAAGACCATTGCTCTGGCCGCTGCCATGGCGAACGAGGGCACGCTGGTTGCTGCCGATACGGATAAGCGCCGCCTCTCGCAGCTTGAACCTCGTGCCGAACGTGCAGGGGCGAAGGTCGCGCAGACGATCCTGCTCGACCCCGGCCGCGAGGCAGAAGCTCTTGCCGAGTGGCAGGGCAAGGCGGATCACGTACTGGTCGATGCGCCGTGTTCGGGAACGGGCACCTGGCGTCGCAATCCGGAAGCGCGCTGGCGTCTCTCTCCCAAGGAACTGGAGCGGCTGGTTGCGCTGCAATCCCGGCTTCTGGACTTGGCCGCGACGTTGGTGAAACCGGGCGGAGTGATCACCTATGTCACCTGCTCGCTGCTCGACGAAGAGGGCAAGGGACAGATCGCAGACTTCCTGTCGCGCAACTCCGATTGGCAGCCCGCAACACCCGATTTGCCGCTCGGGACAGCGCATGGCGACGGTATCCGGCTTTCTCCGGCGAGCCACGGGACGGACGGGTTTTTCATCGCACGTCTAGGTAAGCCGTGTTAACCCACGTCTCATGGACACCCCATCTGCCTCCAAACTGTCCAGTATGAAGGAAATTCTCATGCGTTTCGGTCCTGCCGCTGCTGCCCTTTCACTCCTGGTCGCCGTGAGCGCCAGTGTCGGCCATGCAAGCGTCACTCCGCCCGATCCGCGTGCAGAAGCGCTGATGGCCGAGGGGCAGGCGCAACTCGCTGCGGGTGAAACTCAGGCTGCTATCGACGCGTTCGAGGCTGCGCTGGTAGTCGATCCGGGCTACAATGCTGTTTACATCGCGCTGGCCGAAGCTGCGCGGGCCGACGGACTGCAGGGAAAAGCGATCCGCTATTACCGCGAGGCGCGCGAGCGCGATCCGCAGAACCTCGCAGCAATTTCGGGAGAGGGCGAGGCACTGGTCGAAAAAGGCGCGCTGAGCGCGGCACGAGAAAATCTTGCCATCCTGCAAAGCATGTGCGGCGATAGCTGCGCGGAAACTGTGGAATTGGCCGCCGCAATCCAGGCAGGACCGCCAGTGATGACCGCCGAGGTGGTTTCACCCGAAGACGATGTGACGCAGAACTGAGCGTCCTACCGGCTTAGGTAAGACTTGAAAGCCGTCACCACAGTTTCATAAATCGGCTTTTTGAACGGCACGATCAGTTCGGGCAGCAAGCTGGGCGCCACCCATTTCCAGTCGCAGAATTCGGGATGTTTGTGCGCTTTCAGGTCGATGTCGCTGTCCGCACCGGTAAAGCGGGCGAGATACCAGACCTGCCGTTGCCCCTTGAACTTCCCGCCCCAAAGCTTGCCCTGCAATTCAGGTGGTAGATCATAATATAATTCTTCTTCCATCCGGTGTAGAATGGAGATGTGCTTGGCATGCGCGCCGGTTTCTTCGCCCAGCTCTCGCAGCATGGCCTTGTCCAAATCTTCACCCGGATCGACTCCGCCTTGTGGCATCTGCCACCAGTCGCCTTCCTTGTTGTCGATCCGCTTGCCAACGAAGGCTTGCGCGTCGGCGTTGATGAGCATTGTGCCCACGCAGGGGCGGTAAAGATCGCGGTCTGGTCTGGTCATGTGCGCGATGTAGCCGCAGTGGTGGATGGGTGAAAGCCAGCTATTGCTAGGGTGACAGAAAAACTTGATTGTTTCATGCGCATCGGGGACCTAGGTCGCAGGCCCATGACAAAGCGACAATACGGGCGCGGCAGGAAGTAGATTTATGGCAACCCAAACGGCCCAGACGCGGTCAGACCTTTCCAATCAGGAAGCGATCACTGTGCGCTTCGCCGGTGATAGCGGCGACGGTATGCAGTTGACCGGCGGTCAGTTCACGCTCTCCACCGCGCTGGCCGGTAATGACCTGGCGACTTTCCCCGATTTTCCCGCTGAGATTCGCGCTCCGCAAGGCACGCTGTTTGGTGTTTCGGCATTCCAGATCAATTTCGGTGCGCGACAGGTCGACACCGCCGGTGACGCTCCGGATGTGCTGGTGGCGATGAACCCGGCGGCGCTCAAGGTGAACCTGCCGGCGCTCAAGCCAGGCGGGCTGGTGATTATCGACACCGGCGAATTCACCAAGCGCAATCTCGACAAGGCGAAGTACGACACCAGCCCGCTCGACGACGATACGCTGGCAATGTTCGACACGCTCAAGCTCGATATTTCGGAGATGACGCTGGAGGCTGTGAAGCCTTTTGGTTTGGGCAAGAAAGAGGCGCTGCGGTCCAAGAACATGTGGACTCTGGGCCTGGCGCTGTGGATGTTCGACCGTCCGCGCGCCCCGCTGCATGACTGGCTCCGCGCCAAGTTCAAGAACAAGCCGGATATCGCCAACGCCAATATTGCGGCGCTCGATGCCGGCCATGCCTATGGCGAGACGGCCGAACTGGCGGCTCCGCTGAAGCAGGTCCATCTCGATCCGGTGCCGAGCGCACCGGGGCTTTACCGCACCGTAACAGGGGCTGAAGCGGTTTCGCTCGGACTTGTGGCCGGCGCACGACTGCTCGATTTGCCGATGTTCTTCGGCGGCTATCCGATCACGCCAGCCAGTGCGATCCTGCACCATCTCGCCAAGTTGAAAGAATTCGGCGTCACCACTTTCCAGGCGGAAGACGAAATCGCCGCGATCTGTGCCGCCATCGGTGCGAGCTATGCCGGTTCGCTGGGTGTAACCTCGTCCTCGGGTCCGGGTATCGCGCTCAAGGGCGAAGCGATGGGCCTTGGCATCATGACCGAGCTGCCGCTGGTGATCGTCAATTCGCAGCGTGGTGGACCGTCGACTGGCCTGCCGACCAAGACCGAGCAGAGCGATCTTTACCAGGCTGTCTATGGCCGCAACGGTGACGCGCCCATGCCGGTAATTGCTGCGCGCAGTCCGGGTGATGCCTTCGAGTGTGCAATCGAGGCTTGCCGCATCGCGGTTCAGTATATGACGCCGGTCATGCTGTTGACCGACGGCTATATTGCCAATGCCAGCGAGCCGTGGATGGTGCCCGATCCGGATGATTTCGAGGCGTTCCCCGCTCAATTCCTGACCGAGCCGCGCGGCGAAGAACTGCTGCCATACAAGCGTAACGAGCGCGGCGCGCGTCCGTGGATCAAGCCCGGCACCCCCGGCATGATGCACCGCATTGGCGGAATCGAGAAGGCGGCGGACACCGGTCACATCGACTATTCGCCCGACAACCACCAGTTGATGACCGAGATACGCCGCGACAAGGTGCTCGGTGTCGATATTCCCGATCAGGACGTTTGTCTTGGTGAGGACAGCGGGACGCTCGCCGTCGTGGGTTGGGGCAGTACATATGGCCCGATCCATCAGGCCGTGACGCGGGCCCGGGACAAGGGTCTGTCAGTCAGTCACATCCACGTTCGCCACATCTGGCCGCTACCGGGAAACCTTGGCGATCTGCTGCGCAAGTTCGACCATGTGCTGATGCCCGAGATGAACACCGGCCAGTTCAAGACCGTGCTGCGCGACCAGTTCCTGATCGACGTGCAGCCGCTCACCAAGACCAGCGGCCAGCCCTTTGCCATCGCGGAGATCGAGGAAGAGATTGGCAAGTTCTTTGACGGAATTCCGGACAATGAAGGCGGTCAGGTTCCAGTCAACGACGATCAGTTACCCAGTCCGAACACAGGTCCGGAAGGAGATGAGCAATGAACGCTCCTGTCACAATTGAAACTACGCTGAAGGATTGGGAAACAGACCAGGAAGTTCGCTGGTGCCCGGGTTGCGGAGACTATGCGATCCTGAAGGCGGTGCAGCGCACCTTGCCGCAGCTTGGTTCAGACCCGGCAAACACCTGCTTCATCAGCGGCATCGGCTGCTCGAGCCGCTTCCCCTATTACATCGAGAGCTATGGCTTCCACACCATCCACGGCCGCGCACCGGCGGTGGCGACAGGGGTGAAGCTCGCCAATCCCGATCTCGACGTCTGGCTGGTGACAGGCGATGGCGACGGACTGTCGATTGGCGGCAATCATCTGATGCATGTGCTGCGTCGTAATGTGAATATGCAGATCATGTTGTTTAACAACGAGATCTACGGCCTCACCAAGGGTCAGGCGTCGCCTACCAGCCGCGAAGGCACGCGCTCGCCCTCGACGCCAGTCGGCAGCTATGACCACCCGGCGCGTCCCGCTGCCTTTGCGCTGGGATCGGGTGCGCGCTTTGTGGGACGCGGCTTCGATGTATCGAAAAATTTGCCCGACGTGCTCAAGGCCGCCCACGCGCACAAGGGCGCAGCCTTCATCGAGATTTTCCAGAATTGCATCGTTTATAACAAGGATGTTTTCAATGACTTCGCCGCACCCAAGGGAGCGGAGGACCGCCAGCTGTGGCTGGAGAACGGCAAGCCAATGTTGTTTGCCAAGGAGTCCAAGGGCATCACGCTGAACCGTGAGAAACTGTCGCTCGAAGTTGTCGATGTGATCGACGGCGATTGGCAGGCGGCGGGTGTGATCGTGCACGATGTCACCAACCGCTCTATCGCGCACATGCTCGTCGAAATGCCGTTCGGGCGATTCCCGATGGCGCTTGGCGTGCTTTATGACGATCCCCGGCCCACGTTCGAGGACGCCGTTGCTGCAGAGCGCAAGCTGGCGAGCGAGGGCAAACAACCTGATTTGGCTGCTCTTTTGGCCAAAGGTCAGACCTGGACCGTGGACGCCTGACAGGCGTTGTAAACGCCCAACATTTATACTGCGATAGGCGATGCGCCACGGTTCTGACCGCGAACATCCATTGCTATTCCGCAATCCGCGTGGCTTGCAGTTACAGGATTTGAGGCGTAGGGCTTCTTTGTTCGCGTCTGCACAATGGCGCTTTTCGTGAATAATACCATGAGGTTATAAGCACAACGCGATGCTAATGGCGGCGCCAAACGAGTTGATCCAGGATGGCCGGAGCCTTTATCGCTCTTTTGGTCTGCAGGTTGTCTTGTGCCTTGTGCTGGGCTCTTTGCTGCCAACACTGTTGGTATTCGGGAGCCGGCTTGCGCTGTTCACATCAGGGCCGGTGCAAAATTCCGTGATCGGAACGATCATCGCCAGCATCGGCGGGATACTGTTTGCCCGGCGCGTGAACATCTACCCTGGCGTCAAGCAGCTAGGGTCGGTGATCCCTACCTTCATCATGAGTTTCGGCGTTGTCGCCATGGGTATCCTTGCCCTGCGTCTGCAATACTCAATTCCCGTGTTCGGAATGAATTTCGCCGCATCCCTTGCGGTTTACGTGCTGTTGATGATCATAGCGACCCGGTCCGACCAGAACATCTTTTACACGGTGCCGGGCGGCCGCATCAAACGGCTGCTGAAGGCGGGCATCCAGTCTCGCCCGCTTTCCGAACCCATGCTTCCGAACCATCGCGGCGCCATATTGGTCGCCGACCTTCACGCAGACCTTGGCGATCATTGGGAGCGTTTGCTCGCCAACGCCGCACTGCAGGGCATTCCCGTTTTTCATTACAAGCAGGTCTACGAGGCGGCGACGGGGAAGATCCGGGTGGAGCATCTCTCGGAAAACAGTTTCGGTTCGCTCCTGCCAAGCATGTCATTCGTGCGTTTCAAGCGCGTAATGGACATCGCGCTGGTCGTTCTTCTCTTGCCGCTCCTGATTTTGCCACTGGCTATCGTGGCTTTCCTGCTCAAAATCGATTCGCCCGGTCCCGTATTCTTCCGACAACACCGTATCGGCTATCGCGGTGAGACCTTTCGCGTCCTGAAATTCCGCACGATGCGCCTGGACACTGAAGTGGACACCGAGGAAGCGCGCCGTCGCAAGGCAATGACCGGAAAGGAAGATCCGCGCGTCACGAAGTTCGGCCGTTTCCTGCGCCAGACCCGCATCGATGAACTGCCGCAAATGTTCAATATCCTGCTTGGGCAGATGAGCTGGATCGGTCCGCGGCCCGAAGCAATCGAGCTGTCACGCTGGTATCAGGAAGAAATTCCATTTTACGATTATCGCCACATCGTGCGCCCCGGCATCACCGGATGGGCGCAGGTCAACCAGGGCCATGTGACCGGGCTTTCCGATATTGACGACAAGCTTCAGTACGATTTCTATTACATCAAGAATTTCTCGTACTGGCTCGATTTCCTGATTCTCGCGCGTACGGTGCAGGTCGTTTTCACCGGGCACGGCGCGAAATAGCGGCAGCGAAGCTCAGACTTTCTGCAGGAAACGTGCTGCGAACTCTTCCCACTTCGCGAAAACGGCGGCACGGTTAAAGCCGCTTTCCACCAATGCGCGGGCATTGCGCCCCTGCTGGAGCCGGAAATCGGTTTCGCCGGAATAGCGGCGAAGCAATCCAGCCAGTCCCGCCGAGTCTCCGACTTCAATGACCGCCCCGCAATCACGCTCGGGCACGATCGCGCCAAGCTCACCCGTCCGGCTACCGATGAAGACCACAGGCCGGCCGCTTGCTGCTGCGCCGTAGAACTTGCTTGGCACGATCAGTCCTTCGAGCGATGGCAACAGTGACACCCAATGGACATCGGGCACGGTCAGCGAGAAGTGCAACTGGTCGCGGGGCTGGTACGGCTTGAGAGTGAAATTCGTAAGCGCGCGGGCTGCGATCTCGCTCTCCAGCCTGTCGCGCAGGAAACCGCCTCCGATCACCAGGAAGCAAATGTCCGTGCGGCCTTCGCCCTGCAATTGCTGCGCGGCACCAAGGAGAGTCTCGATCTCATGGGCGCGGCCCAGATTGCCCGAATAGCCGACGACCAGATCATTTTCGGCAAACCCCCACTCGGTGCGCAACGGATTTTCCGTCGGTGGAATGGGGCGGATCGCCTCGTCATCGGTCATGTTCGGGATTACAGAGATGCGGCGGTCGTCGACGCCTTGCCGGCGCAGGAGATCGGCCATGCGATCGCCGATTGCGATGTTCAGGTCGGCCTTGCGCAGCGACCGGTCACGAAGGCTGCGTACCATGCGGGTCGAGATTGCATTGCTGCCAAGCACGCCAAAGGCTTCGGCTACTTCCGGATAGAGGTCCTGCAACCAGTTGGCCCGCCTCGCGCCCCTCAGCCTTGCCGCTAGGCCGATGGGCCATGACAGGACCGGCGGATCGGTCTTTGCCACCACAATATGGCCCCGCTTAGCGATCGCCAGCGTCTTGAAGAATGCGGTGACGTAGAAGCCCAGATAATCGGCAATTCGCCCGGCAATGTTGCCGCGCCCGAAGCTTGGTGTCGCGACCCGGTGAATGGCGACCCCATGATGCGTTTCCTGCGCCAGGTAGGGGCCTTCGTCGCCTTCGTAGGACAGGCGGCTCGCCACTACCTTCACGCTGTAACCCTTGCCAGCGAGATGGAAGGCGACATCGGTCAGGATTTGCGAAGTGGCGCTGCGGTCTGGCCAGAAATAGCGGTTGACGAAAATCAGCGAACCGCGTGCGGGTTTATCCGCCATGTGGCTTGTCCGTTTCGATGGTTGGAGCGGGCGCAACTTCATGCCCGGTCACGCGGAAAATCGCTTGTTCGAGCGGCAGATTTTCCGCCGCACGCAGCTTGCGGATCTCGTCCAGCCGGATGTCGGTGTAGAGCCGGTACCAGAAGCCTTGCAGCACGTGAAACTGGAAACCGCGCAATCCGTCGAGGAAGCCGAGCGCGAAGACATATCGCAGGATGAAGAACAACAGCGCGCGCAGGCCTATGGGCAGGCGGGCGTAGACATTGTCCTTTAGCCATCGCTTGACCTTGGCTTGACCTGTCATCGCTCCGCCATGGACCTTATCACCAGCGCGCTCTTCTCCGAGCAGCAGGTCTACCGCTTCGCGATCAGCGTAACCGATGTGCTTTTGCGTCCACCACTTCAAGTCGTTGAGATTATCGTCGAGCAATTGCACGCCGAGCTGTTCGACCGGGCCATCGACTACGATATGCTCGTCCATCCAGCGCGCTTCGCAGTGCCCGCGACCAGCGCGAAACAGGCGCAGCTGCCAGGTCTGGGCAAGCCCGTGGCGGATCGGCTTGCCGCGAAAGGTCATCATCCGGCGTAGTGCGATGCCAGCGGTGTCCGGCTTCTGCGCCACCAGCGCGGAAAATCGCGCATACCAGTCGGTATCGAGTATCTCGTCCGCATCGAGGCGCAGGATCCAATCCGAAGTCTCACCAGCCAGCTCAAGGCCGTGGTTGAACTGCGTTGCGTAATTGACCCAGGCGTTGCTCTCCCAACGCGCGCCCATTTCGCGGGCGATCGCTTGCGTCCCGTCGGTCGAACCGGAGTCGACAACGATCACTTCGCGGCAATACGGCATGACGCAGCCGAGCGCGCGGCGCAGGTGCTGCTCCTCGTCCTTCGTAAGGATTATCGCGGTAATGCTCGGGCTGCTCACCGGTCCGCCTGCCGCACGATTGTTCCATCGCTCTGTCCCAGCGCGCTTTCGCTCACTTCGCGCGCGGGGTTGCCGGCGTAGATCATGCCGGGTGGAATGTCCTTTGCAGTCACCGCACCGGCAGCAAGCACTGCTCCGCGCCCGATTGTCACACCGGGGCCGACCAGCGCGCGTGTCGCCACCCATGCGCTCTCTTCCAGCACGATCGGCGCACCCACCAGCACGAACTCATCATCGGTGGAATGGCTGGCGGTGCACAGATAGGATTTCTGGCTAACGATCGCGCGTTTGCGCAGCGTAACCTGCGCGACGTTGTAGGTGTCGCTTTCGGGTCCGAGGCAACTGTCTTCGAGCATCACCAAGTTCCACGGAGCCCAAACCTTTGCCGATGGATAGGGGTGGGCTCCGCTGCGCACTTGCGCTCCGAAACAGCGCAGCAAGAAGCGGCGCCACCCATGCAGCATGGCGGGGCTGGGCCGGTACAGCACGAGCCATACGAGCGACCACAAGAGTCGCTTTGATTTGTGCGCCATATTGGGCGGAGGAATGGGGACAGGTTTCATAGCTGCGAGATTGCGCCGATAGCGGTTTCGCAGCCATATGCGCCATGCATGGTGAAAGCAACTTGCGCCGCGATTGCATTTTCTATCGTACTTGAGCGAACGAGCCGCGATTGATAAGCGCCATGAAACCCGCAGCGGCATAGACGTCGCCGATCCCCGGAAAGCTCGAATTTGCGCTATTTTCCAAAAGTCAGAGCAACCAGCCCGCACAGCCAATGGGGTGTGGCAGAGGGACGCACCGGGTCAACAGAGTTGCTTGAACAACTGCGCTCGGATGTCGCGCTTCAGTCACGCAAGGTTGTAATCGCGCTCCATGCGCAATTCCTTTGTTTCGCTGATGGCTTGGCGGGAGAACTAGAGTGAGCGACAGCAAGCCGCTCGATATCGGCTTCGTTTGCACAAGCATGTCGCGGAAGGCAGGGGGCGTTTCCGTCGTCCTACGCCGCGCAGTTCAGGGGCTGGCGGCGCTAGGCTGCAAGGTCAAAGTCTATGCCTTGCGTGATGAGTATTCCGAGGCCGATCTGGCGGAATGGGGCGACATTGCGCCAGTGCTGCTCGACCCGGTAGGGTCGCCATCGCTGGGCTATGCGCCCGGCCTGGCAAAGCGGCTGGGGGACCACGACCTGCTGCATCAGCACGGCATCTGGCAGGGACCATCCATTGCCGTGAACAATTGGCGCAGGCGAACCGGAAAGCCGGTGGTGATTTCACCGCATGGAATGCTCGATCCGTGGGCGCTTGCCAATTCGGGTTGGAAGAAAAGGCTAGCTGGCGCCTTTTACGAGAACGCAAATCTGCGTGGTGCTGCGTGCCTGCACGCACTGGCCGAAGCGGAAGCAAGGGCCATCCGTGCTGCCGGATTTTCCAACCCGGTCGCGCAAATCCCGAACGGTATCGATTTGCCACAAGCGCCTTGTCCTCCCGCGACCGGCAAGGGTCGCAAGACCCTGCTGTTCCTTGGCCGGTTGCACCCCAAGAAGGGCTTGTCCGAATTGCTCACCGCTTGGGGCATGATTGCGACGGACGATCCGGATTTTGTCGCGCGATGGCGCGTGGTCATCGCCGGTTGGGATGATGGCGGCCATGCTGACGCGCTCAAGGCCCAGGCAGAGGCGCTTCCCGATGCAGCAGAGGTCGAATTCACTGGCGCCTTGCATGGCGGACAAAAGCACGAAGCACTTTGCACGGCAGACGCATTCGTGCTGCCGTCTCATTCCGAAGGATTGCCCATCGCAGTGCTCGAGGCATGGGCCTACGACACCCCTGCGTTCATCACCGATGCCTGCAACCTGCCCGAGGGATTTGCCCACGATGCCGCAATTCGCGTGACGACCGATCCGGCTGAACTGGCAAATGTGCTGCGGACCCGGCTCGAAGACCCTGAATTGGCGGAGATCGCCCGCCGCGCACGCGCGCTGGTCGAACGGAAGTTCACGTGGGATAGCGTCGCGCAGCAGTATCTTACGACTTATCAATGGTTACTGGGGCATAGGGACCGGCCAGACTTCGTAAGCGAGACAGACTAGCTCAATGGACAATCTTACCCACTCGCTGGTCGGCGCGCTGATAGGGCAGACGGGCCTCAAGAAGAAAACCGGTCTCGCCATGCCTGCGCTCATCATCGGGGCGAACCTGCCGGATATCGATGCCGCGTGCTTCTTCTGGCTCGAAGGGACCGAGCACCTCGGTTTTCGCCGCGGTATTACGCATGGACCTCCGGCGCTTGTGGTGCTGCCACTGATACTGGCCGGATTGCTATGGGGCTGGGATCGCTGGCAGGCATCGCGTGGCAAGCGACCAGAGGGGAGGGTGCCCGTCCATTTCGGATGGCTCTATGGCCTAGCCTTCATCGGCGCGCTCACCCATCCGGCGCTTGATTGGCTGAACGTCTACGGCATTCGCTTTTTCGAGCCGTTTTCCAGCGAATGGTATTACGGCGACACGCTGTTCATCATCGATGGATGGCTGTGGGCGCTGATGGCGACCGGCCTGTGGCTAGCGTTCCGGCGCGAAAAGCGCGGTGGTGACTGGAGAGGGCTGGCACGCAATGTGCTCGGGCTGGCGGGGCTCTATATTGTCGCGAATTACGCGTTCTCGGAGTATGATCGCCAACTCGACAGCTCGTTTGTCGAGACAATAAGCTCGCCGCCGCCATTTGCGTTCTGGCAGCGCGAAACGATTGGCGTTGGCGGCAATGGCACTTTCTACAAGGATGGCGAAAGGGTGGGCAATCGGCCCATCTCTGCCTGCGACTTGGAAGCTGCCCGCGAGTCGAGCGATCAGGCACGGGCTTTCCTGTTCTGGTCGCGTGCGCCGGTGGTCGATCGGCTGGAGGATGGAACCTGGCGACTGTCCGATGCGCGCTACCATCCGGTGCAGCAGGGCAATTTCAACGTGATCCTGCCCAATGGTCTATGTTCGGAACCCGGCGGCGGCTGATACGCTGAATCCCCGAACACCAAGGGGAAGCCGATTGTCCGAACCACAAATCGTATGGCTGCGGCGCGACTTGCGCCTGGTCGATCAAGCCGCCTTTACCGCCGCCGCAGAAGCTGGGCCGGTCATCCCCGTTTTCATCCTCGATGACGAGACACCCGGCGATCGCAAGATGGGCGGTGCCTGCCGCTGGAAGCTGCATCACGCGCTGGTAAGTCTTTCAAGCGACCTTGCGCGGCACAATTCGCGGTTGATCCTGCGACGCGGGAAGGTGATCGATATCCTGACCGAACTGGTGGAAGAAACCGGCGCGTCCTGCGTCCATGCCATTCGCCATTACGAACCGTGGTGGCGCAAGGCGCAAGGCGCGCTGAAGGACGAGATTCCGCTCGAATTGCACGATGGCAATTATCTGTTGCCGCCGGGTACCGTGACGACCGGAACGGGTACCCCCTACAAGATCTATACGCCGTTCAAGGACGCGATATTTGCGGCCATCGATGGCTTCGACATTTTGCCCGAGCCGAGCCTGACCTCGCCGGAAAGCTGGCCTGAGAGCGATGACCTTGCCGAACTCGGCCTGCTTCCGACCAAGCCCGACTGGGCTGGCGGAATGCGCGAATTCTGGGGCGACCAGCATGGTACGGCGGCAGCGATGGAGGCGTTCGAAGACTATCTCGATATCGTCTCCGAATATGACGATAAGCGCAATTTGCCGTCGATAACGGGCACCAGCCGGATGAGCCCGCATTTGCACCACGGCGAAGTGTCGCCGCGTATGCTGTGGGAGGCGATGAGCCGCTACTCCAGCGAAGGTGCGACGATCTTCCGGCAGGAGCTGGTGTGGCGCGATTTTGCGCAGAACGTAATCTGCCAATTCCCCGATTACGGAGAGGAATCCTATCGCGATGGCTATGGCAGCAATTTCTGGCGCAATCCCAACCGTGGACACCTGATCGAGGATGATCTCCAGGCATGGCAGCGCGGCCAGACAGGCTATCCGATTGTCGATGCGGGGATGCGCGAACTTTGGGCGACAGGCTGGATGCACAACCGCGTGCGGATGATCACCGCCAGCTTCCTCATCAAGCATCTGCTGGTCGATTGGAAGCATGGCGAGCAATGGTTCTGGGATACGCTTGTCGATGCCGATTACGGCTCCAATTCGACCAATTGGCAATGGGTCAGCGGCACCGGCGTGGACAGCAACATGTTCGTGCGCATCATGGCGCCGCTGAGCCAGAGCGAGAAATTCGATGCGAGCGATTACATCCGCAAATGGGTGCCCGAACTGGCCGACCTTGATGACCGCCATATCCATGATCCGGAGGAGTATGGCTGCAAGCCGGCTGATTACCCATCCAAGATAATCGGCCACAAGGAGGCCCGCGAACGGGCGTTGGACGCCTATCGCGAGACTAAGAAGTAAGGCGCGCGGCCAGCATTCGCTTGGCGACCAGGACAGCGACGATAGGTAGCGCCAGCGCGGAAAGCACCATCCAGAACGGATGCGGAAACATCTGGGTTGTGACGAGGCTGAGCGCGATCATGACCACGGCCACGATCCAGCCGGGCACAGCATTGCCCGCTATGCGAATTGCCGCCCAGGCGCCAGCGAGCGAACCGAGGAACCACGCGACGATCACCGCCACCTTCGCGCCAGTCGGGATAACTTCCATCATCCGCGCTTGATCGGCCGGATCGGTGACATCAATTCCATCAGGGGGTGGAAAAACCATGTGCCCCAGCATCTCCACCAGGCCAACGACTATGCCAGCGATGATGATCCCGGCCACGCTGGCCACGATCTTGCGAACCAAAGGATTTGTCATAAGCGCTCTCCCCTTCGCTGAATGCTAGCAGCGTCCACTGCATTTCCCAAGAAACAGCGCCTTGCCCGCAGGGGCGCGTGTCGCCATAAGGCGGCCGATGGAGGCGCAAGAGGCAAGGGGTGGCGTGCTGCTCGACAGTGGGCAGCGGTATGGGTCCGAACCCGGCCTGCTGGCGCGCATATTTGCCCCGGCGGCCTCCCACTTACTCGAGCAGATCGATCGCGGTCTTGCCAGCGGCACGCTGCATGGCGAGCTGCCTGACGGAACGCGCTGCACGTTGGGTGGACGTGCTCCGGGCTTCGAATGCGAAGTCACCCTGCACGACTGGCGCGGATTGTTGCGCGTTGCCACCAACGGCTCGGTTGGCTTGTACCAGGCATGGGAGGCCGGTGAGTGGTCCAGCCCCGATCCGGTGCAATTGTTCGCGCTGTTCGTCGCCAATGCGGATGCGATGGGCAACACGGCACGGGCAAAAGGCCCGTGGCGATGGGCTGCCAAGGCGTTGCACGCGCTCAACCGAAACACCAAATCGCAAGCCGAAAAGAACATTCACGCGCATTACGATCTCGGCAATGATTTCTACGCCGCGTGGCTCGATCCAACGATGAGCTATTCATCTGCCTACCAGTTGGACAGCGATGGATTGCAGGAAGGGCAGCATCGCAAGTGGGAGCGACTTGCACAGCGTGTCGGCACGCCTGAGAGCCTGCTCGAAATCGGTTGCGGCTGGGGCGCGCTGTCGGCGCATTTTGCAGAAGGGGGTAGCAGGGTCGATGCCATCAGCCTGTCGGACGAGCAGCTTGACTGGGCGCGGGAACATCATCCCGGCGTTCAATTCCTGAAGCAGGATTACCGCGACACTTCGGGCCAGTTCGATGCCATCGTCAGCGTGGAAATGGTCGAAGCGCTGGGCCGCGAATACTGGGCCACTTTCATGGATTGCATTGCGCGCAACCTGAAACCGGGTGGCAGGGCTGCCATCCAGTTCATCGCCATGCGTGACGATCTGTTCGATGCCTATGTCAAGAGCGCCGACTTCATCCAGGCCTATGTATTTCCCGGCGGCCTGCTGATCCGCACCAGCGAATTTCGTGCGCTAGCCGAAGCGCGCGGTCTGGCGTGGACCGAGCAGGAGGACTTTGCCCTCGACTACGCCGAAACGCTCCGGCTTTGGCGTGCGCAGTTTGATCAGGCGGCGGATGAACAGCGCCTTCCGCCGGGATTCGACCGAAGATTCCGCGATCTCTGGCGGTTTTACCTGATGTATTGCGAGGGCGGCTTTCGCGGTGGCGGGATCACCGTTAGTCAGGTCACCCTGGTAAAAGACAAAGGGTAGCGCGCATGAAAAAATGGTTGATCGGGATCGCAGTGGTGATCGCTGCCGCGCTCGGCATTGGCTGGATGTCGCTCGACGATGACCAGCGCGGGCTGATCGCCAATATGCCAACCGATCGCAACGTGCTGTTCTGGGACGAGGAAACGCGCAACGCAGCTTTCCGCGCGATGGACGCGCTGCCTGCGCTGGCGCAGTCGCGCACAATCGCGGATGGCGAAGCGACCTATCCGCTGCCCGCTGGCGACCCGCTCGACCTGGGCGAGTTCGACATGGAAGCATACGTCGATTCGCAGAACTCCGCCGCCACCGTGATCGTGCTGGACGGCGAAGTCGTGTTCGAGCGTTATGACAGCGGATTCAGCGCAGATGGTAAATGGACCAGCTTCTCGGTCGCCAAGAGCCTGACTTCGACCCTGCTGGGTGCTGCCATCGCTGATGGCTTTATTGGCAGCGTGGAAGATCCGGTAACGCAATATCTGCCAGACCTCGAAGGCTCAGCCTACGATGGCGTGACTATCCGCCAGCTTCTGACCATGAGCAGCGGTATAAGGTGGAGCGAGGATTACGACGATCCGCAGAGCGATATTGCGCGCTTCAGCGAGCACGTTTCGCGCGAGGAGGGCGTCGATGCACTGGTCGATTACATGCGCCAGTTGCCGCGCGACGCGGAGCCGGGGACACGCTGGCAATACAACACTGGCGAGACGAACATGATCGGTATGCTGGTGCGCGAAGCAACCGGTAGGAACCTTGCCGATTATTTATCCGAGAAGGTCTGGGCACCGTTCGGGATGGAGCAGGATGCCACATGGATTCTCTCCAATACGGGTAGCGAGATATCCGGCTGCTGCATCCAGGCCAGCACGCGCGACATGGCGCGCTTCGGCCTGTTCGCGATGGGCGGCGGCGTGGCCGGTGAAAAGCAGGTCGTGCCTGAAGGATGGTTCGAGGAAGCCACTCAGTCGCTTTACGAAACGGGCGGGCGCTCTGTCGGCTATGGCTATCAATGGTGGACCTACCCCGGCGAGGCCTATGCCGCGCGCGGGTTGTTCGGTCAGGGCATTTTCATCGATCCTGCGCGTAACCTTGTCATCGCCAGCAACGCCAATTGGCCCGATGGCGTGGGTAACGGCGGCGCAAAGGCCGAACGCGACCGCTTCTATGAAGTCGTGCAAGCTGCTGTTGATGCCCGCAACAGAGCGGGTGCAGCGGCGCAATAAGGTGAACGGCGCGGTAGCATTATTTTTACGCTGAGGTGGTAGCGCCCCTGCGTGGTCGAACTTAACCCAAACTCTCTCGTCGGCGCGCAACAGGTGACGCCAGTTCTGCTCGTGATCGGCACCCGGCCGGAAGCGATCAAGATGCTGCCTGTCGTGCGCGCCTTGCGGCAGGTGCCCGAAGTGGACCTGAAGGTTGTCACGACCGGCCAGCATCGTCAGATGCTTGACCAGGTTTTCGCCGTGTTTGGCGAGAAGCCTGACATTGATCTTGACCTGATGACCCCGGGTCAGACCCTCGGGGACATTACCTGCCGCGTGCTCAAGGAAATGGAAGCCCTGATCGCCGAGCACAATCCCGGACTGGTGATGGTGCATGGTGACACCACTTCCGCCATGGCAGCGGCGATGGCGGCTTTCTACGTCCGCGTTCCGATCGGGCATGTCGAGGCAGGTTTGCGCAGCCATGACATCCAGCGGCCTTGGCCGGAAGAATACAACCGCATCTCGATCGATGCGATGGCAGAGCTCTTATGGGCTCCGACAAGCACGGCCGTGCTGAACCTGCGCGCTGAGCGCCCCGCCAAGCACGACACCACGCGTCATATCGAGGTCACGGGGAATTCGGGCATCGATGCGCTTTTGCACGTTGCCAAGGGCCTGGAGGGCGATGAGCTTGCGTCAATCGACGTGGCACTCGACCCGTCGAAGAAGCTGGTGCTTGTCACCGGCCATCGGCGGGAGAGCTTTGGCGGTGGCTTCGGCCGCATTTGTGACGCGCTGGTTGAAATCGCCAAGCGCGGCGATGCGCAGATCGTCTATCCGGTTCACCTCAATCCGCAGGTCAAGCAGGTGGTGGAAGAACGGCTGGGCAATACCTCCGCCATACACCTCATCCCGCCGGTCGATTACGTGCAGATGGTTGCGCTGATGCAGGCGGCGCATGTGGTGCTCACCGATAGCGGCGGCATCCAGGAGGAAGCACCTGCGCTGGGCAAGCCGGTACTGGTGATGCGTGAAGTGACCGAGCGGCCCGAGGCGGTTGCCACCGGCGTCGCGCAGATTGTCGGCACCAATGTCGACGGGATCGTTGCCGCAGCGACGAGGCTCCTGTCCGAACCTGATCATTACGAACGCCGCGCGCGCAAGGTCTTTCCCTATGGCGATGGCACTGCTGCGCAGAAGATTGCAGCCTCGGTCGCCGCGTTCGTGAAAAAAGCGCAGAATTCGAAGGATCAGGCAAGATGAAGGTCTGCACCGTAGGGCTCGGCTATATCGGCCTGCCGACCGCTGCCATGCTGGCGAGCCGTGGGCACGAAGTCGTCGGCCTTGAAGTCAACGAGAGTGTCGTCGAGGCGGTGAACGCAGGACGCGCCCATTTCCAGGAGCCTGACCTGCAGATGCTGCTGTCCGCATCGGTAGAGACAGGTCGCCTGCGCGCCACCACCACGCCCGAACCTGCCGAATTCTTTCTCATCGCAGTTCCTACGCCAATGGTGAACGAAGGCCCGGACATGGCCTATGTCGAAGCGGCTGCGCGCACGATTGCCCCGGTGCTGGAGAAGGGCAATGTCGTCATTCTCGAATCGACATCGCCGGTTGGCTCTACCGAGCGCCTTGGTGAGATTTTTGCCGAGGAGCGCCCCGATCTCACTTTCCCGCGCTACCGCGACGAAGACCGCGAGGCCGATGTCGCGCTGTGCCATTGCCCCGAGCGCATCCTGCCGGGCCAGATGCTGCGCGAACTCGTTTCCAACGACCGCATCATCGGCGGATTGACCACGGACTGCGCGAACAAGGCAGCGCGGCTCTACCAGAGCTTCGTTATGGGAACGTGCTACGTCACCGACAGCCGCGTTGCCGAGCTCTGCAAACTTTCCGAGAACGCCTATCGCGATGTCAATATTGCTTTCGCAAATGAACTTTCGATCATTTGCGACAAGCTTGGCACCGATGTCTGGCAGGTGCGTGAGCTGGCTAACCAGCATCCGCGTGTGAACATACTGATGCCGGGTGCAGGGGTGGGCGGCCATTGCATTGCGGTCGATCCGTGGTTCATCGTGTCCAGCGCGCCCGATGAGGCCCGCCTGATCCGCACGGCGCGCATGGTGAACGACGACAAGCCCAACCGCGTGGTCGAGACGATCCGTGGCCTGGCAGACCGCTTCAAGTCCCCGACAATCGCCTGCTACGGCATCACCTACAAGCCTGACGTGGATGATGTGCGCGAAAGCCCCGCACTCGAGATCGTCGAAGCTGTTGCAGGTATCGAAGGCGCGAAGGTGCTGGTGGTGGAACCCAATCTGGACGCGCTACCTGCCTCGCTGGCTGGCCACGACAATGTCCGGCTGGTCACGTCGGACGAGGCGCGCGAGGCGGCCGATATCGTTACATTCCTTGTCGGCCACCGCCAGTTCAAGCGCCTCGAAGGCGACAGCTATCTGTCCAAAGCCGTCGTCGACACGACCGGCATGTTCTCGACCCGCAAGGCGAAGGCGATCGAGCGGGACTAGCTTTCGCAGAACGAAAAAGGGCTCCGCGAACGGAGCCCTTTCCCGGATACCGATTAGGTGCGAACCGATCAGGGCTTGAACGAGCCTTGGTCCTTGAAGCGTGAAACGATGTTGTCGTGCACGATGGGGCTGAGCAGGTTTGCGAAGGCGCAACCGGCCATGCCATTTTCCCACCAGACGACCTCGGCCTGCAGGGATTCGAGACCCGGCAGGGTCAGCCAGCAAATCGAACCGGGGTGCATCCGGTTAACCGCCGTTGCCGAAAAGCCCGACAGCGAAAGGTCGTTCACGACCGTCTGGAAAGAGCGCGCGCCCGAGGCCCGCATTTGCGCAGGAATCATGATTCGCATGCGCGGTGCGCTGCGGTCTTCCTGTGCTGCTATATCGTAGCGGCCTACGGTGTTCTGCATGGTCATGGTGCCAAGGCTCCAGGCGGAGAGTTTATGGTGGGTTAGGCCTTACGGCCTTTGCTTGGCACAATCTGACGCGAATTGCTTACTGGTAGCTTGCCGGACGTGGTTAAGCGGTTATTTCCACTCTTTCGCGGTGGAGATTGGCGAAGTCTTCCTCCAGCAGGGCGGCGATACGATCACCAACCGCTTCTGGCGGTTTGACCGTTTGCGGGTCTTCGCCGGGGTAGGCACGTTCGCGCATCGAGGTGCGAGTCGCACCCGGATCGATGATCGCAACGCGCATTTCGGAAATGCGCTCGACTTCCTTTCCATGACATTCCAGTAGGTTCTCGAATGCCGCCTTGGTGGCGCCATAAGCGCCCCAGAACGGCCTCGGATCACTGCCGACTGAACTGGTCAGCCCGACGATGCGACCCTTTTCAGCACGTTTCAGCAATGGGTCGAATGCGGCGATCAGCGCCTGCGTGGACAGTACATTCAGCGTCAGCGCCTGGTTAAACTGCTTGGCATCGATCTGCGTGACCGGCGTCAGCGTCGGCAATTGCGCCGCGTTGATGACGAGGTAATCGAGCTTGTCCCACCGCTCCGCAATGGCCTGCGCCAGTCGCCCGATGGATTCGCCATCAGTCAGGTCGAGCGGGGCAATCGTGGCGCTGCCGCCGGCGTCATGAACGCGATCTTCGACCGCTTCAAGGTCGCGTACCTTGCGCGCGGTAAGCACGACATGCGCGCCCTTCGCTGCGAGTGATACGGCGGTGGCCGCGCCGATCCCGCGGCTCGCCCCGGTGACAAGTGCGATCTTGCCGGCCAGCGGCCGGTCGTCGGTGTTAGTGTCGGTCATCAGGCGTCCTCGCTGACAGGCAGGCTGAGCTGGGCCTGGCCCTGTGTCTTTGCGATCAGATCGGTGAGCGGGGTGGGATATTCACCGGTAAAACATGCGTCGCAATATTGCGGAGAAGCATTGTTGCGCCCGGCAAGACCCACCGCGCGGTAAAGCCCATCGATCGAAACGAATGCAAGGCTGTCAGCCTTGATGAATTCGCGCATGGCGGGAAGATCCATCCGACCGGCGAGCAGCTTCGAGCGTTCGGGAGTGTCGACCCCGTAATAGCAGCCATTGCCCGTCGGCGGACTGGCAACGCGGAAATGCACTTCGGCAGCACCTGCATCGCGCATGATCTGTACGATCTTCATGCTGGTCGTGCCGCGCACGATGGAATCGTCGATCAGTACGATGCGCTTGCCCGCCACGATGGAGCGGTTTGCATTGTGCTTGCGCTTTACACCGGCATGTCTTGCCCCGTCGCTTGGCTGGATGAAGGTGCGCCCGACATAATGCGAGCGGATGATGCCCAGTTCGAACGGAATGCCGCTTTCCTGCGCATATCCAATGGCGGCAGGCACGCCGCTGTCAGGCACGGGCACGACCAGATCGGCCTCGCACGGCGATTCCTTTGCCAGTTCGATGCCGATGTTTTTGCGGCTTTCGTAGACCGACCGCTCGTTGAAGATGGAGTCGGGTCGGCTGAAATAGACATGTTCGAAAATGCACGGGCGCGGTGACGGATTGCCAAACGGGCGGTGTGTGCGGACGGTCCCGTCGAAATCGACTTCGATCATCTCGCCAGGGTCGACCTGGCGGACGAATTCCGCGCCCACAACGTCGAGCGCCACTGTCTCGCTGGCAAATACGGTCGCATCGCCAAGCTTGCCCATGACAAGTGGACGAATGCCCAGCGGATCGCGGCAGGCGGCCATGCCGCGCGGAGTCATCACGATCAGCGCATAGGCACCTTCGACCAGCCGCAACGCATCTACCAGCTTGTCGAGCATGGTGGGATAGCGGCTGGTGGCGACAAGGTGGATGATGACTTCCGTATCCGAAGTGGACTGGAAGATCGCACCCTTTTCAACCAGTTCCTGCCGCAAAGCGCTGGCGTTCGAAATATTGCCATTATGCGCGACCGAAAAGCCGCCGCTGGCAAGATCGGCGTAGAGCGGTTGGACATTGCGCAGGCCCGATCCGCCGGTGGTTGAATAACGCACGTGCCCGCCCGCCATGTGACCGGGCAGTTCGGCTAGTGATTCGGCGGTAGAGAAATTGTCGGCGACATGACCCAGCGCGCGGCGCGTAAAGAATTCGGTACCATCGAAGCTCGAAATACCGACAGCTTCCTGCCCGCGATGCTGCAGGGCATGGAGGCCAAGCGCGGTGGTCGCGGCGGCATCATCACCGCCGATAATGCCGAACACGCCGCATTCTTCATGCAGCTTGTCGTCACCGTCTTCAGCGTGGAAGGGATGGGTCAATTTCATGGATGTCCGCTATGTGGCCTGCCGCGGCTCTCCAATGGCGATGTTGCGGATCGATTACAAGGGGCGTGCGGCGGGTTGTAGGCAAGCCATACGCTTGTCAGTCCCGCCGCCGCCCCTTGTGGTGCCGCGTTGGCCCGGCAGTTTGCGTAGCGGGAATGCAGGTCTGCTTGCTGCACGAAGCCGTGCGCCACGGCGGCGATGTCCAGCAGTTGTTTGGGGCGACATCTGGCGACCACGTGGCCGACCGTCGAAGCTCCGAACACCGCCTTGTAGCCATGATGCCGCACCCGCACTCCCGCGAAGTGAGAAAGCGATGAGGATGCAACTCATCGCTTTTGCCGCGAGAACATCCCCGTCGTCGTGCAGCGTATCGTCGAACTCGTCCTGATAAACCTAGGAACGAGTTCCTGTAACCGTCGTAAACGCAAGGATATTAGGGTCGAGTTCTCCTGAGGCGGTCATTTCCGCGTTCTCATCGGTCACGCGTTCAGCGAGTTGGAGCGCGGCGCTTCGATCTGTCGCGAAAATAATGCTTACTAAGACAGTTTGCCCGCCTGCGTGTGCCGATGGAGGCGATCCAAGGTTGTCGAGGCGACGCACAGCAACCATGGCTGCGTGATCCATTCTGACATTACCAGAGTCTCCAAGTAAGTTGATTTGCTCAGGCCTTCCATTTGCATTGGCTACGAACCGCACCCGAACCACTCCTGATCGGTTGATGCCGTTACCGTAGGGAATGCGATTAAGTTGGCGATCGAGTTCCTGTCCGAGGGTAGCGGCATAACCCGTTCCGGTTGGCTGAACGAGAATGTCCCCCTCTTCTTGGTAACCATCCTGAGCGGAAAGCGGCGCCGAGAGTGAAAATCCTAAGGCAGTGAATGCGTACGAAATAAATAAACGTCTTCTCATCAGGTCATCCTTTCTTACAAAAGATAACCGACCACAATGTAAAGCACGCCTCGCGCAACCCCCTACTTGGCGAGTTTGACCTAGGTCGATCACGTCGACATGCGTCTGGAGTGCGCAGTCAACGACATTTCTTTTAATACTGGAATGAGACGATACTAGGGCGGACGATACGAAACATATGACTACATTCAATATATGTTTCTTAGTTGTAGGTTATTGAAACAAACAATTTCAAATCGAATCGATTGACTTCAATGTCTTATGCAACCGGAGCTTGCCGTTTCTACGGCGTCAGACCATTCAGAATATCCGGCACGATCGCTTTTGGAAAGGATTACCGGATGGCTCATGAGCTCGGATTGCACATTTTGCCGTGCGCTTTCCACCCAATCCGAACTTCCCTAGCCTTCGACATGCGGCCCAGCGTTTGCTGGAATGGGCGGTGGATGCGTCGTGTGAGCGTGGAGTTCAGATCGGCCATAAGACCGAAATTCCACCTTTCGTATTCGAAGAAAACGATCTCGCCAATCTGCTCGCATATCTCGAACCGCACACAGAAAGGAAATGAATAGCAGTTTTTCCCGACTGGCTACCTACCGCAGCTATTACGCGGGTGATAAGACAAAGGCGGGCAGTGGTCGTAAGGGGTTCGCAACCTTCCGATAACGCTACCATTGCGAATAGGCTGAATTGAGAGCATCCTCCCCGTTGAATTGGGGAGTTGGCAGTGGACAGGTTGAGCTTCGCAAATCCGGTCTTCGCCACCTTTGCAGTCTCGGCAGCGCTTATGATCTTGCTTGGGATTGCCACGGCTTGGCTTACGGTAATCCAGATGATGCGCTTCAAGGGCGGTTTTCGCGCACCGGAGGACCTGAAAAAGACACCGCTAAATCCCAATCCTGTGCCAGACCAGACCGCTCCGAATGAACCGGTTGAACGCTATCGCCGTATCATGCAGAACCACTTGGAAAACCTACCATTCTTCCTCGTGATCGGCTTACTGTTCGTGGTGACCGATCCCTCGCTTGCGCTCGCACAATGGTTGCTATTTGGCTATGTTGTCTCACGTGTGCTGCATTTCCTCGCCTATGCTAGCGCTCAGGTTCACGAGGTCCGCGCGACCTTCTGGACGATAGGCTCGTTGATCCTGATAACCATGTGCATAATTGTGCTGCAGTCTGGGTGGGCCGCCGCCCAGCTCTGACGAAGTTACTTCTGGCTGTTCACCACTGCATCGGCCGCCTTGAATCCGATCTTCGAGTGCTGGCCGTCGCAAAACGGCTTCGTCGTCGAGGCACCACATCGACAGAGGAAAACGCGCGTCTTGTCGGCAAGGTCGTAGAGATTGCCATCACCATCGCGCAGCTCAAGCTGCGCCAAGTCTCCGGCGACGATATAAGGCCCGTCCTTCTTGGCGATGAGTTCGAGTGCCATGACACATCCTCTTTGCTAGCCAAATGAAAGAACGAGTATGCGCTCTAATGCGTTCCCACAATGACCTTCAGCGCCACCGTTGTTGCAAAACTTTGCCGTTTCTCAACCGTAATGCTGAAGAAAGACAGAGTCGCGAGACCAGCGATATTGCCGTTGAACTGCTTGTAAGGAAATTATTGCGGGTGCGCGAGCGTTTGTCCATGCCCGCTAGCTACCCCAGTTTGGGACGTTCTGATGGGCCCTTTGCACGACACCGGGTGCCAGCCGAGCGCAACGCACGAAGTTGTTGCCTCACAAAGCTGTCCCACAGTGAGTGATTACATGCTCACAAGCTTTTGATTTATAAAATAAACAATAAAATGGTCGGGGAGAGAGGATTCGAACCTCCGGCCCCTGCCTCCCGAAGACAGTGCTCTACCAGGCTGAGCTACTCCCCGACCGGAACCGTACGGAGCTTTTGGCTCCGCGAGGCAGAGGCGGCCCTATACGGACCGTGCCTGCCTCTTGCAAGCCTGTCGAAGCTGCTACTGAAATCAGCCGGTCCAAACCGCCGTGATGCCATTGCGGATGCCGGGTCGCGCTGCCATCACGCAACCAGAGCGGGAAGACAGGAACGGGATTTCGATGAAGGTTCTGATAACGGGTGCAGCTGGTTTCATAGGTGCAGCTTTGGCAGAGCGCCTGCTTGCGCGTGGCGACGCTGTCATCGGGATCGACAACTGCAACGACTATTACGACCCGGCGCTCAAGTACGCACGGATCGACCGTGTGCGCCAGCAGGGCGGGGAATTTACCTTCCACCAGCTCGACTTTGCCGACATGAATGCGCTCAAGGCTGCACTCGATGACGAGAAGTTCGATGCCATCGTTCATTTAGGAGCGCAGGCGGGGGTGCGATATTCGCTGGAAAATCCGGCGGCCTATATCCAGTCCAACCTGGTCGGCCATGCCAACATGCTGGAAATCGCGCGGCACCGCGGTGTGGCGCATATGGTCTACGCCAGTTCCAGCTCGGTCTATGGCGGAAACGAAAAGCTTCCGTTCAGCGTGGACGACCGCGCCGACCATCCCGTCAGCCTATACGCCGCAACCAAGCGCGCCGACGAGATGCTGAGTGAAAGCTATGCGCATCTCTATCGCATCCCGCTCACAGGCCTGCGGTTTTTCACCGTCTACGGTCCGTGGGGGAGACCCGACATGGCGATGTGGATATTCACCGGCAAAATCCTTCGCGGAGATCCGATACCGGTGTTCAACAAGGGAGAGATGTGGCGCGATTTCACCTTTATCGATGACATTATCAGCGGTGTGGTCGCCGCGCTTGATCACCCTCCGGCTGATAACGGTCTGGTCAAGGCGGGCGGATCGGCGAAGCCGCATGCGCTCTACAACATCGGCAACAACCGTTCTGAAAAGCTGACCCGTGTGATCGAATTGCTGGAAACGGCATGCGGCAAGAAGGCCGAGATCGACTGGCAGCCGATGCAGAAGGGTGACGTGACGCGCACTTACGCCGATATAGAGGCAATTCAGCGCGACCTGGGTTACCAGCCGACCACGTCAATCGATGAAGGCGTGCCGCAATTTGTCGAATGGTATCGTGCGTATCACAGCGACTAAAAAATACAGGCCTCGGCCAGCTTGCGGTCAATCTCCAGCAATGCTGGATCGGTAATCACGACAGGCTCTTTCGTGGTGGTGACGCCGCCGTGGGTGACGATCAACTCGCTCGACGGCCGTCCTGTCAGGCGCGATTTCAGTTCTCCGCGCCAGTCGCTAGATGTGCGCCGGGGCGGCAGGCGCGCCGGGCCAGGATTGCGAGTGAGGCCGAGAGTCTTGCCGATTGCATCCAGCATCGGCTCAGGATCTTTCGCTCCGCCCACGACATCGACCAGCGTGTATCGACCTATCGCCGCCTCATAGAACTGTGTGATGACCTCGCTGACGCTGCGGCCATCGTCGTAATAGCGGTCGTCGCTACCGGCGATTTCAGCGGCCGGTACGTCGGGAGCGGAATAGCGGCGATAGCTCGCCATCTGGTCGGCCAGCGGACGGACGGGAGTGACGATCTCGACTCGCCGTTTACCTGCCACTGCGCGCAAATGCTTTTGTAACCCGCTTTCAAAAGGCAATTCATGCGTCTTCACGATGAAATTGCGGCGAGCGATGCTGGCGGGCGACCAGTCGGACTGTTCGGGCTGGATACGGTCGAGATTGTAATAGAGCGTTTCGGAACTTTGCCAGACCTTCGGGCGCCATGAAAACTCGCGATAATTCAGGCGCAGGATGTCGATCAGGAAATGCGTGCCACTTCGCGGGAGCGAGCAGACCACGACCGCGACGCCGCTGTAATTGTCAGTCATTCCCGCTATCGCCCTTTGCCGAGTGCCTCGGCGCGCTAACAGAGCGTTCGCCACCGGGCAAGCCATGCCACTGGCGCCCCCGGACGGGCGGTGATAGCAGGACCGGATGAGTGATTCCGCGCGCCACCAGGAATGGCAATATCTCGATCTGATGCGCCACATCTGGGAGCATGGTGACGAGCGTATGGACCGTACCGGCGTCGGTACGCGTTCGGTGTTCGGCACGATGCTGCGCTTCGACCTTTCCGATGACCGGGTTCCCTTGCTCACGACAAAGCGCGTCTACTGGAAGGCAGCAGCGCGCGAGATGCTGTGGTTCCTGACGGGTGAGACCAATATCCGGCCACTGCTTCGGCAGGGTGTACGCATCTGGTCGGACTGGCCGCTCAAGAAGTACCGACAGGCGACCGGCGAGGATATCTCGCAGGATGATTTCGAAGCACGGATTGTCGAGGACGCAGCCTTTGCCCGCAACTGGGGCGATCTCGGGCCGGTTTATGGCAAGCAGTGGGTCAATTGGCCGACTTATGAATACGGGCCGGATGGCAAGTACCAGAAAAGTCCCGGCATCAACCAGGTGGCGCAGGTTGTCGAGAGCCTGAGAACCAATCCGGGTAGCCGCCGCCACATCATCGAAGGCTGGAACGTGGCGGAACTGGATCGGATGGCCCTGCCGCCGTGCCACAAGACCTATCAGTTCCATGTCGCGGGGGAGGGCGCCGACGCGCGGCTCAACTGTCTGCTGTATCAGCGGAGCTGCGACGTCGCGCTTGGACTCCCGTTTAACCTGTTCGGAGCTGCCTTGCTGAGCCGCATGATGGCCGCGCAAACCGACCTACAACCCGGTGAACTGGTGTGGAGCGGTGGCGATACCCACCTCTACCTCAACCACACGGAATTGGTCGAAGCCCAGCTCGAGCGGGAACCTGCAGGCGCGCCGCGGCTTGAATTAACGAGGCGTCCCGACACGATATTCGACTACCGTTTCGAAGATTTCCAGGTGCTTGATTACGATCCGCAGGGGGCGCTCAAGGCAGCCGTTGCCGTGTAAATCCGCAAGCGATTGACGGTTACAGGCGAAACTAATATAATTCCGAGCGGAAGTAATAATATTCCGCAACGCACGACAGACCGGGAGAGCAGCATGGCTTCAGCCAAGGACGAGAAAGGGCGTAACCGTCCGCAGCTCGAACTGCACGTGCCCGAACCGCACTATCGGCCCGGTGATGCGGTCGATTTCAGCCATCTCGACATCTCGGAACCGGGTGCGCAACCGCGTCCAGACGAGGCGTGCGAAGCTAAAGCGACTTATCCGCTGTGCGACGACCTGATTCGTGTGCTTGGCGACGATAACAGGGCTCACGGCCCCTGGGACCCGCGCCTCAGCGCTGACACGATGCGCACCATGTTGCGCGAGATGGCGCTGGTTCGCGCATTCGACAATCGCATGTATCGCGCCCAACGGCAGGGCAAGACCAGCTTCTACATGAAGTGTACCGGCGAAGAGGCGACCAGCGTCTGCGCCACGCACGCACTGGCTGCCGATGACATGATCTTCCCCAGCTATCGCCAGCAGGGCTGCCTGATTGCCCGCGGATACGAGCCGGTCGAGATGATCAACCAGATCTATTCGAACAAGGCGGACAAGCTGAAAGGTCGGCAATTGCCGATCATGTATTGTTCGAAGCGCCTTAGCTTCTTCACCATCAGCGGTAATCTGGCGACGCAGCTTCCGCAGGCAACAGGATTTGCGATGGCAAGCGCGAGCAAGGGCGATTCGCGCATTGCCGCGACCTGGGTCGGCGAGGGCAGTACCGCAGAGGGCGATTTCCACTCCGCCCTGACTTTCGCGACGGTTTACAACGCGCCGGTCATTTTTAACGTCATCAACAACCAGTGGGCAATCTCCAGCTTCTCCGGCTTTGCCGGCGGTGAGCGGGCAACCTTTGCTGCGCGCGCCATCGGCTATGGCATTGCCGGACTGCGAGTGGACGGTAACGATCCCCTCGCGGTGTATGCCGCAGAGCGCTGGGCAGCGGACCGAGCGCGTTCCAATGGCGGACCCACCCTGATCGAGCATTTCACTTACCGTGCCGAGGGTCATTCCACATCGGACGATCCGACAGCCTATCGGTCTGCCGAAGAGCGTGAGGAGTGGCCGCTCGGCGACCCGGTCAACCGGTTGAAGAACCACCTGATCGCTCTGGGCGAATGGTCAGAGGAGCAACAGGAAGCACAGGATGCCGAGCTCGACCAGATGGTGAAGGATGCGCAGAAAGCCGCTGAAAAGAATGGCATTCTCGGTCACGGCCTGCACCATCCGTTCCACACGATGTTCGAAGACGTGTTCGAGGAACTGCCTTAGCATCTCGAAGAACAGGCTGACCAGGCAATCCGCGAGCGCAAGATCAAATGGCCAGAGGGGCCGGCGGAATGAGCGAGATAATGGAAAACACCGCCCCTGCAGGCGAGGCTGGCGAAGCCAGGCACATGAACATGATCGAGGCGATCAATTCTGCTCTCGATGTCATGCTCGACCGCGATTCCGATGTGACCTTGCTGGGCGAGGATATCGGCTATTTCGGCGGCGTGTTTCGCTGCACGGCGGGCTTGCAGGAGAAATACGGCAAGACGCGCGTGTTCGATACGCCGATTTCCGAATGCGGCATCATTGGCGTCGCGGTGGGAATGGGGGCTTATGGCCTACGCCCGGTGCCCGAAATCCAGTTTGCCGACTACATTTATCCGGGCCTCGACCAGCTGATCAGCGAAGCTGCGCGGCTGCGCTATCGCTCGGCTGGTGAATTCATCGCGCCAATGACCGTGCGCAGCCCGTTTGGCGGTGGCATTTTCGGCGGGCAAACACACTCGCAAAGCCCCGAAGCGATTTTCACCCACGTATCGGGCCTGAAAACGGTTATTCCGGCAACGCCCTACGACGCCAAGGGGCTGCTGATCAGCTGCATCGAAGACAATGATCCGGTGATCTTCTTCGAACCCAAGCGCATCTATAACGGTCCGTTCGACGGCTATTACGACAAGCCCGCCAAGAACTGGAAGGGCCGCAACGATGCGCAGGTGCCTGAGGGTTATTACAAAATACCGCTGGGCAAGGCGCGCAAGGTCACCGAAGGCGATGCGCTGACGATCCTCGCCTATGGCACGATGGTCCATGTGGCGCAGGCGGTGTGCGAAGCGAAGGGCGTGGAGGCTGAAATTCTTGACCTGCGCACGCTCGTCCCGCTCGATATCGAAGCGATCGAAGCCTCGGTGGAGCGCACGGGTCGCTGTCTCATCATTCACGAAGCAACCCGCACTTCGGGCTTCGGTGCAGAGCTTTCCGCGCTCGTCACCGAACGTTGTTTCTATCATCTCGAAGCCCCGGTCGAACGCGTGACCGGTTTCGACACGCCCTATCCGCACAGCCTCGAATGGGCTTATTTTCCAGGCCCAGTCCGCATTGGCGAGGCCATCGACAAGATCCTGAGCGAGTAACGCTATGGCCAAGTATACATTCCCCATGCCCGACATTGGCGAAGGCATCACCGAGGCGGAGATCGTCAACTGGTACAAGAAGGTCGGCGACCGGATCGAGGAAGACGAGGAATTCGTCGACATGATGACCGACAAGGCCACCATGCCGCTCGAAAGCCCGGTGACGGGCACGATTCTCGAGGTTGCGGGCGAAGTCGGTGACATGGTCGCCATCGGCGCACCGCTGATCGTGGTCGAGGTCGAAGGCGAAGTTCCCGATGAAGCCGAAACGGCGGATGAGGACGAGGCGCCGGCACCCAAGGCTCCTGAAGTCGAAAAGCGCATTGAGGTAGAGACGCCCGACGCAAGCGACCAGGTGGATGCTGCGAAGGCCGCTCCAGAACCGGCACCCACTCCCGCGCCCGACCCTGCTGTTTCGAGCAGCAAGGTCCTTGCCACCCCGGCCGTGCGCAAACGCGCCAAGGAACTGGGAATCGACCTCGCACAGGTGAAGCCGCACGAGGATGGTCGCATTCGCCACGCTGACCTTGACAGCTTCATTTCCTATTCGGGTGGTTACTCCGGTTCTGCCCCTGCGCGTGCCGACGAACAGATCAAGGTCATCGGCCTGCGCAAGCGGATTGCCGAGAACATGGCTGCGGCCAAGCGCAACATCCCGCATTTCACCTATGTGGAGGAATGCGACGTTACAGAGCTGGAGAATACCCGCACACAGCTCAATGCCAACAAGGGCGACAAGCCAAAGCTTACCATGCTTCCCCTGCTGATCAGCGCGATCTGCAAGACATTGCCCGATTTCCCGATGATCAACGCCCGCTTCGATGACGAAGCCAAGGTCGTGACCCGGCACGGCAGTGTGCACCTTGGCATGGCAACGATGACTGACAACGGTTTGATGGTCCCGGTCATTCGCGATGCGCAGGCCAAGAATCTCTGGCAGCTTGCCAACGAAATCGGTCGCCTCGCAGAAGCAGCGCGCAGCGGCAGCGCGAAGTCGGAAGAACTTTCGGGCTCGACGCTCACCGTCACGTCGCTTGGCCCGCTTGGCGGCGTTGCAACCACGCCCGTCATCAACCGCCCGGAAGTTGCCATCATCGGACCGAATCGCATCGTCGAGCGGCCAATGTTCGTGACCGGACCGGACGGGGTAGAGCGAGTCGAGAAGCGCAAGCTCATGAACATTTCGATCAGCTGCGATCACCGCGTTGTCGATGGCTATGATGCTGCGGCATTCGTGCAGGAAGTGAAGAAAAAGATCGAGGCTCCGGCCACCATTCTGGCCGGTTAATCGCCGCCACGCAAAAACAGTTCAAAAAGCCGTGCGACGTGTGTTGACAGCCTTTCGGCCCTCCACTAGATGCGCGGCTCCCAAGAGGCGCTAGAGCCGCTTAGATGCGCGGGTGTAGCTCAGTTGGTTAGAGTATCGGCCTGTCACGCCGAGGGTCGCGGGTTCGAGTCCCGTCACTCGCGCCACTTGGGACATTTTTCCTTATCGCCAATCACGCTGGCTTGCGGAGCGCGCTGCGCTTCGGCACAGCATCGCTTGTGAGCAACACTTTCACATTTGATCCCGGCCCGCGTGTCGTCTCCGGCGAGGGGGTAAACGCCGATCTGGCGCGCCTGCTGCCCGATGGCCCGGTGCTGTTCGTGACCGACGCAAACTTGCGCGCTCTCGGTCTCGCCGATGCCGCGCTTGAAGGCCTCTCGAAATGCGACGTGGCCGTGTTCGACGATGTCCGGGAGGACCCCACCGAGCAAAGTGTGCTCGATGCAGTGGCGCTAGGGCGTGCGATCGGCGCGACCAGCGTGATCGGCTTTGGCGGTGGCAGTCCGATGGATGTCGCCAAGGCCGTTGCCTACCTGCTCGGCACGGGTGAAGAAATCGGCGAGATCTATGGCGTTGATGTCGCGCAAGGGCAGGGGTTGCCACTGGTGCTCGTGCCGACGACTGCCGGAACTGGCTCTGAAGCGACACCGATCAGCATTCTGACCGTGGGCGAGACGAGCAAAAAAGGCATTGTCGCGCCTGCGCTCTATGCAACCTGGGCGGTGCTCGATGCCAGCCTGACAATCGGCCTGCCGCGCCATGTCACCGCCGCCACCGGCATCGATGCGATGGTCCATGCGATAGAGGCCTTCACCACCAGGCGGCTCAAGAACCCGATTTCCGATGCGCTCGCCAAAGAGGCCTTGCGCTTGCTCAGCGCCAATATCGCGACCGCTTGTGACGAGCCGGATAATTTCGCAGCGCGCGATGCCATGCTGCGCGGTTCCTATTTGGCGGGCGTGGCCTTCGCCAACGCGCCATGTGCGGGTGTCCATGCACTTGCATATCCGCTGGGCGGCCATTTCCATGTGCCGCACGGCCTGTCCAACGCGCTGATGCTGCCGCATGTCCTCTCGCACAACATGCCGGCTGCACGCGAAATGTACGCCGAACTCGCGCTGGAGATCGATCCGTCGCTCGCCGGGCTGGGCACGCAGGCGCGGGCGCAGGGTTTCGTCGAGGCATTGCGAGCGATCACCACGCAGACCGGCCTGAGCCCGCGACTTGCCGATGTCGGTGTGGGGGCGGACTCGCTCGACCTGCTGGCGGATGAGGCGATGAAGCAGGAACGCCTGCTCATCAACAACCCGCTTCCCATCAACCGCAATGATGCGCTGCGCATGTATGAGGCCGCCCTGTGAGGACCAAGCCATGAGCCGCGATGCCGCCCGTCCGCGCAGTGCCTACCGCGCCTTTCGCACAATCCCCACACGCTGGTCGGACAATGACGTCTACGGTCACGTCAACAACGTGGTCTATTATTCCTGGTTCGACAGCGCCGTGAATGCCGAGCTGGTCGAGCGCGGCCTGCTCGATATCGAGCATGGGCCGATGATCGGCCTCGTCGTTGAAACGCAATGCCGCTACTTCGCGCCGCTGTCGTTTCCGCAGATTGTCGAAGCGGGCATGTGGGTGGCGAAGCTTGGCACATCGAGCGTGCGCTACGAAGTGGGTATATTCGCGCAGGATAGCGAGGAAGCTGCGGCCGAGGGCCATTTCATTCACGTCTATGTCGACCGCGACACCCGCCGTCCTGTGCCATTGCCGGATAAATGGAGAGAAGGGCTGGAACGCCTCGCTTAACCCCAGCGACCCGTCTCCATCCAGATAAGGAAGCGGCGAAGTGGAAGCAGCCAGACGAGACCGAGGGCAAGATAGACAATCGCCTGAAACAGTGCGTTCCAATCGCCGATCAGGTCAGGCACGTAACGCGCTATGACGATTGCATAGACCGTAAGCACGGCGCACAGGCCAAGAATGCCCAGCGGTATCCGCAAAGTTGGCTCGGTCCGCATTAAAACGGTCCGTGCACGCGCGTCGGGGTGATTATCGCAGTCAGTCGCATATCGTGCTCCTCGGTGGGCAATTCGTCGACCTTCTGCACATCCCAGGCAAGTCCAAGCGCAATGGTGTCAGGATGTGCAGCAAGGTAGCGGTCATAAAAACCGCCGCCCTGGCCGAGGCGATGCCCGTCTTCGGTAAATCCCACAACAGGGACGAAAAGCACCCTTGGCCTGACTATTCCGGCGTTCAGGCCAGGCTGCATCAGGTCCTTGGGACCCTTTTCGAGATCGGTTTCACCGAACGGATCGGTGTGTTCGCGAAATTCCATCGACTGGTCGGCGTCTGAAATACGGGGGAGGGCGATAGGGTGCCCTGCCTCCATCAGGAACCGCGCATATCCGCCAGCGGGCGCCTCGTGCGCGGTGGCGTGGTACAAGCCGATTGTCGCGCCCTGGGGCAACAGATCGAGTACCGGAGCGGGCGGGCGACGAAATACGAGCGCGCTGACCTGCGGTGGCAGGCTGGCGGTATGTTCGCGCCGTGCTTTGCGGAGTATTTTGCGAAGTGCGGATTTCTGGTCGGTAATGTCAGTCACGGCTTCCCCCTAACGAGGGAATGGCAGTGGCGGAACCACCATGGGTCGTTTTCCGGGAAATCCTCTGACGCGAAAACGTCAGGTGGGCGCCGTATGCACCGATCCCACAGCCGAACTGGTGGACCGGGCAGGGACAGCTCCCTTGGATTGCTTATAGCCTCAGGGATATTCGAACGGCTCGTACCGGGCAGTCCCGCCAAACCTTATTTAGTGCGCCGGAGGAGCACTCACAAGCGCCTTTGTTAACCTGCTGCCTCAAGCTGACTTGCCATACCTTCGAGTTTGTCGGCGAGTTCTTCCAGCCTGCGGGCCTGATCGTCGTCCGCACCTGTGGTTTGCGGTGCAGCCGCGGGGGCGCTTGTCTTGGTTTCGTGCAGTTCGTCAGCCAGCAACAATGCGCCGTATAGCAGGATCCGTTCGGGCGACTGGCCGGTCAGATTATCCAGCTGTGTCAATTTGTTATGGATCGATGCGCCCAGCATTTCGATATGCGGTTCTTCGCCTTCGGCACAAGCAATGGTGTAGCGGCGACCCGCGATCTCGAGAGTGACATTGCTCATGACGATTCCATCGTCATGAGCAACCGGTCGATCTGCTGCAAGGCCTCGCCAGCCTCACGCTGGAGTGCTGCATAGCGGGCTTCAAGTTCGGGATCGGAACCGGTCGAGGAGGTCGAACGCGTGTCAGCGGCGGCCGCAATTCGTGCTGCGGCCGCGTCGATCCGGGCGATTGCCTGTGCAACCCGGTCCGCAGTGCGCTCACCGTTCATGATTGATGAAATAGCCAAGTTTCGCGCTGCGGCAAAGCCTTGGCCGCGAAAGCTGTGAATAATCCTCGTTCGAGAGTTCGGTTGATTGCCCTGCGGTGGGGTGTCTCGCTTGACCTAGCCGCCTGCCACCACCACACAACGCCGAACCGAATCGCCACCCGAGTGAGGTGGCGAATGGAGCATGTAATGAGCGACCAGAATATCCCTTTCCACGACATGGCCAATGCTATCCGCGCGCTGTCAATGGATGCAGTGCAGGCAGCCAATTCGGGCCACCCCGGAATGCCGATGGGCATGGCGGACGTGGCGACGGTGCTCTGGTCCGATTATCTCAAGTTCGATCCCTCCGCGCCCGACTGGGCCGACCGCGACCGCTTCGTGCTCAGCGCAGGTCATGGCTCGATGCTCATTTATTCGCTGCTCTATCTGTCGGGTTATGACGCTCCGACGCTGGAGGACATCAAGAACTTCCGCCAGCTGGGCAGCCCGTGCGCCGGGCATCCCGAGAACTTCCTGCTGGATGGTGTCGAAGCGACCACTGGCCCATTGGGGCAGGGCCTTGCGATGGCCGTTGGCATGGCCATGGCCGAGCGGCACATGAACGCGACTTTCGGTGATGATCTGGTATATCACCGTACCTGGGTGATCGCGGGTGACGGTTGCCTGATGGAAGGCATCAACCACGAGGCCATCGGCCTTGCCGGTCACCAGCAGCTTGGCCGCCTGATCGTGCTGTGGGATGACAACAACATCACCATTGATGGCGATATCAGCCTTTCCTCATCCGAGGATATCCCTGCACGCTACAAGGCGACCGGCTGGCATGTTGCCAAGTGTGACGGGCACGACCCTGCCGATATTCGCCGCGCGATCGACGAAGCAGTGGCGGAGACTGGCAAGCCGTCGCTGGTTCAGTGCTCGACAGTGATCGGCAAGGGTGCGCCCAATAAGGGCGGCACCAGTGCAGTCCACGGCGCTCCGCTGGGCGACGAAGAGATCGCGGCCGCCCGCAAGGAGCTTGGTTGGCAACACGACCCATTCGTAATTCCCGACGATGTTCTGGCTGCTTGGCGTTCCACCGGCGAGCGCGGCAAGGGTGCTCACAGCGACTGGGCGAAACGTCTGGAGGGTTCTTCCGATAGGGTTGAATTCTCGCGCCGCATGGCCGGCGAACTGCCCGACGGCGAGCAAGCGACGAAAGCGTTCCGCAAATGGATCGAGGAACCGCAGAAGGTCGCCACCCGCAAGGCGAGCGAAATGGCGCTTGACGTTCTGACGCCGCTGCTGCCCGAAATGATCGGCGGAAGCGCCGACCTAACAGGTTCGAACAACACCAAGACCGCAGCCACCGACCCGCTTACGCCAGACAACTACGGCGGGCGCTATGTCTACTACGGAATTCGCGAATTCGGCATGGCTGCCGCAATGAACGGCATGGCATTGCACGGGGGCATCATTCCTTACGGCGGCACGTTCCTGATCTTCACTGATTATGCGCGCGGGGCCATCCGGCTGTCAGCGTTGCAGGAATGCCGTGTCATTTATGTGATGACGCATGATTCCATCGGTCTTGGCGAAGATGGTCCTACGCACCAGCCGATCGAGCATCTGCAGAGCCTTCGCGCCATGCCGAATTTGCTCGTCATGCGTCCGGCAGACCGTGTCGAGACGGCCGAGTGCTGGAAGCTCGCTCTCCATCAGGAAGGGCGGCCTTCCGTCATCGCACTCAGCCGCCAGGGCTTGCCGCAGGTCCGCAATGCGCCGGATGAAGCCGATATGAGCAGCATGGGCGCCTATCGCCTCAAGCGCGCAGGCAGCAAGCGCAGCGTGGTGCTGGTGGCGACGGGTTCGGAAGTATCGCTCGCGCTTGAATGTGCTGAAAAGCTGGAGAAAGCCGGCATCGGCGCTGATGTCGTGTCGATGGTCTGCACCGAGCTTTTCGATGAGCAGGATGCAGCTTACCGCAGCGATATCCTGCCCGCAGACGTATGCAAGGTATCCATCGAAGCCGGGACGACCTATGGCTGGGAGCGATATACAGGCACAGACGGGATGCAGTTCGGAATAGACCGCTTCGGCGCATCGGCACCGGCAAAGGATCTATTCGAAAAATTCGGTCTCACCGCGGACGCGATCGTCCCGCAAATCATTAACCGTATCAACGGATAAGCAGGAGTTTCTCACATGGCGATTAAGGTTTCGATCAACGGTTTTGGACGCATCGGGCGCCTTGTAGCGCGCGCAATTCTGGAGCGTGACGATCACGATTTGGAACTGGTCGCGATCAATGACCTGGCCGACACCAATGCCAATGCCCTGCTGTTCGGTTTCGACAGCACGCATGGCCGTTTCCCCGGCACTGTCGAAGTCGACGGAAACGACCTCGTCGTGAATGGCAAGCGCATTGCCGTGACCAGCGAACGCAATCCCGGCGACCTGCCGCACGCCGCCATGGGCGTCGATATCGTGCTCGAATGTACGGGCTTCTTCCAGAGCCATTCAGCCGCCAAGCCGCATCTCGATGCTGGCGCCAAGCGCGTGCTGATCTCGGCTCCGGCCAAGGAAGTCAGCGCGACCATCGTCTACGGTGTGAACCACGATGTGCTGACCGCTGACGACGTGATCGTTTCCAACGCCAGCTGCACGACCAACTGCCTGTCGCCCGTCGCCAAGGTGCTCAATGACACCGTCGGTATCGAGCGCGGCTTCATGACCACGATCCATTCCTACACCAATGACCAGCGGATGCTGGACCAGATGCATTCCGACATGCGCCGTGCGCGCGGCGGTGCGCAGAACATGATCCCGACGACAACGGGTGCAGCGCGCGCCGTGGGACTGGTGCTTCCCGAACTGGCCGGCAAGCTGGATGGCAGTTCGGTCCGTGTGCCGACACCCAATGTCAGCCTGATCGATCTCGTCTTCACGCCCAAGCGCGACACTTCTGCTGAAGAAATCAACGCGGCGCTTAAAGCGGCCGCAGATGGTCCGATGAATGGCGTACTTGATTACACCGACCTGCCCTTGGTGAGCGGCGACTTCAACCATCACCCCGCCAGCTCCACCGTTGATTCGCTCGAGACTGCCGTGCTCGAAGGCAAGCTGGCGCGCGTGGTCAGCTGGTACGACAATGAATGGGGCTTCTCGAACCGCATGATCGACACGGCGGGCGTCATGGCTGAGTTCCTCTAAACCCGAATATAATCAAGGAGGCCCGCATGGCCGCGTTCAAGACCCTCGACGATTTGCCGCAGGATCTTTCCGGCCAGCGTGCGCTGGTGCGTGTCGATCTCAACCTGCCCATGAAAGACGGGCGGGCGACCGACCTGACACGCGTGAAGGCCGTCGCGCCGACTATACTGGAGCTGGCCGATCGCGGTGCAAAGGTGCTGCTCCTTGCGCATTATGGTCGTCCGAAGGGTGACCGGCATTCGACCATGAGCCTGTCGATGGTGCAGGGCGATGTCGAGCGCGTGCTCGATCGGGAAATCATGTTCATTTCCGAAGTCGCTGGTCCGGTGGTCGAAAGTTCGGTCGGCATTCTTGGCAATGGCGACATAGGCCTGCTCGAAAACACCCGCTTCTGGCCAGGCGAGGAAGCCAATGATCCAGAATTCGCCAAGGGAATCGCCGCGCATGGCGACTTCTACGTGAATGATGCCTTCTCTGCCGCGCACCGTGCCCATGCCAGCACCGAAGGCCTCGCGCGGCTGCTGCCGTCCTATGCCGGGCGCGCGATGGAGGCCGAATTGAAGGCGCTGGACGCCGCGCTCGGAACGCCCAAGCCGCCGGTAGCCGCCGTGGTGGGAGGGGCGAAAGTCTCGACAAAGCTCGCCGTGCTCGAAAACCTCAGCCGCAAGGTGCAGCACCTTGTCATCGGGGGGGGCATGGCAAACACATTCCTCGCTGCCAATGGCGTCGATGTGGGCAAAAGCCTGTGCGAGCATGATCTCACCGACACGGCGCGCACCATCATGGACGCCGCGGACGAGGCAGGTTGCACGATCCACTTGCCCTATGACGTCGTCGTGGCGAAGGAATTCGCCGCCAATCCGCCATCTCTGCGCACATGCAACGTCCACGAAGTCGCTGCCGACGAGATGATTCTCGACATCGGTCCGCAGGCGACAGAGGCGCTGGGTGACGTGCTCAAGACATGCGGCACACTGGTGTGGAACGGCCCTCTCGGCGCGTTCGAGACGCCGCCTTTCGACGAAGCTACCGTGGCACTGGCACGAACCTCGGCTGCTTTGACGCAGGATGGTTCGCTGATTTCGGTGGCAGGCGGCGGCGATACCGTTGCCGCGCTGGCTCACGCCGGCGTTGCCGATGATGTGACCTATATCTCAACTGCTGGCGGGGCTTTCCTCGAATGGATGGAAGGCAAGGTCCTTCCGGGCGTTGCGGCGCTTAGCGACTGACAAGATGTCGCAAGACCGCCATCTGTTTGCCACGCCATTCATCATCGACCGGCTGCAAAGCGAGGCGGGGATCGCGATGTTACGCGATTCCATAGACGCCGAACGATCTCGCGATCCGCAGGGATTGAGCATTTCAAACCTTGGCGGCTGGCATTCCGATACCAGGATGCTCGATTGGGGCGGTGAGGCCGCAAAGGCGCTGGTATACAAGGCTATGGGGATGGCCGACGAACAAACGGTCGATGCCCGATCGCCTGAAGACAGCCGATTTGGGTGGATTCCGGAAATGTGGGCCAATGTCTCCGGCAAGGGCAATGCCAACCAGTACCACACCCATCCTGGCAGTTTCTGGTCGGCCGTCGCCTATGTCGACGATGGTTACGAGGGTGACGATGATCCATCGCTCGGCGGAGAGCTGCAACTGCTCGATCCGCGCGCGCCCATGGTGCAGATGACCGCACCCGACTTGCGCCTGAAAGGGTCCGATGGTGCGCCGCAGCCTGCTGAAATCTCGATCCGCCCGCGAACCGGCATGATCGTGATGTTCCCGAGTTGGTTGCAACACGCAGTGCGACCGTTTCTGGGCGAGGGTACGCGCATTTCGGTTGCCATCAACCTGACAGCCGTCTTGAAGAAGCACCCCTGAGCTAGTCGAGCGGGCGAGTGCCGGGCCAGCCTTCGAAAGTGAAGCGGTAAGCTGCGGGATCTGTTTCTTGGCCCGCGATCTGCCCGGGCTCGGCCGAAGTAATATTGACCACATATCCGCGCACCTGTTCGGGTTCGCCGAGTGTAAGCGCCACGGTTTCGCGCCAGCCCGCTCCGTCAATTCTTGTTTTCACCGTAATCCTGCCTGCCCAAACGCATCTTGCGTTTATCGGGCAGCGTGAATCCTCCATCACCATCATCGGGGTCAATACGATGCCCTCAACGGCGACCGGCTGACCAAGCGCGACTTTGCTGCCTGCCGCCGCGGCGGGTCCATTTTCGATGATGGGGGCATCCTGGAAAGTTGCGCAGGACGAAAGGCAAAGGGCCGCAAGGGTGAGCACTGTTTTCATGGCAACGTCATTACATTGCCAGCGTGCTTTCAAGAGACTGAATGCCGTCAGCGATATTCCGGATTGGGCCAGCCAGGCTTTCGCCCTTCGTCCCATTCAGTTCGGACATTGCCAACCGCCGGATAGCCTCCGTTGTCCTTCAGCATCCGCGCTGCGTGCAGCAGGTTGAACGCCATGAAGGTCGTGTTGCGCTGGGTGAAGGTATTGTCGAACCCGGCACGCGAACCATCGTCCTGCTCATCGCCGTACGACGCGCCCGGGCCCGCTTCGCCGATCCAGCCGCAATCCGCCTGTGGCGGGATGGTGAACCCGACATGCTGCATGGCGTACAGCACGCCCATGGCGACATGCTTGATCCCGTCTTCATTGCCCGTGATCACGCAGCCACCAACCTTGCCGTAAAAGGCGTATTGGCCGCTGTCATTCGTCTCCCCCGAATGCGCATAGATTTTCTCGATGAAGGTTTGCGCAATGGAGGATTTCTCGCCCAGCCAGATGGGTGAGCCGAGAATGACGATATCGGCTTCGAAAACATCAGGGGAAAGCTTGGGCCAGTCGTCGCGGTCCCAACCATGCTCGGTCATGTCCGGATAAACACCGGGCGCAAGCTGGTATTCGGACAGTCGATGGCGTTTTACGCCGACATTCTGGCTGGCAAATACTTCCGCCACCACGTCGAGCAACGTGTCGGTGTGCGATGGTTCGGACGGATGCTTGAGCGTTGCGTTGAAAAGTACCGCCTTCAGATCGGAAAAATCTATGTCGCTTCCGGTGCAGATGTCTTTTTGCTTGTCGCTAAGGGCCATGTCTCGCCTCCTCCTCTGTTTACTCAAGTTACAAGGGGGCCGAGTGTTCCCTCGTCTTGCGCTTGGCCGGTCGCCGTCATAGAGCGACCGCGACAACATATCCGATCAGGGAGCTCTCGATGAACACCGCCGAAATGACCGCCAAGATTGCCAATGGAGCAGGCTTTATCGCCGCGCTGGACCAGTCGGGCGGTTCGACCCCCAAGGCGCTGCGCGGCTATGGCGTGTCGGACGAAGAATGGTCGGGCGATGACGAGATGTTCGCGAAGATTCACGAAATGCGCAGCCGCGTGATCACATCGCCCAGTTTCTCCAGCGGCAAGGTCATCGGGGCGATCCTGTTTGAAAAGACGATGGACGGTGAAGTCGATGGAAAGCCGACCCCCGACGCCCTGAAAGAGCGCGGCGTTGTGCCTTTCATCAAGGTCGATCAGGGCCTTATGGATGAGGCAGACGGTGTGCAGTTGATGAAGCCGCTCGACAAGCTGCCTGCGCTACTGGAAAAATCGGCGCGCAAGGGCATGTTTGGCACAAAAATGCGCTCGGTCATCAAGTCGGCCAATCCGGCGGGAATCGCCGCCATCGTCGCCCAGCAATTCGACGTCGGTAAGCAGATCGGCGATGCCGGTCTGATGCCCATGCTCGAGCCGGAATATGACATCACTGCCGGAGATCGCGCCGAAGGCGAGGACATGCTGAAAGCCGAAATCCTCAAGCATCTCGATAATGTGGCGGATGATCGCCAGGTCATGCTGAAGCTTTCGATTCCGGTGCAGGCCAATCTCTACAAGGAACTGGTAGATCACCCCAAGGTGCTGCGTGTTGTCGCGCTGTCGGGCGGCTACTCTACCGATGAGGCCTGCGAAAAGCTGGCCAAGAACAAGGGCATGATCGCCAGCTTCAGCCGCGGCCTGCTGCAGGATTTGCGCGCCGATCAAAGCGATGCGGAATTCGACGCAGCACTAGGTGGAGCCATCGCTTCGATCTGCGAAGCCTCGACCTGCTGACCCTGAAATGCCCGATTCCCAGCTCTACCTGATCTCGCCGCTCGAAGTGGGCGACGATTTTCCCGACCGGCTCGACCGCGCGCTTGCGGCGGGGGAGGGCTTGGCGACCGCCTTCCAATTCCGCGTGAAGGATATCGACCAGCACGAGGCGGCAAGGCTCGCTGCGCCGCTGCAGGAAATTTGCGCAGCGCGTGAAGTGGGCTTCATCGTCAATGATTCTGTTCCATTGGCCAAGCGCCTGAAAGCCGATGGCGTGCACCTGGGGCAGGGCGATGGAGACTTGCGCGAGGCGCGCGAGGAGCTTGGCAGGGAAATGCAGATCGGAGTGACGTGCCATGCCAGCCGCCATCTCGCGATGGAAGCTGGCGATGCGGGTGCAGACTACGTCGCGTTCGGAGCATTCTTCCCCAGCGAAACCAAGGCGAGCGATCACCGGCCAGACCTCGACCTGATCGAATGGTGGAGCGGGTTGTTCGAAATTCCCTGCGTTGCCATCGGCGGAATTACGCCGGACAATTGCGGCCCGCTGGTGAAGGCCGGGGCGGATTTCCTCGCGGTGAGCCACGCCGTCTGGCGAGGAGATGAAGTCGCTGCGGTCAAGGCCTTCGCCGAGGTGATGGCTTGAAAATCGCGCGCATCGTCGTTCCTGCGATAATCGGCTGGGTCGGCGCGGTGAGCTACTGGATTGCGGTCGGTCCCGATGAAGCTCCCGAAGCAAGCGCAGATGCCGCAGTTGTTCTGGGTGCTGCGGTAGATGGCGACACTCCTTCGCCCGTGTTCCGCGAAAGGATTGCCCATGCGATCGACCTCCATCAGCAGGGGCGTGTCTCCACACTGATCTTCACAGGCGGTCAGGCGGAAGGTGACACTGTTGCGGAAAGCGAGGCGGGCCGCGCGATGGCTATCGAAGCGGGTGTGCCAGCCGAAGCGATCCTGATCGAGACCGATTCCCTCACAACCATGCAAAACCTCGTCGATGCGCAATTGTTGATGCGTGATGCAGGACTTGAAAACGCGCTCATCGTATCCGATCCGTTGCACCTTCGCCGCGCCACCGAAATGGCCGAGGCGCTGGGCTTGGATGCGCAGGCCAGTGCAACTCCGACGACGCGTTACCAAACGCTCGGTACACAGGCGCCCTTCCTCGCACGGGAGGTCTATTTCATGCACCATTTCTGGCTGTTCGGAGAATAGCGGCGCCTGTTCGGCGATGGTGGAACTGCAACATTTTCGGAAACAAGCGCCCGGTCAGCCGTTGTGCGCGCGAAGGGCGATTGAACGCCTGCAATTTCGAGGGTCCTGAAATGTCACGCAAATTCTTCGCCATTATCGCTGCCTTGCCGCTGGTCGCCTGCGGATTGGAAGGCGCGGACACCGCCGAAACCGAGTCGGAAACCGTCGCGCGCGCCGACACACCGGACTTTGGCTATGAAACAGCCGGTGAGGACAATTACGCCGATACGATGGCATCGAATGACGAGGCTTACCTCGCTGCGACGCGCAGCGGTGCGGCGATGAACGGTGAAAGCGAAGCCATCGGGGCCGGTAGCGACTCCGCCAATGCCAATGACGTTCCCGATCCGCGCGAGCGTCCGATCATGCACGCGCAGGTCGTTCTTGATCGCCAAGGTTTTGGACCCGGCGTTATCGATGGCGCGATGGGTCAATCGACCCGGAACGCGATCAAGGGCTTCCAGGAAGCCAACGATCTGGAAGTGACCGGCGAACTCGATGACGCCACCAAGCAGGCTCTAAACGAATGGGAGCGCATTCCCGCAACGCGCGTCGTCACAATTCCGGCAAGCTGGGCCAATCTGGAATTTACCGAAATACCTGATGATCCCGCAGAGCAGGCCGCGATGGAACGCATGAGCTACGAGAGCCTCGATGAGAAGGTTGCCGAACGGTTCCACACCACGGTGGCAGTTCTCGAGCAACTCAATCCGAACGGCAAGCCCGAGGGTGCGCCGAGTGCGTCTGCATCACCAACACCGCGCGCAACGCAATCGGCTCAAGGCTCAACAGCCACCAACAGCGTCTTCCGCGCTGGCCAGCAGATCCGCGTGCCCAACATCGGTGCTGACCGCATTTCTCCCGGCGCAATCCAGGATCGCGGATGGCAGCAGACGCTTGCCTCGCTCGGCGTCGGTTCGGACCAGCCGGAGGTTACTCGCGTGGTGGTCGATGAAAGCGAAGGCTGGCTCAAGGGTTTCGACGCGCAGGGAAAACTCGTCGCCATGTTCACCGTCACTACCGGTTCGGAAAACGATCCGCTCCCGGTCGGCGACTGGGGCGTGACGGGCATCGCTTACAATCCGCCGTTTTCCTACCAGCCGGAACTTTTCTGGGACGTGCCTGACACAGAGGAAGAGCAGCAACTGCCTCCGGGCCCCAATGGTCCGGTCGGAGTGGTCTGGATAGACCTGACCAAGGAACATTACGGCATCCACGGCACCAGCGCGCCGGAGACCATCGGTTCTGTCGAGAGCCATGGTTGCGTGCGACTTACCAATTGGGACGCCGCAAGGCTGGCAGGTATGGTCAACACCGACACAGAGGTGCTATTCCAGCGCTGATGGCATCGAAATTCATAGAAAAGCTGCAGGTCGCAGTAATCACCGCAACCGTCGTTTCGGCGGGCTGGATCATCGCCGGAGCAATCATCCTTGACCGTGAGGAAGGCGCCCAGATCGAGGGCGAAATCCAGCGCCAGCAACTGGTTGATGCATTGGCAGTCGAGCAAGACGCGGATGGGGAAGAGGGCGCTGGTGACGAGGTCGGGCTTGACCGCAGCGATGTCTCGGTTCCCAGTGAACAAGACGCTGCTAATTTGATCATTCCCGTGCTGGGAGTGAGTGCAAGTGACTTGTCAGACACGTTTCGTGATGAACGCGGCAGCGGCGCACGGTTGCACGAAGCTATCGACATCATGGCCGATGCAGGCACATCGGTGGTTGCGGCAGCGCCCGGCAGGATCGAGCGCCTGTTCCGCTCTGACCAGGGCGGCAACACGATCTACATCAGATCGGAAGATGGCAAGTCGATCTATTATTACGCCCACCTCGCCGAATACGCACCGGGCTTGAATGAAGGCCAGCAAGTGCGGCGAGGGCAGCGGCTTGGCACAGTCGGCTCGAGCGGCAATGCCGATCCGGAATCGCCGCATTTGCATTTTGAAATCATGCGCACGACGGCCGATGCCGAATGGTGGGAGCCTGCTACTTCGGTAAATCCCTATCCGCTGCTGACTCGTCAGTCGCCCTGACGCACGCAGCGCAGCCGGCTTGGCTCGCCGTTCTCGATCTTTCGCAGGAACCCGTTGCCGATGATGGCGTAGCTGTCGCCGTTGCGCGGGCCACTGGTCATCAGCAACCGGTTGCCCCGACGCAGATAGGTGCCGTTACCCTGCGGTGAGGAGTATCGGGAGGCGCTTCGGATAGTGAAGCTTTCATCAGCCTGCCGGACGCCCGCCGCACCTGCCGCGTCTCCTGGAAGTTCGCAGAAATAGTGTCCACGCTCGATTGTGCCGATCTGCTGCTGGGCGGCAGCGGGTCCTGCAAGTGCCAATGCGGCAACTCCGATGAAAAAGGCCGTTGTTTTCATGGCCCCCTTTTTAGCATCGCGCGCTTGCAAGTCCATGAACACGCGCCCGCGGTGTCCACGCGCTTGTATGATGCGCCGTTGGGGGCTAGGGCGCAGCGCAATCTCAGAAATTACAGCGAACGAGCAGCCTCATGAAAATCAGCGGCGTGGACATTCGTCCCGGCAACATCCTCGAATATGAAGGCGGCATCTGGAAAGTTGCCAAGATTCAGCACACCCAGCCTGGCAAGGGCGGGGCCTATATGCAGGTCGAGATGAAGAACCTCATCGATGGCCGCAAGACCAACGTGCGCTTCCGCAGCGCCGATACGGTCGAGAAGGTGCGCCTCGACACGAAGGAATATCAGTTCCTCTACGAAGATGGTGATATGCTGGTGTTCATGGACTCCGACACTTACGAGCAGATCAACCTGCCGAGCGATTTGCTCGGTGACGCCCGCCCGTTCCTGCAGGACGGAATGCAGGTGCAGCTCGAACTGTGGGAAGAACGCCCGATCAGCGTGCAGCTTCCCGCCCAGATCGAAGCCGAAATCGTCGAAGCCGACGCTGTGGTAAAGGGGCAGACCGCTTCTTCCAGCTACAAGCCCGCCGTGCTCGACAATGGCGTGCGCATCATGGTTCCGCCGCATATCGAAAGCGGAACGCGCATCGTGGTCGATGTCTACGAACAATCTTATGTCGGGAAGGCTGGCTAAATCGTCATGGCCGCACTTTCAGGTCTTATTCGCGTCATGGAAAAGGCTGCTCGCAAGGCGGGTGGCCGGTTGCGCCGTGATTTTGGCGAGGTCGAGCATCTCCAGGTGAGCCAAAAGGGGCCGAGCGACTTTGTGTCGAAGGCCGACCAGGTGGCAGAGCGCATCTTGTGGGATGAACTCAAGGTCGCACGGCCGGGTTGGGGCTTCGTGCTCGAAGAAGGCGGCGTCATAGAAGGCGACGAGGACCAGCCGCGCTGGATCATCGACCCGCTCGATGGCACTAGCAATTTCCTCCACGGCATCCCGCATTTTGCCATTTCGATCGCAGTTCAGGAGCCGAAGCTGGGCGGTGGCGGCTGGGGCGATGTCACTGCTGCAGTGGTCTATCAGCCGATTACCGACGAGACATTCTGGGCCGAGAAAACGCGCGGTGCCTGGTTGCAAGATGCGCGGCTTCGCGTCTCTGGCCGGCGCCAGCTTTCCGAAGCACTGATCGCCACCGGTACTCCCTATCAGGGACACGGCGATTTCGAGGAATGGTCGAAGATTTTTGCGGCAGTGGGTCCGAATGTCGCTGGCATTCGCCGTTTCGGCGCAGCTTCGCTCGATCTCGCATGGCTTGCTGCTGGCCGGTTCGACGGCTTCTGGGAAAGCGGCCTGTCACCTTGGGACACTGCGGCAGGCTGCCTGCTCGTGCGCGAGGCTGGTGGCTTTGTGACGGATTACCGTGGTCGCTCGCAGGAAATCTGTGCCGATCAGGTGATTGCGGCTAATGATCCGCTGCATTCAAGGCTGCACAAGTTGATCGCCACCTCGATCAAGTAAGGCGAGATCGCGCATGGACAGCGCGCAAAAGGGCCGTTAATCGGCTTTTTCCCCGCTCAGGCCTCTGTGGCGGAATTGGTAGACGCGCTCGACTCAAAATCGAGTTTCTTCGGAAGTGCCGGTTCGAGTCCGGCCAGAGGTACCAGCGGGGAATGCAATCGGAAGGCGCGACAGCCCTTCGACCATTGGAGACGCACCGATGGAAACGCCTTTTGAAACCGGTTCGGACCGGTACCGCAAGAACGCTGCCTATATCTACGCCCGAAGCGCCAATTTGCGGTTCGACCAGCGTCGCCTCGCGTCACTGGTCGGATATGTGGCGTTCGGCCTTCCGATACTCCTGATCATCGGCAGCTTCTTCACCGAGCATCGTACCTCCATCAGCCATTATTACTATGAGCCGTTCCTGCTTGGCGACGTCTTTGTTGGTGCGCTGATCTTCGTCGGCGCGTTGCTGCTGACCTATCGCGGTTGGACGCCAAGCGTGGCGCAACTTGCAACAGTAGCGGGCGTTGCCGCGACTGGCGTGGCCATGTTTCCAACGCGGGGCTGGCAGGCTGAATTGGTCCCGGCCTGGCTGGAGGCGGTCAGCCCCTGGCTCCATTTGGGGTCCGCAGCGGCATTGTTCGGTTTGCTGGCGTTCTTCTGCTTTTTCGTCTTCACAAAGGTCGATCCCGATCAGATGGACAATGATCTCGAACTCTGCCGGTCGAAGCGGGCTCGGGACCGGATCTACAGGATTTGCGGAACGGTGATCTTGGCCGCGATGGCCGCAATCGGTATCGGCCTGGCGGTCGATCAGGATAGGGCGAGTGCCTTTCGCCTCGTGTTCTGGGGAGAAACACTGGCCTTGTTCGCATTTGGCGTTTCGTGGATGACGCAGGGTAGGCTATCAGGAACCATTCTGATGGACCCAGCAGATATCCGGGATCGCAACATTGCGCACAAGCGCGAGGAGCTGGCTGAAATTGTCGAAGACAGAAATTGACCTCGGCCTTGTCGCTGTGCGGGATGACTCTGCGCCGCGCATTCCTGCAAAACCGCTTGAATTTCGCATGATGCTCTGGAAGGCCTGTCCATAACGTGATTGAAGCTCCTTCCATTCATGCGCTCGCGGCGATGATACTGACCGTGGTCGTGTTCTACATGTTCGTGCGCAATCGCATCTCTATCGAGATCGTTTCGCTGCTCGCCATCGCGATTATCGCGGTCGGACTGTATTTTTATCCGCTGCCGCACACCCAATCGACCGACGGGCTGCAGCTCGCATTCTCCGGTTTCGGGCACTACGCGCTCATCACGATTTGCGCGCTCATGGTCATGGGCAGGGGGCTGGTCGTCACGGGCGCGCTGGAGCCTGCTGCGCGGTTCATGGAGCGGGTTTTCAAGATCAACCTGCAACTGGGCCTTCTTCTGGCGCTGGTCGTGGCGTTTTTCCTGTCCATGGGCGTCAACAATACGCCGGTTCTTGTCCTGCTGATCCCGATTTTCGTGACGCTCGCGGTGCGCGGCGCCATGCCCGCGTCGCGGACACTGATGCCGCTCAACGCGTCCTCGTTGCTGGGCGGAATGGCGACAACGATTGGCACATCGACCAATATCCTGGTTGTTTCCATCGCGGTCGATCTTGGAATGCCCGAGATGGGCGTGTTCCACTTTACGCCTATCGTCCTGCTCGCCTCGCTGATCGCGCTGCCATATATCTGGCTGCTCATGCCGCGAATGCTGAAGGACAACACGCCCGAAGCAGGCCACGGCCAACGCTGGTTTGTCACGCGGCTGCGGGTGCCGCCCTCCAGCAATTTGAACGGCAAGCACTTCGATGAAGTGGTCGACATGTTGCCCGAGGATTTTCGGTTCGAGGAACGGCCTGATGGCCCCTTCGCTACCGGGCAGCGGCTGAAGGTTTCGGGAACGCATGACGCGCTGGAAGATGCGATCCGCGTCTTGCAGGGGCAGATTGCACCGGGCTGGGTGGTCGATGCAGTTCAGCGCAAGGCGTCGTCCAAGAAGGATGATGTCCACGTCGTCGAAATGGTGGTCACGTCCGATTCTCGCCTGATCGGGCGCACGCTCGCGACATCGGGCATTGCCGACCGCTATGGCGTGGCGGTGCTGGGCATCCACAAGCCCGAAAGGCCCTTGCGGTTCGATGACCCGCAGGAAGTCCACGGCGAACTGCGCCTGGCCGAAGGCGACGTGCTGCTGGTGATGGGTCTCAGCCCGGAACTCAATGAATTCGCGCAGGCCGACAGCCTGTTGCAGCTCGAAGGCGCGCGCGAAGTGCCGCGGCGATCCAAGGCCTGGCTTGCGGCGACAATCATGCTGGTGTCGGTCGGGCTGGCCTCGATCGGAATCCTGCCTATCGCGATTGCTTCGCTTGGCGGCGCAATCCTGATGTTCCTTACAGGCTGTGTGAAATTCGACCGTGTCGGGCGAGCACTGTCGGCGCAGGTCATCGTGCTCGTCGCCGCGAGTATCGCGATCGGTCGGCTCGTGCTCGACAGTGGTGCAGCGGGGTGGCTTGGCGAAACGCTGGCGCTGGGGCTGCAATTCCTCCCGCCCGCCGGCGTATTGGCTGCCATCATGATATTCGTGACCGTGCTGACCAATTTCGCATCCAACGCAACTGCCGCTACCGTGGGCACTCCAATTGCTTTCGCCATCGCGACCGAACTGGGCTTGCCGCAGGAGCCGCTGATCCTTGCCGTGCTGTTCGGCTGTAACCTGTGTTACGCAACGCCAATTGCCTACCAGACCAACATGTTGATCATGGCAGAGGGCAATTACCAATTTGGGGATTACGTTCGCACCGGCGTCCCCTTGGTCTTGCTGATGGTGGTGACACTCAGCTTCCTGCTGGTCATGACTTACCAGATGTAGATCTGGCAGGTCGTCATTCCGGCCTGAACGCTAGCGACCGCGCGTCGTGTTCTGAAAATTGGCAAGAACGACAGACATTTGCACCGTCTCAAAACCGTCAGTTAACCTTTCTTGTTGGAACTGCATCAATTCCGGTTGGTTCATTCGCCAATAAAAGGAGGATTCCATGACTGAGGAACGGATTACAGAAACGACCAGGGACCCGGCAACGGGCAGCACCCATACGCATACCACTGTCGTCAACGACGGTGAGCGTTCGTCGAGCGGCGGCAGCCGGTGGGGCCTGATCATTGTGCTCCTCGTGCTTGTGATTGGTGCGATATTCGTGTTTTCGCAGATGAGCGATGCCGAAGTTGCCAAGGACGAAGCAATTAGCGAGGCCGCTAATGATGTCGGTAATGCAGCCGGTCAGATCGGCGACGCAGCGCAAGATGCAGCGGACAGCATTTCCGACTAATTTTCCTCTTGAGACGCGGTGAACTGTAAAGTTTACCGACATTTCATTTATCGCTGTTAACCGAACCATGATCCGGGAATTTCCCCGGTGTCATGGTCGGCTGGAGCGATGATCCGTCTCTTCAAACACTATATTCCGCACGCCGTGCTACTGCTCGGCCTGCTGGACTTTGCTCTGCTGATTATTTCGGCAGACCTGGCATGGAGCCTGCGTGCGGCACAGATCGGTTCTTCAACCGGTCCGCTTGCCGCGCGTGCTCTGCCAATATTGGGATTTGCCGTAACGACGCAGACGGCGATGATTGCGGTCGGGGTCTATGGCGCTGACGCGCTGCGTTCGATGCGCTTTGCCGGGGCACGCCTGCTGGTTGCTGTAAGCCTCGCTATCCTCGCCCTGGCAATGTTCGAGTTCCTTCTGCCGGGAGATACCTTCTGGCGTTCCATCCTTCTCTACGCGATGATCCTGTCGACCGCCTTGCTGGTACTGAACCGGCTTGTCGTGGGCGGCATTCTCGGCACTTCGGCATTTCGCAGACGACTGCTCGTGCTGGGTGCCGGTAACCGGGCCGAGCGATTGAAGCATCTGGCCGAAAAGCCCGAAAGCGGCTTTGTCATAGTCGGCTACATCAGCATGGCCGACAGCCAGCCGCAGGTTGCCGAGGCCATCCCCCGCTCCGCCATCAAGGATCTGAGCGCCCATGTCGCCAACCTCGGGGCGAGCGAAGTTGTGCTGGCGCTGGAAGAGCGCCGTAATGCCCTGCCGTTGAAAGACCTTGTGCGGGTCAAGACCACGGGCGTTCACGTCAATGAATTTTCAAGCTTTCTCGAACGCGAGACGGGCCGTGTCGATCTCGATACGCTCAATCCGAGCTGGCTGATATTTTCGGACGGTTTTTCCTCCGGCCGCGCCATCTCTAGCGTCGCTAAGCGCATCTTTGACATTCTCGCCAGCGGGCTTCTCCTGCTGCTGACTTTCCCCGTGATTGCGCTGTTCGCAATGATTGTGAAGCTGGACAGCAAGGGGCCAGCATTCTTCCGCCAGAAGCGCGTCGGATTGTACGGCCAGACGTTCGAACTGGTGAAGCTGCGCTCCATGCGCACCGATGCCGAGAAGGACGGTGCCAAATGGGCAGAGAAGTCCGATCCGCGCATCACCCGCGTCGGCAGCTTCATTCGCAAGGTGCGGATCGACGAACTACCGCAGGTCTGGACTGTGCTGACGGGCCACATGAGCTTCGTCGGCCCGCGTCCCGAAGTGCCGCAATTCGTCGAGGATCTAGAAGACAAATTGCCCTATTACGCGGAACGCCACATGGTGAAGCCGGGCATCACGGGTTGGGCGCAGATCAATTACCCCTATGGCGCGAGCATCGAGGATTCGCGGCACAAGCTGGAGTATGATCTCTATTACGCGAAGAACTACACGCCATTCCTTGACCTGTTGATCATGTTGCAAACGCTGCGCGTGGTGTTGTGGCCGGAAGGGGCGCGCTGATGGGCCCTGTCTGGGATCTTGTCATCTACCTCACTTTCCTGGCTGCAGCCGTATCGGCTGTTGCGCTCGGCCTGTGGATCGGAACGCATCAGCAAGCGCGTGGCCCTGCGGCAAGCGCAACCTCTGCCGCGCTAGGCCTTGCCGCCATGTGGAGTTTTACCGTCGCCGGCTTCGGACGGGAAAGCCTGGTGGCCGAAGTCTTGCTGGTAATAAGCAATCTGGGCTTGCTCTGGATGCTTTACCGCCTGTTCGGCCATGACGACCGCGACAAGAGCCTTGGCCCGATCCGCCCTGTGGTCGCGGCACTGGCCTTTGTCGAGCTCATGCAGTTCGCCCTGTTTGCGGCCCGCCTGCAATATGGATTGCAGCCCGACGCACAGGTACTGATCCTGCAGTTCGTTTTCACCTTCCGCCTGCTCCTTTGCATCGGTGCGCTGGTGCTGGTGCATAATCTCTACGCAGGCGCAACGCAGCAAGCGCGCCTTGCCCTGCGCTGGCCTGCGGCGGCGCTGGGAGTCCTCTTCCTCTACGATCTGAACCTCTACACCATCGCCTATCTGGGCAATGGTCAGCCGCTTGTGCTGGCAGACCTGCGCTCAGTTGCCTTGCTTGTTGCGGTTGCGCTGCTGGGCATCGGCGTAATGCGCAACGAGACCGAGCTGCGCTTCAGTCCGTCGCGCAGCTTCGCTTTCCAGTCCTTCTCACTACTGCTGATTGGTGCCTACCTCGTCGTGATGGTCGTCATCGCGCAGGGTCTTACCTATGTCGGGAGTGACTATGGCCGTTTGTTGCAGGGCGGATTCGTCCTGCTCGCGAGCCTGATTGCCCTTACTGTCCTCCCGTCCAAGAAGCTGCGCGGCTGGCTGCGGGTCACTCTCTCGAAGAACCTGTTCCAGCACCGTTACGACTATCGGTCCGAGTGGCTGCGTTTTACCGACACGATCGGCCGCGCCGGTCCGCAGGCGGCACCGCTGCTGGAACGCGCGGTGCAAGCCGTTGCCGACATCACGGACAGCCCTTCGGGTATGCTACTCACCCCGCGAGAAGAAGGTGGCTTGGCGCTTGCTGCGCGTTGGCAGTGGCCCGACATGGATGTGCCGGGCGAAGCGCTGACCGCAGATGGTGTGCGGTTCTTTGAAGAAAGCCAGTTCATCCTGGATCTCGATGACATTCGCCGCGATCCGGATAGCGGTGTGCCCGATGCGGCTTGCCCGCAATGGCTGCTGGACGATGAACGCGCATGGGCCTTGGTGCCGCTGTTGCACTACGAACGGCTTGTGGCGGTCGTACTGCTCGCACGGCCGCCAATCGGGCGTCAGCTTGACTGGGAAGATTTTGATCTCCTGCGCATCGTCGGGCGCCAGCTTGCCAGCTATCTCGCTGAGCAGACCAGCCAAGACGCTCTGAGCGAGGCGCAGAGGTTCGACGAGTTCAACCGCCGCATCGCGTTCGTGATGCATGACATCAAGAATCTCGCGAGCCAACTTTCGCTGCTTGCGCGCAATGCCGAAAAACATGCCGACAAGGCCGAATTCCGGGCGGACATGATCCTGACGCTGCGCAATTCGACCGACAAGTTGCAGGCGCTCCTCGCCCGGCTCGGTCGTTATGGCAGTATGGGCGGCACCGAGCGCGGCGATATCGAACTGGGCGCTCTTATCAGCAAGATTGCGGATCAATATGCAGACCAGCACCAGGTAACCGTGATCGAGAACGAAGATTGCCGGGTGAAAGGCGATGCCGAGGCTCTCGAACAGGCGCTGGTCCATCTGGTCCAGAATGCTGTCGAGGCGAGCGAGGACGCTTCTCCGGTCCAGCTTGGCCTGCGACAGGAGCCGGGTAACGCTGTTCTGGAAGTCATCGATTCGGGCGGCGGCATGTCACCCGAGTTCATCCGCACGCGGCTGTTCAAGCCTTTCCACTCGTCCAAGCAGGGCGGGTTCGGGATCGGGGCCTACGAAGCGCGCGAACTGGTGCGGGCGATGGGCGGACGGCTCGATGTCGAATCGCGCGAAGGGCTGGGCACGCGCTTCGTTCTGCGCCTTACGCTGAGCGAGAAAAGTGAACTGATCCACGCAATGCACAATTCCAAGAAAGAGGTGGCGTAGTGGCCGACCAGAAACCCAAACTGCTGATTGTCGAGGACGATGAAGGCCTGCAGGCGCAGCTGAAATGGGCCTACGAGGATTTCGAGGTTGTCATCGTGGGTGATCGTGCAAGCGCCATCGCCGCTCTGCGCGCGGAGGAACCGCCTGTCGTGACGCTGGATCTCGGCCTTCCGCCTGATCCCGATGGGACGACAGAGGGCTTTGCCGTGCTCGATGAAATCATGGCGCTCAAACCCGACACCAAGGTGATCGTGGCCTCGGGCCACGGTGCTCGCGAAAGTGCGCTGACCGCTATCGAACGCGGAGCCTACGATTTCTACCAGAAGCCGATCGATATCGAGCAATTGGGCCTGATCGTGCGGAGGGCTTTCAGCCTGCACCGGATCGAGCAGGAGAACCGCGCATTGGCTGCCAAGGCTGGCGACGGCAACACCGTGCTCGGCGGGCTGATAACCTCGGCCCCCGAAATGGTGAAGGTCGCGCGTACGATCGAGCGCGTCGCCAATACCAATGTCTCCGTCATGCTGCTTGGCGGGAGCGGTACGGGCAAGGAACTGCTGGCCAAGGGCCTGCACGATGCCAGTACACGCAAGTCTGGCAACTTCATCGCCATCAATTGCGCCGCGATCCCTGAAAACCTGCTCGAGAGTGAGTTGTTCGGGCACGAGAAGGGCGCCTTCACCGGGGCGGTGAAAACTACCGAAGGCAAAATCGAGCTGGCCGATGGCGGTACGCTGTTTCTCGACGAGGTAGGCGACATTCCGCTGCCCTTGCAGGTCAAGCTGCTGCGCTTCTTGCAAGAACGCACGATCGAACGCATCGGTGGGCGCAAGTCCATAGCGGTCGACACGCGGATCGTGTGCGCCACTCATCAGGACCTTGAAGCAATGATCGCGGACGGGCGTTTTCGCGAGGACCTGTTCTATCGGCTAGCCGAAGTCGTGGTGAAGATACCTGCGCTTTCGGAGCGGTCGGGCGATGCCACATTGCTAGCCAAGGCTTTCCTGAAACGCTTTGCCAAAGAGATGAACCCATCTGTGACCGGCTTTGCCCCCGATGCGCTGGCTGCAATCGACGGCTGGAATTGGCCTGGCAATGTCCGCGAGCTCGAGAACCGCGTGAAGCGGGCGGTTATCATGGCCGATAGCAAGCTGATCGGGGCGGAGGATCTCGACCTCGGTGATGGCGAGGAAGAGGGAGCATCGGTGCTCAATTTAAAGAGTGCGCGCGAGAAGGCCGATCGCAAGGTCATTCGCCATGCGCTTGCTCGCAGCGAAGGAAACATCACGAGCACCGCCAAGATGCTCGGGATAAGTCGTCCGACCCTTTACGACCTGCTCAAACAATACGACTTGCACGCCTGAAGCGGGAACGGCACAGCGCGCAGCCATGATCGGGCGCGTTCTAACCCTCTTCGACCCGCTTGTGCGCCTGTTGCTGCTGGCAATCCTGCTGGCCAGCTTAATGCCGGTCACAGGCGAGGGCAGGATGGTGGCCCGCGGAGTATCCGACGGCGCAATCTTTGTGCTGTTCCTGCTCAACGGTCTCAGATTGCCGCGCGCAGACGTGTTTCGCGGCATGCGCAATCTGCGCTTCCTGCTTCCGCTGGTGTTGTGGGTGTTCGGCGCGATGGGTCTGGCAGGATGGGCTGTCTTCGCGCTTGCGGACAATGTGCTCCCTGCCAGCGTCGCGTTGGGTTTCATATTCCTTGGCGTACTTCCTTCGACCGTTCAATCCGCCACGGCCTACACCTCTTTGGCAGGCGGAAATGTAGCCAATTCGGTCGTAGCGGCAGCCACACTGAATATCCTGGGGGTCTTTGTCTCTGCGCCGATCATCATCTGGCTGTCGAGCGCCGGCATGGCGCAGGCGAATCCTGGGATAGACCTCTCGACACTGGAGCGGATTGGCATGATCCTGCTACTTCCGTTCGTCATAGGGCAGGTTCTGCAGGGCCGCTTTGGCAAGCTGGTTGCGGATAATCGCAAGCTGGTTTCATGGGCTGATCGCATCGCCATCGGCATCGCGGTCTACGTCGCGTTTTCCGGTGCGGTGGAGCAAGGGATCTGGACGCGGATCGACTTGGCTTCGTGGGGTATCCTGCTTGGCCTTGTCGGAGCCATGCTGGCATTCGGATTTAGCGGAGCATGGGGGCTGGGCGGCTTGCTCCGGCTGGATCGCCCAGATCGTACCGCGTTCCTTTTTGCAGGAGCGCAGAAGAGCATTGCCATGGGCGCGCCACTTGCCGCCATCCTGTTTCCGCCTGAAGTGGCCGGTTTGGTGCTGCTACCCCTGCTGCTCTACCACCTGATCCAGTTGGTGATTTCCGCACCTCTGGCGAACAGGTTCAACCCGCCTCAGGCGCGGTAGCGCCAGCTGCATCCTCACGCCGCTTGTGGCGTACCGACCACCAGAAGCTTAGTCCGATAAGCACGCCGCCGATCAGGCCGGTGATCGTTTCAGGGATATGCCATACGGCGGAAAGCAGCATGATCGCTCCCAGCACGATAATGGCCCAGAAGGCACCGTGTTCGAGATAGCGGTACTCTGCAAGCGTACCTTTGCGCACAAGGTGGATTGTCATCGAGCGCACGAACATTGCGCCGATCGAAAGGCCCAGCGCAATCACGATCATGTTGTTGGACAAGGCGAAAGCGCCGATCACTCCGTCAAAGCTGAAAGAGGCGTCGAGAATGTTGAGATAAAGGAATCCGCCGAGACCGCTGCGCACGATGTTCCCGCGCAACCTGGCGGCTTCTTCACGCATCTCCAGCCAATGGCTTACCGCCTCGACGGCGATGAAGGTGACAAGGCCCAACATGCCAGCAGTGATGAAGGTCAAGGCATCGTCAGCCGGAAGTGACAGGGAGATGAGATAGATGGCAAGGAGCAACAGGGCAATTTCGATGGCTGGCAGCGCAGACACTTTGGACAGGGCGTGCTCCACCTTCGCAATCCAGTGCACCTGTTTGTCGGCATCGAAGAAGAACTTCATGCCCACCATGGCAAGGAAGGCACCGCCAAAACCTGCGATGCCGATATGCGCCGAGTTGACCAGGCGTTCGTATTCGATCGGATCGTTCAACGAGAGGTCGACCGCCTGGATAGGACCGATACCCGCCGCGATTGCAACAATTGCGAGCGGGAAGACGATGCGCATGCCGAACACGGCGAAGGCGATGCCCCAGGTGAGGAAGCGTCGTTGCCAAACTTCGTCCATCTCTTTCAAAACGGACGCGTTGACCACGGCATTATCGAAACTGAGCGAAACCTCCAGGACAGAGAGGATCACGATAATCCACAGCATCGCGAGTGTATCGGGCACGCTTCCGCCAGAACTCGACCAACCGTACCAAACGCCGAGCGCGAGGCAGATAAAGGTGAAGATCAATGAGAATCCGTAAAAGCGCTTGAGCGTGGCCATGCGGTATGTCGTCCTGGAAACTGGAAGTTTTGAAGTGGAGGTTTGCGGCGTCAATCTTTGGGCTGGTAAAGTTGTTCCGGCCCGGGGAATGTGCGTTCACGCACCTCTGCTGCATATTTGGCTGCTGTGTCTGAAATGGTCGTCGCAATGTCTTCGTAGCGTTTAACGAAGCGCGGCACCCGCTCGAACATGCCAAGCATGTCGTCGGTGACCAGCACTTGCCCATCGCACTGCGCCGAAGCTCCGATGCCGATGGTCGGGCAGGCAATTGCCTTGGTGACTTCGATGGCGATGGGTTCGACAACGCCTTCCACGACGACGGCAAACGCTCCCGCTTCATCGAGCGCTTTTGCATCGCCGACGATCTTCTGCGCCTCAGCATCGCTGCGCCCGCGCGCCATATAGCCGCCCAGCACGTTCACTGCTTGTGGGGTCAGGCCAACATGGCCCATCACAGGGATGCCGCGCTGCGTGAGGAAAGCGACGGTTTCGGCCATCGCCTCTCCGCCCTCGAGCTTTACGGCTGCGGCTCCGCTCGCCTTGAGCAATGTCGCGGCAGCATCGAAGGCATCTTCAGGCGAGGCTTCGTATGCGCCGAACGGCATGTCGACCACTACCAGCGCATGGTAACTACCCCGAACGACCGCGGCAGCGTGATTGCTCATCATCTCCATCGTGACGGGAATGGTGGAGGGAAGACCGTATATTACCTGACCGAGCGAATCCCCGACCAGCAGCAGGTCGCAATGCGGATCGAGCAATTGGGCCTGCCGCGCGGTGTAGGCGGTCAGCATCACAAGCGGCTCTGCCGTAACGCCATCTACCTTGCGCGCACGTATCTTGGGAACAGTCAGCCGCCGCATGGGTGCAGGCGTGGGATTCGCACGGCTGGTCGATGTATCGAGTGTGTAGGTCGTGGACATATGACCCCTTTATCAGACAGAACCCTCGACGCGAGCGTTGATTCATTGCATGAATGCGCAACTTTGCGGGTCAAGAGGATAAACATACATGGCACTTACCCAATCGGGATCGACCGGCGACCACTGGTCATCACGCACCGCTTTTATCCTTGCGGCAGTTGGTGCGGCCGTTGGCCTAGGCAATATCTGGCGTTTTCCGACACTTGCGGGCGAGAATGGCGGGGGCGCTTTCGTCCTCGTCTATATCGGTTTCGTCGTTTTGCTGGGCCTTCCGCTGGTTTTGTCCGAAGTGCTGCTGGGACGTGCCGGCGGTGAAGACGCGATTGGCTCGGTCCGCAAGGTTGCAGAACATTCCAACCGTTCGGAGGCCTGGAAAGGCATCGGCGCGTTGCAGATTACCGCCGGCTTCCTGATACTTTCCTTCTATTCGGTCGTAGCCGGCTGGGTCATCAACTACGTGTTCGTCGCAGGCGAGGATTTCCTTGGCGCACTGTTTAGCGGCAATCCACTTTCGGTAGCCTTCGCCGGGGAAGATCAGGCCACGATTACCGGCCGGATGGGCGATCTGTTCGCCGATCCAGGCAAGCTGATCATGCTGCACGCAATTTTCATGGCGGCGACGATCTGGATCGTGGCAAGCGGCGTGCATGACGGGATCGAAAAGGCTGCGAAGTGGCTGATGCCAGCCTTTTTCGTACTGCTTGTCATCGTGACCATCTACGGTTCCTTCACCGGAGAATTCGCACGGGCCGTGTCGTTCATGTTTACCCCGGACTTCGGCAAGTTGAACCCTACTGCACTTAATGAGGCGCTGGGGCAGGCATTGTTCTCGCTCAGCCTCGCGGCGGGCGGCTTGCTGACTTACGGTGCCTATGTGCAGCGCGATGTGAAGCTTGCGCCTACTGCCGCGATGATTGCGATTGCCGACACCTGCGTGGCGATCCTTGCGGGTTTGATGATCTTTCCCATCGTGTTTGCGGTCGGCCTTGATCCGGCTGCGGGACCCGCGCTGATCTTCCAATCGCTGCCGATTGCCTTCAACCAGATGCCCGCAGGTTCGCTTGTCGGACTTGTTTTCTTCGTCCTGATCTTCTTCGCCGCGCTGACCAGCTCGATTTCGCTGCTGGAAGGACCGACGGCGTGGGTGATCGACCGCTTTCGTTTCCGGCGTCCGTTTGCGGCAATCATCGTTGGCGGTGTCGCCTTCCTGATCGGTGTCGCATGTGCGCTCGGCTACAACGTGTGGTCGGATGTGCGCCCGCTTGGTTTCTGGAACATCTTTGCCGACAGCGACATACTTGATTCGCTTGATGGCTTTACGGGCAAGATCATGCTGCCGCTCGGCGCGTTCCTGGTGGCGATTTTCGTGGGCTGGATTGCCGACCGTCGCCTGATCCAGCAGCAGACCGGGCTTTCCGGCGGCATGTTCATGCTGTGGCGTTTCCTCGTTGCGTGGCTGTGTCCGATTGCTGTGGGACTGGTGCTGCTGTTCGGGCTGGTGCCGGGCTTGCTCGGCACGTCCTGAGTTGGCTTAGCGGGAAACGAGAGAGCCGCCGCCCGGTGGGGCGACGGCTCTTGCGTGACGAACCATTCGGTCTCGTGTTTAAAGCGTCGTCTCGGTGTGTTCTTCGCGGGCATCCTCGCGCACGTCGAAGCCCATCAGCATCTTGGCGTTATCGATAAAGCCCAGATCGCTGTTCCAGATTTCCGCCTGGCCCAGATCCATCCGCAGCATCAGGAGGTTCGGATCGTCCTTGCCGCCGGGAAACCACGCTTCGATGATCTGGCTCCATTGTTTCTCCAGACGTTCACGGCTGGTTTCTTCAGTCAGCGTGCCGGAGAATCGTGCGAACATCTGGTGGCCCTTGCCGGCGAAGGTCGCGGTGGCGGGGCCGCCGTTGGCAAGGTAATGATCGCGACTGGTGAAGAACCAGATCGAGCTTTCCGCGTCCTTGTCCAGCTGTGCGGTCATCGGCACGGCAGTGTCGGGCGCCTTATCAAGGTGCAGGAAGAGGAAGGGGCTGTCGTCCAGCGCCTTCCAGAACTTCTTTTTCAGGTCTTCGGTGTCGCTCATGAAAATTCTCCTTTGGCTTATCAACGGTATCGGGCGCGAACTGGTTCCGGTCGGCTTGCCAAAGTCACAGCATGGGAACATAAACAGAACAAAGGAGTCGATTCGACATGGACATGGCTTCCCTGCCACGCGCGGTGGAGCTGGCTTCTCCCGGTGCCCGCAACCCGCGCTGGCATCCGGGCGGGCAAGCTGCATTGCACAGCGAGATTTTCGCCCCCGCCGGTGAAGCGAGCGGTGCGGGCGCTGCCCTGGCGCTCGCGCTCGACGGGTTGCGTGCGCGTGGGAACGATGCCGATGCAGGTGCTTCGGCAGAGGAACGCAGCATCCTGTGGGTGCAGGACAAGGCGGCGCGGCGATTGGGTGGACGGCCTTATCGTCCCGGCCTTCCTGAAAACCTGCGTCACCGGTTGATCCATGTCGCCGCCAAAACGCCCGAGGATGCGCTGTTCGCGCTGGAGGAAGGTGTCCGGTGCCGCGATCTTGCCTGTGTGATCGGGGAAGTTGCGGGCAACCCGCGCGCGCTCACTTTCACCGCCTCGCGCCGCCTCAGCCTGACGGCGGAAAGGCATGGCGTGCCGCTGTTCCTCGTCCGCCTCGATGCCGAGACCGATCTCAGCTCGGCACGTATGCGCTGGCAGATGCGTGCGGCACCCTCTGCCCCGCCGTTGTGGAACCCCGCTGCCCCCGGTCATCCGGCCTGGCAGGCGCAACTGTTCCGCGCCCGCAGCCACGCTCCCGGAGAATGGATCCTGCGCGATGGAAAATCCTTCCTCGCCGCCGAACGCCTTGCAGACGGCCATGACACCCACGGCGAGCAGCCGGAGGAAAAGGTGGGCAATATGGCACTTGTCGGAGGCAATGGGTGAGTGGCTTCCTGTCCTGAGCATGTCAAAGAACGCCGGATCATGGCGATCTGGGCCTGCGAGCTGGCGCTTGATCGCTGGCGGCACTCCGAAGATTGCAAACCGGGCGAAGGGGCCGACGAACAGCCGCTCGCGCTGATCACCGAAACCGCGCACGGGCCGCGGATCGATGCCGCCAATGCTGCCGGACAGGCAGAGGGCGCGGCGCGCGGCATGATGCTGGCCGACGCCCGCACGCTATGTCCGCAGTTGCAAGTGCGACCGAGCGATCCGGCGGGCGACCTCGCTTTCCTTGAACGACTGGCAATATGGGCGCAGCGCTGGGGGCCGTGGAGCGCGATTGACGCGCCCGACGGGCTGCTGGTGGATGTTTCCGCCGTGGCGCACCTGTTTGGCGGAGAGCGCCGCCTGCTCGCCGATGTGGCCCAGCGTTGCGCCGCGCGCGGCCTATCCGTCCGCGCCGCCATCGCGCCCACCGCTGGGGCAGCCTGGGCGCTGGCGCATTATGCCCGGCCCGGAGCGATCTTTTCCCAGCAGGACGACATCACCAATCGCCTTGCCGACCTGCCGGTCGCGGCCTTGCGGCTCGATAATGATGTGCTGGTTGTCCTGCGCCGCCTCGGGCTCAAGCGGCTCGGCGATCTGGCGGGCATTGGCAAGGGGAGCACGGGACGCGATGCCATCCACCGCCGTTTCCGCAATCGCAAGTCACCTTCCGCCAACCCGCTTGTCCGCATGGACCAGTTGGCGGGCCGCGTGCCCGAACCGCTGCTTCCCGTCATCCCGCTCACTGCCGCGCTGGTGCAGCGCCGGTTGCTTGAACCGATCCGTCACCGCAGCCTGCTCGACCGCGTGGTGCAAGACCTTGCAGCGGACATGGCGCGCGAGCTGGAAGGGCGGGGCGAGGGCGCTCGCCGCCTCCAGTTGGGCATGTGGCGGATCGATGGCGAAGTGCTCTTGCGTGATCTCGAACTGGCCGCCGCCACGCGCGATCCGGACCACATCTGCCGTCTTTTTGCGGCCAGGCTGGATGATGTCGACGCTGGCTTCGGGATCGAGATGCTGCGCCTGCGTGCCAGTTGGGCAGAGCCGCTCAAGCTGGGGCAGGCCGACCTGGAGGCAGCGGCGGAGGAACACGGCACCTCGCTGTCCGCCTGTGTCGATCGGCTGACCGTGCGGCTCGGGAGCGATGCGGTGCAGCGCCCGATCCTGCGCGCCAGCCATATTCCCGAACGTGCGCAAGGCTGGCAGGCGCCGCTTGAGGCAGAACCGGTGCAACAGGAGGAGCTCGCTTTCCACGCGCGTCCGCTGAAACTGCTCGACCGGGCGGAACGGATCGCGGTGCTCTACGCCAGCCCCGATGGCTACCCCCGCCGCTTCCGCTGGCGCGGCGATCTGTTCGATGTGGCGCGGGTGGAAGGACCGGAGAGGATCGCACCCGAATGGTGGCGCGAGAGAGGCTCCACCCGGCTGCGCGATTATTACCGCGTCGAGGATGCTACCGGCCGCCGCTACTGGATATACCGCGCAGGCCTTGCCGGAGACGGGCGCGGCGGAGAGCCGGACTGGTTCTTGCAGGGTTTGTTTGCGTGATCCCGCATCAGACCAAGGGCGGCCCACCTGCAAAACTCTTCCAGCAAACGACGACAAGCCAGTGCAAAATTACACAAGGCCAGATCGAGCCAGTCTTCCACCACGCGCGCGTGCAGGCGATGCCGAGGCAGAACACCGCAAACAAGAAGCCACCATCGGTGAAGATCGCTGCGCGCTCACCACCGAACAGCAAGCCTTGCAATGGGTGCCACAGAACGAAAGCGGCAATAGATATTGATGCAGCCAGCCAAGGGAATGGGCGGTGCTGCCCAGGGGCGGGAAGCATAATGACGCGGAACAGCAGCTCTTCACCCAGTGTAGGCACAAACAGCGCGATCACCGCGACCATCAAGGTCGAGCGATCGAAGGTGAGCTGCCAATCCATTTGGGCGCTGATGGCTACGGCGAATGCGCAAGCAGGCAGCAACCACGCCAGTTCGGTGAGTGTTACGGTCCGGTGCGCAGCAGGAAACCGCAGACGGAACGCAGACGACAGTTTCGTTCGCCACGATTGCGGAGGGCTATTCGCCTCCGACATTCCACGCCATGCGTTTCAACTCTCTGCAGCCTGCGCGATCTTCTCGCGCTTGTTCCGCTGCATCATGTTGAGGATTTCCACTCCGACCGAAAAGCCCATCGCCACGTAGATATAGCCCTTGGGCACGTGGAAGCCGAAGCCGTCGGCGATCAGCACCAGGCCGATCATCACGAGGAAGGCGAGCGCCAGCATCACCAGCGTCGGGTTCTGCTCGATAAACTTGGCGAGGGGGTCTGCCGCGACCATCATGACGCCAACGGTAATCACCACGGCAGCAACCATGATCGGGACATGATCCGTCATGCCCACTGCGGTAAGGATCGAGTCGACCGAGAAGACGATATCGATCGCGACGATCTGCGCGATGACCGCGCCGAAAGTGGCGGTGGCGGCTTTTGCCATATCGGGCGTCTTGTCGAGCAGGTCGCCCGAATTGTCTTCCGGTTCCATGGAGTGGTGGATTTCCTTGGTGGCCTTCCACAGCAGGAACAGTCCACCCACCAGGAGGATCAGGTCGCGTCCGGAAAATGCCGTTTCGAAAGTCGGTTCGCCATAAGCGCCGCGTTCACCTTCAATGCCGAGGTCGAACAGCGGCGTCTGCAAAGTCACGATCCAGCCGATCAGCATCAGCAAGCCGATGCGCATGATCAGCGCCAACGCCAACCCGATGCGCCGTGCCTTGCTTTGCTGGTGTTCGGGCAGCTTGTTCGACAAGATCGCGATAAAGATCAGGTTGTCGACCCCGAGGATCACTTCGAGAGCGATCAGGGTCAGCAGGGCCAGCCATGCGGCGGGATCGGAAAGCAGGGCGATGATATCCATGCTGGCCTGATGCCCGACCTGCTGTTTCTGCTCAAGTGGCCATTGGGCCTATATCCTCAGCAGAACCGCCGGGTGGGGGCCTGTTCGCCAGGTTTGACGGTCGTATGCGCGCCATCGTCATTGGCCTGCGCGGGCATCGCGCGTGATCCGGCGGGTGCCTTCTCGATTGTTTTCTTGAGGACTTCCGCGCTGATCGGCTTGTCGAATTCCACGCCACACATGCCCGGTTTAGACCAGGTGACGCGGCAAAAGGCTTCGTGGATCGTCCAGTCGAGGATACCCGAACAGCCTGCCGCGGGCGGATCCTGGGTAGAAAGGCGCGCGCCGGTGGCGGAAATATCGAACAGGCGGCCCGGGCGGTCTCCGCTTGGCATTAGCAGTGCGGCGATGCAGTCGACCCGTGTGCGTGGCCCGGCGCGCCGTTCAGGCGCCTGGACAGGCTTCGCGCGGGCGAACAATTTCATCGGTGCGATCTCCTCTCTTCCGGCCTTGGCCTCAGATTGGTTAAATTCCGGCGAGAAAGCAGGGTTAATTCGGCATTTCAGCGATTTCGTACAAATGGCTATTGGCGAATCTCTCGAGAGAACATATATAGAACACATGCCTGCGCTCGACACCATCCAGAAGCTCGAAATCCTTGCCGATGCAGCAAAATATGATGCTTCGTGTGCGTCGTCCGGAACGGCCAAACGCAACAGCAAGGGCGGGAAGGGCATCGGCTCGACCGAGGGGATGGGGATCTGCCACGCCTATGCACCCGATGGCCGTTGTATCTCGCTGCTGAAGATCCTGCTGACCAATCACTGCATTTTCGATTGCCACTATTGCGTGAACCGCAAGAGCAGCAATGTCCGCCGTGCGCGCTTCACGCCGCAGGAAGTGGCAGACCTGACGCTGACCTTCTACCGGCGCAACTATATCGAGGGGCTGTTCCTGTCCTCCGGCATTATCAAAAGCTCCAACTTCACGATGGAGCAAATGGTAGAAACCGCGCGTATCTTGCGGGAAGACAATGATTTTCGCGGCTACATCCATCTGAAGACCATTCCGGAGGCCGATCCCGAACTGGTGCACCAGGCGGGGCTTTATGCGGACCGTGTGTCGATCAATGTCGAATTGCCCACCGATGCGGGCCTCACCCGCCTCGCCCCCGACAAGGACAGCCGCCAGATCGAAGGCGCGATGGGCGGGGTGAAGGCCTCGATCGTGCAGGCCAAGGATGAGCGTAAACGTTTCAAGCACGCGCCGCGTTATGCGCCGGGCGGGCAATCGACGCAGATGATCGTGGGGGCCGACGCCGCCAGCGATGCCGATATCGTGGGCAAGGCGAGCCGCCTTTACACCAGTTTCAAGCTGCGCCGCGTCTATTACAGCGCCTTCTCGCCCATTCCCGATGCCAGCGCGGTACTGCCGCTCAAACGCCCGCCGCTGATGCGCGAGCACCGGCTCTACCAGTCCGACTGGCTGATGCGCTTTTACGGCTTTGCCCCGCGCGAGGTGATGCAGGCGACAGAGGCGGACGGGAACCTGCCGCTCGATATCGACCCCAAGCTTGCATGGGCACTCAAGTTTCGTGAACAATTTCCTGTAGATGTGAACCGTTCTTCGCGTGAAATGTTGCTGCGTGTGCCGGGGCTGGGGACGCGTGCGGTCGCGCAAATCCTCGCCAGCCGTCGCCACCGGACCTTGCGACTGGACGATGTGGCGAAGCTGACCGTGTCGATCACCAAAGTGCGCCCGTTCATCGTTACAGCGGACTGGCGCCCCGTCCTGCTGACCGACCGCGCCGACCTGCGCAGCCTGCTCGCGCCCAAGCAGGAGCAGTTGGAGCTTTTTGCAGCATGACCGCGCTCCAGCATGTCAAACTTGGCACCTATTACGTGGTCAACATGCCAGAGCCTGACGATTTCGGCTTCTGGCGCGACCGGGCGCGGCAGCTGGTGCAATGCGATGTCCCGCCCGACCGGGTGGCGTGGGTGGAGCCGGGCGGCACGGCCTCGCTGTTCAGCCATGGCGACAGGCGTATGCCCGTGCCCGATCTTTCCGCACGACCGGTGCGCGCCAGCAAGCGGTTCATGCAACTGGCAAGGAACGCCGCGCATCACACCGACCCCGAACGCTTCGCGCTGCTCTATCGCCTGTTGTGGCGGCTGCAATCCAATCCCCGCATGATGGAGGACAAGGCCGATAGCGATGTTCGCCGGGTGGAGGAGCTGGACAAGGCCGTGCGGCGTGATGCGCACAAGATGCACGCCTTTGTCCGCTTTCGCCTGGTCGAGGAGGGCGACGAGCCCGAAGCGCCCGAGCATTACGTCGCCTGGTTCGAGCCTGATCATCATATCCTGCGGCGCGAGGCGGGCTTCTTCGTGCACCGCTTCGCCAACATGCGCTGGTCGATCCTCACCCCGCGCGGCAGCCTCCACTGGGATGGTGAAACGCTGTGCGAAGGCCCGCCCGCGCAGAAGTCGGACGCGCCGAGCGGCGACCCGGCAGAGGATCTGTGGCGCAAATACTATGCCTCCATCTTCAATCCCGCGCGGCTCAAGATCGGCGCGATGCTGAAGGAAATGCCCAAGAAATACTGGAAGAACATGCCCGAAGCCGCGCTCATTCCCGAACTGGTGGCAGGCGCGCAGCAGCGTGAGGCATCCATGGTCGCGGAAGGCAAGGCGGACTTTACCGCGAAGCCGGAAACGCTGGATGCTGTCGCCAAGGCAATCCACGCTTGCCGCAATTGCCCGATCGGCGCGCTCGAGAACCATGCCGTGATGGGCGAGGGGCCGCGCGATGCCGCATTGATGATCGTGGGCGAACAGCCGGGCGACCAGGAGGATATCGCTGGCCGCCCCTTCGTCGGCCCTGCCGGTCAGGTGCTCGATGCGGCGCTGGAAGAAACCGGCATCGACCGCAGCGCCGCCTATGTCACCAATGCGGTCAAGCATTTCAAATATGTCCAGCGCGGAAAGCGCCGCCTGCACCAGACCCCTACGGCAAAGGAAGTGGACACCTGCCGCTGGTGGCAGGAGGCCGAGCGCGCCATCGTGAAGCCGAAACTGGTGCTGGCGCTGGGCGCTTCCGCCGCGCGCGGCATCTTGGGCAAGACCGTGAGCATCTCCAAGGCGCGGGGCGAACCGATCTCGCTCGATGATGGCAGCGAATTGTGGGTCACCGCGCACCCTTCCTACCTGCTCCGGCTCGACGGGGCGGCGAAGGCGCAGCAGGAACGCCTGTTTGCGGCCGACCTGGCGGCGGTGCGCGCGCGCTTGGCGGAGCTGGGGCAGTGATATGCCCGAAGCTCCCCTCACGCCCGATAAACGCCGGATCGAGCTTGATCCCGACCTGATTGAAGCGCCCCCGCGCGCAGCTTTCGTCGAACTCGGCCTTGTCTCCTGCTTCAGCTTCCTGCGCGGAGCGTCGGACGCGGTCGATCTTGTCCTGACCGCGCACAGCCTTGGCTATGATGCCATCGGGATCGCCGATGCCAATTCGATGGCAGGCGTGGTGCGCGTTCACACCGAGGCCAAGACGCTCAAGCTACGCCCGGTGATCGGTACGCGGATAGAGACGGTCGAAGGCCTTGCCTTTCTCGCCTATCCGAAAGACCGCGCTGCCTATGGCCGCCTGTGCCGCCTGATCAGCGCCGGACGTATGCAGACGCTGGACGGCGGTTGGCAGGAAAAGGGCGCGTGCGACATCAGTCTCACCATGCTGGCTGGGCATAGCGAGGACGTGCAGCTCATCCTTGTGCCGCCGGGCGATCTCGATGCCGAGTTCACCGTTCCGGCATGGGCCAGCAACGTCATCACCATCAGCGGGGATCGGGCGCAGGAGGCGGTCAAAGGGCCGTTCGTGGACATTATCGGGCATCTGGCATCGGGCCTGCCGTCATTGCGCCACCTTGCCGCTGCCTACCTTTACAGCGGAGACGATGTGGCGCGGATTGACCGGCTCGATACGCTAGCGCGCGCAAACGGACTGTCGCTGCTGGCAACGAACGATGTGCATTACCACGCGCCCGAGCGGCGTCCCTTGCAGGATGTGATGACGGCGATTGCGCACAAGACCACCGTGGCGCGGGCCGGGCACCTGCTCCACGCCAATTCCGAACGATACCTGAAAAGCCCCGAAGCGATGCTGACGTTGTTTGGGCGCTGGCCGCACGCCATCCACGCCGCGCGCGCAGTAGCCGATGCCTGCAACTTCAGCCTCGACGAACTGCAATATGAATATCCGGAGGAAATCTACCCTGACGGGGTGAAGCCGCAGGAATATCTGGTTGCCGAGACATGGAAGGGCGCCGAGCGCCGCTATCCTTCCGGCGTGCCCGATAGCGTGCGCGAGACATTGCACCGCGAACTGGCGCTGATCGGAAAGCTGGATCTGGCGCGCTACTTCCTCACCATCAAGGATATCGTCGATTTCGCGCGCAGCGTCGATCCGCCGATCCTGTGCCAGGGCAGGGGAAGCGCGGCCAATTCGGCGGTCTGCTATTGCCTGGAAATCACCAGCGTCGATCCGGCGCGTCACGCGCTGCTGTTCGACCGCTTCATCTCCGAAGAGCGCAAGGAACCGCCCGATATCGACGTCGATTTCGAGCATGAGCGGCGCGAGGAGGTGATCCAGTATATCTATCGCAAATATGGCCGCCACCGCGCCGGCCTGACCGCGACGGTCATTCACTATCGTCCGCGCATGGCAATCCGCGAGGTCGGCAAGGCGATGGGCCTGTCCGAAGATGTGACCGCCGCGCTGGCGAAAACCGTATGGGGCGGGTGGGGCAAGGAAATCGGCGAGGACCATGTCGCTGAAACGGGCATGGATGTGACCGACCCGCACTTGAAGCGCGTTCTCATGCTTACACGACAAATGATTGGAATGCCGCGACATCTCTCCCAGCATGTCGGCGGGTTCATTCTCACCGAAAGCGCGCTGACCGAAACCGTGCCCGTTGGCAATGGCGCGATGCCGGAGCGCAGTTTCATCGAGTGGGACAAGGACGATATCGAGGCGTTGGGCATCCTCAAGGTCGATGTGCTGGCGCTGGGAATGCTCACCTGCATCAAGAAATGCCTCGACCTGCTTGAAGAACATCACGACCGCCCGCTGACACTCGCCAGCGTGCCGCGCGAAGATCCGGAAACCTACGCCATGCTGCGCAAGGGGGATTCGCTCGGCGTGTTCCAGGTGGAAAGCCGCGCGCAGATGAATATGCTGCCGCGCCTGCGCCCGCGTGAGTTCTACGACCTCGTGATCCAGGTCGCCATCGTGCGTCCCGGTCCGATCCAGGGCGACATGGTGCATCCCTATCTCAAGCGCCGCCGCGGAGCGGAAAAAGTGGTGATCCCGGCGCCAGCGCCGGAACATGGCCCACCGGACGAGCTTTCCAGCATTCTCGAGCGCACGCTGGGTGTCCCGATCTTCCAGGAACAGGCGATGAAAATCTCGCTCGATGCGGCGAAATTCTCCTCGCTCGAAGCCAACAGGCTGCGCAAGGCCATGGCCACGTTCCGCAGCCGCGGGATGGTGGACGAATTGCAGGACATGATGGTCGAACGCATGGTGGCGCGCGGTTATGATCGCGAATTTGCGCAACGTTGCTTCAACCAGATCCGCGGCTTTGGCGAATATGGCTTTCCCGAAAGCCACGCCGCTAGTTTTGCGCATCTGGTTTATGTCAGCAGCTGGCTCAAATGCCATTTCCCCGCCGCTTTCGCCTGCGGTCTGCTCAATTCGCAGCCGATGGGCTTCTACTCCCCGGCACAGATCGTGCGCGATGCACGCGAACACGGAGTGCAGGTGCTGCCTGCCGATGTGAATTGCAGCCAGTGGGATTGCACGCTGGAGACTGTCGGCAAGGCTGATGAGACGCAAGGCGGGAGGTTCGACCGTCATATCGCGCTGCGACTCGGCTTGCGGCAGGTCGATGGCCTGCCCGAACATGCAGCAGCCCAGCTGGTGGCGGCGCGGGTGCAGGATGGTCCCTATGGCGATGTTGCCGAGTTGCGCGAACGCGCGCGGCTTGGTCCAGCGCATATAGAGCGGCTTGCCAGTGCCGATTGCTTTACCTCGATGGATTTGTCTCGCCGCCAGGCCCTGTGGGATGCGCGCAGCCTGGTGGGCGGAGAGGATTTGCCGCTGTTTGCACATGCGGACGAGCGCGACGAAGGCGCCGAACAGCGCCGGGCGATCCTGCCGCATATGCCGCTGAGCGAGGAAGTCGTCGCCGATTACCAGACCACGCGCTTGAGCCTGAAGGCGCATCCGATGGCATTCCTGCGCGCCAGCCTTGCAGAACGCGGCTTTGTACGCGCCAGCGACCTGCGCAAGCGCAAGTTCCGCTCCATGGTGCATGTTGCAGGCGTGGTGCTGATCCGCCAGCGGCCGGGCAGCGCCAAGGGCGTGTGTTTTATCACGCTGGAAGACGAGACAGGCGTCATCAACCTTGTGGTCTGGCCCGATCTCAAGGAAAAGCAGCGCCGTGTGGTGATGGGGTCGCGATTGATGGAAGTGCGCGGCAGGGTGGAGTATGATGACGAGGTGATCCACGTTATTGCCCACCACATGACCGACGCGACGCAGGAATTGCACCGCCTTTCCGACGATCTTCTCAATGCGCCGCTGGCGCGTGCCGACCATGTCACCTCGCCGTTACCGTCGGGCAAGATCAATCCGCGCGATGACTTGCGCAATGGTCATGAGGATGAGGCGATCCGCCCGCGCGACCTGATCGATGAATTGCCCGCCACGCGTGGCCACCCGCGCAATGTCCGCATCATTCCCAAGTCGCGCGATTTTCATTGATGGCGCAAAGGAAGGCCAAACGGAGCTGGCCCAATTTCCCGAAAACAGACAGCAAGCTGGTCTGGCTGCTGATCGCATTGGCGCTGTTTGTTGGCGCACGCGCATGGCTGACGGAAAATCCGCAGCACAATCCCTGGGCTCCGCTAGACCTGCGCGATCCGCACGGGATGACAACCGGGGTGAAGCTGGCGGCACTGCGTGGCGATGTCCCTGCCTGTCACGCAGTGCTGCAAAGAAGCGAGGTGGAGTTCACAGCGCTTGAGCCGACAGGTGAGGGCGAGTGCAGGCGAGAAGATCGCCTGATTCCGGCCAATTTCGCATTTTCTCCGGGAAATCCGGAAACGACCTGTCCGGTTGCCGCGGGACTTGCCCTCTGGATGGAGCAGGACGTCCAAAGGCTAGCGCGTGAAAAGCTTGGCTCGCCCGTCGAGCGTATCGAGCAGCTCGGAACCTATAGCTGCCGCCGGATGTACGGAGCCACCAGTGGTCGCTGGAGCGAGCATGCAACGGGGAATGCAATCGACATCGCCGCCTTCGTACTTGAGGACGGGCGCCGCATCGGATTGCTGCAGGACTGGGAGGACGAAGGTTCACGCGGACAATTCCTGCGCGCTGCCCGCACGGCTGCGTGCAAGAGTTTCGGCACTGTCCTGTCGCCCGATTACAACGCCGCCCATGCGGACCACTTCCACCTCGACCAAGGGCGCGCTCCAGCACGGGGCGCCTGTCGCTGAATACGGGCACGACGCGCATTAGCAGTCGGCAAATCGACGCTGGGCAACAAAAACCCCCGCCGAAGCGGGGGTAATCGTAATTCAGCAATCGCCGAAGCCGTTACGGGCTGGTCGGCAGATTGTCGGGATCTTCGTTGTTCTCGATCAGAACGATCCCGGCAGCAATAAGAGCAGCCACGATCAGAACGATGAGGAGCGAACCACCTTCACCGATACCTTCCGCATCGGAAACAGTTGCAGCGTCGCGGTCGATGACCGGAGCAGCGACGGCATTGGCGCTCGTGCCGAGCAGGAGGCCAGTGGCCACAGCAGTTGTGATAATCTTTTTCATACTTCCCTCATTGATTGGAGGCTTATAATTACAAGCAGGCGGATAACGCAGATGCGGTACAATGTGAACCCCTTGCCCTGCATTTGTGTTCCCAATTGAGCCAATTAAGCGACGAGATGTTGCTGACCTGCCACAAATTTGGATGTAAAAACGTGTAATTATGCAAATGCAGCATGAAATGCTGCACCTGCTGCTTCGATCGCTCCGTTCTCAAACCGGTTCCAGCGCATAACCCGCAGAGCGCACAGTCCGGATCGGATCGCTCACCATTTCCAAGGCTATGGCCTTTCGTAACCGCCGAATATGAACGTCAACTGTGCGTTCCTCGATTTCGCTTCCCGTTCCCCAAACCGCATCGAGCAGCTGGCTTCGAGAGAACACCCGGCGCGGATGTTCCATGAAAAACTTGATCAGGCGATACTCGGTGGGGCCGACCTGAATTTCGCGCCCTCGGCGCTCAAGCCGGTGGGCAACAGGATCGAGCCGCATATCGCCCACTTCGATGGCTTCACCGGCAAGGGCCGGGCGAACGCGCCGAAGTACGGCTGACACACGGGCCAGCAGTTCACGAGGCGAAAACGGCTTTGTCAGATAATCATCCGCCCCGGTTTCCAGCCCGCGCACGCGGTCATCCTCCGCCTCGCGCGCGGTTAGCATGATGATGGGGACGTTGGCGGTAGCCTTTTCGCGGCGCAATCGACGGCACACCTCGATCCCGCTCACGCCCTCGATCATCCAGTCGAGGATGACCAGGTCAGGGACATCCTCCGCGGCGAGGACCATGGCTTCCTCACCATCGCTCGTTGAACGGACATCGTAGCCTTCGTTCTCGAAGCGGTATTCAAGCAGTTCGGCAAGTGCCGTATCGTCTTCTACAAGCAGCAATTTGGGTGCGGACATTGACGCTGATCCCCTGTCTGACACCGCGCAGGCGCGTGGCCTTCGCACAGGCGGTATGACACTCTCATGACACTAATGTTGCAACGCGCCCACTCTTCTTCGGACTGGCGTCATTGCAACAGGCGACATTATCTCTCGATGTCATCCGGATAAGTGCCGGTGGCCGAATAATGGACCATTTCGGCAACATTGGTCGCGTGATCGCCGATCCGTTCAATATTGCGCGCAACGAACAGCAATTGTGCCGCACTGCTGATCGTGGCGGGATTTTCGACCATGTGGCTAACGACATTGCGGAAAATGCTGTCGTAGAAGGCATCGACCTTGGCATCGCGCTCGATCACTTCGCGCGCCATCACCGGATCGCGGGCGGCATAGGCGGTGAGCACGTCGTGCACCATTTCCGCCGCAACTTCGCCCATGGCGGGCAGCAGGGTGAGCGGCTCGAACTTGCTGCGGCCTTCGATCTTGCCGATGCGCTTTGCAATGTTCTTGGAGTAGTCCCCGATGCGCTCGATCACGCCGCTGATCTTCAGTGCGGCCACGATCTCGCGCAGGTCGTCCGCCATCGGAGCGCGCAGTGCAAGCACACGTACGGCCATGGCATCGACCTCGGCCTCGAGCGCGTCGAGCTTGGAGTCCCGATCGACTACTTGCTGGGCGAGTTCCTGATCGCCGCTGACAAGTGCGCTGAGCGCTTCACTGATGGCGAGTTCGGCGAGGCCACCCATTTCCGCGATCAGGCCGCGAAGCCGGGTAATGTCATCGTCAAAGGCCTTGACGGTATGGTCCATGTTATCTGTCCTCATCAACCGTATCTGCCGGTGATGTAATCCTGAGTGCGTTGCTTCTTCGGGTTTGTAAATATGTCTGACGTGTGTCCGTACTCGACGAGGTGGCCGAGATGGAAAAACGCGGTGCGCTGGGAAACGCGTGCGGCCTGCTGCATCGAGTGGGTAACGATCACGATGGCGTAACGGCCACGCAATTCGTCGATCAGTTCTTCGATCTTGGCTGTCGCAATCGGGTCAAGCGCAGAGCAGGGTTCATCCATCAGGATCACTTCGGGATCGACCGCAATGGCGCGGGCAATGCATAGGCGCTGTTGTTGTCCGCCCGATAGTGCCGTGCCCGAATCTTGCAGGCGGTCCTTCACCTCATCCCAGAGGCCGGCGCGGGTCAGGCTTTTCTCGACGATGGCATCAAGCTCGCTCTTACCTTCGGCAAGGCCGTGGATTTTCGGGCCGTAGGCGATGTTGTCGTAAATCGACTTCGGGAAGGGGTTGGGCTTCTGGAACACCATTCCCACGCGGGCGCGCAGTTGTACGACGTCCATTCCGCTCGAATAGATATCCTCGCCCTCCAGCTTGATCGTGCCTTCGACACGCGCGGAGGGGATGGTGTCGTTCATGCGGTTGAGTGCGCGCAGGAAAGTGGATTTGCCGCAGCCGGACGGGCCGATGAAGGCGGTCACATATTCGCTGAAGACGTCGACCGAAACATTGTCGATCGCCTTCTTGTCTCCGTAATAAACGGAGACATCGCGCGCGGACATTTTTACGGCCGCAGTGGCTTCGTCGACCACGTCATCAGGGTGATCCTGGATACGTTCGGCGAGCGAGGCGGGGGCAGATTCGGACATCACCATTTCTTCTCGAAGCGGTTGCGCAGGTAAATGGCGAGGCCATTCATCAGCAGGAGGAAAATCAATAGCACAATAATGGCAGCGCTTGTGCGTTCGACGAATCCGCGGTCGATTTCATCCGACCACAGGAAGATCTGCATCGGCAGGACCGTGGCATTGTCGGTGAAGCCGCTGGGCGGGGAAGAGACGAAGGCGCGCATACCGATCAGCAGCAGAGGCGCTGTTTCCCCCAATGCGCGAGCCATGCCGATGATCGTGCCGGTAAGAATGCCGGGCAGGGCGAGCGGCAGCACATGGTGGAACACCACCTGCACGGGCGACGCGCCCACGGCCAGTGCGCCATCGCGGATCGACGGCGGGACCGCCTTGATCGCGTTGCGGCCCGAAATCACGATCACGGGCATGGTCATCAAGGCAAGCGTCATGCCCCCGATCAGCGGTGCCGAGCGGTAATTCGGGAAAATCGCAAGGAAGACGGCGAGGCCGAGGAGGCCGAAAATGATCGATGGCACGGCGGCAAGGTTATTGATCGAAACCTCTATCAAGTCGGTCCAGCGGTTCTTGGGAGCGTATTCCTCAAGATAGAGCGCGGCCAGCACGCCAATCGGGAAGGCCAACAGCAAGGTGACGATCATGGTGAGGATCGAGCCTTTGAGCGCACCCCAGATTCCGACCAGTTGCGGATCGGTCGCATCGGCGCGGCTCATGAATCCCGGATCGAAACGTTCATCCAGCAGACCGCGCTCTGACAATTGTGCCGCGAGGGGCTGCAGATCGACCTTTCCATCACCGGCATAGGCGCTGGCAAGGTCTTCAGTGGCTGGCAACCAGAACGAATTCTCACGGTCGAGCAGGTTGGGATCCGCTGCAATCTGGCGCGCGACGATCCGCCATGCCTCGCCATTCAGTTCCGCGGCACCCTCGGAGCCCAAGGCTTCTTCGGCCGAAAATTGCACGATCTCGGGCAGGCCCTGATTTTGCAAGTCGCGAACGATCGCATCTTCATCGCCTGCGGTCGTATTGACCGAGATACCCATGGCAGGAAAATCGACCGGAACTTTCATTTCGGCGCGCTGGAAGCCGCCAAATCCGTTGATCGTCATGGTGACGAGCAGAAAGAGCAGCACGGCGATAGAGAAGACGATAGCCGACAGGCCCATCGCCTTGAACCGGCGTTCGGCAGCGTAACGCTTTTTCAGCCGCGCTTCGAAGGCTGGTGTGCGCGTAGGAGGCACGCGCGTTTCGTCGATGTTGACCGTGTCACTCATAAGCTTCGCGGAACCTCTTGACGACGCGCAGGGCGATGAAATTCAGCGCCAGCGTTACCAGGAACAGGACAAAGCCGAGCGCGAAAGCGGCCAGAGTGGCGGGATGATCGAAACTGCCTTCTCCGGTCAGCAAGGCGACGATCTGGACGGTGACGGTGGTCATCGAGTCGAGCGGGTTGGCGGACAGGTTCGCGGCAGTCGAAGCAGCCATCACCACGATCATCGTCTCGCCGATGGCTCGGCTGATCGCCAGCATGACGCCGCCGACAATCCCCGGCAGTGCGGCAGGCACGATCACGCGGCGGATCGTCTCGTTGGTTGTCGCGCCCATCGCCAGCGAGCCATCGCGCATGGCCTGCGGAACGGCGGCGATCGAATCGTCGGCCATCGAACTGACGAAGGGAATGATCATCACGCCCATCACGAGGCCAGCGGCCAGTGCGCTTTCGCTCGACGGATTGCTGGCGCCGAGTGAGATTGCGAGATCACGGATAAAGGGCGCGATGGTGAGCGCGGCGAAATAACCGTACACTACGGTCGGCACGCCCGCCAGAATCTCCAGCGCGGGCTTGACCCACTTGCGCAGCTTGGGATGGGCATATTGGGTCAGGTAGATCGCGCTCATCATCCCCAGCGGGATCGCCACGATCATGGCGATCACGGCGCCAATGAACAGCGTACCCCAGAACAGCGGAATCGCGCCATAGCGGTCGCCATCAGGATTTGACGCATTGCTCATCGGATCGGGATTCCACTGCGTCCCGAACAGGAAGTCTATCGGTGAGACCATTCCGAAGAAGCGGATCGTCTCGAACACGAGCGTCACGAAAATGCCGAGCGTGGTCAGGATAGCGACCAGCGATGCGAGCAGCAGGGCGATAAGCACCAGGCGTTCGACCTTGGTGCGCGCGGCGAAGTCGGGCTTCAGTCGCAGGAAGGCCCAGGCAGCGCCCAGCCCGGCAATGACCAGACCGATAAGAACTCCAAACAAATTGTAACGCGAAATGGCTTCGCGGAAGGGCACCGCCAAGGCGCGCGCCTCTTCATTCATCACTCGGTCCGTATCACCCGATGCAAGCGCGAAGGCTTCGTTCAGGATGATGTCGCGCCGAAGTCCGAATTCAGGAAGCGACTGCGCCTCCGGACTGGCGAGCACGTGGCCCACGATGAGCTGTGTGCAGACGTAATCCCAAAGCAGGAAAAACAACAGCATCGGCACAGCAATCCACAGCGCGGCATACCATGCGTGATATGATGGAAGGGCAGCGAGCCGCCCATCGGGAGCGGCTCGCTTGAAAGTCCAGGCTCGCGCGCGGGCCACCAACCAACCGGCAAGCCCGAGCCCGAGGGCCAAGAGAAGCGGTAAAGCTGGTGACATCGCGCGTGCTGAGGTCCCTTACTGGAGGTCTTCGGCCGTAAGATTCGGCAGTTCGGTTACGGCAGTGGTCATCTGCGCCATAACCTCGCCACGGTTTGTCACAAGGCCAATTTCCGAAAGTGCACCACCTTCTCCCCAATTTGCGACCCAGGTTGCGAGAAATTCCTCGATCCCGGGGATGATGCCAACGTGCTCTTTCTTCACGTAGATGTAGAGCGGGCGGGCACCGGGGTAGGCGAAACTGGCGATGTTTTCATAGGTCGGCTCGACACCGTTGATGGTCAGACCGCGCACGCGGTCGGCATTTTCCTCGAGATAGGAATAGCCAAAGATGCCGACAGCGTTCGGGTTGCCCTCGATCTTCTGGACGGTGAGATTGTCCTGCTCGCCCTGTTCGACGAATTTGCCGTCGCTGCGGAATTCGGTGCAGGTGCGTTCGTACGCGTCTTCGTCCGCTTCTTCAGTCGCGGCGAATTCTTCGTTGCTTTCGCAACCGGCCAGCATGATCAGCTCGTTGAAAGCATCGCGAGTACCCGAAGTGGTCGGCGGGCCGTAGACGAGGATCGGCAGGTCGGGCAGTGACGCGTCGACATCGCTCCAGTTTTCCGCGGTCTGCTCTTCGCCATAGGGGTTGGCAGCCAGCGCGCGGTACATGATCTCGGGAGTCAGATCCATGGTGATGCCGCCTTGGGCGGAAGCGATGGCGATGCCATCCATGCCGACCTGGATTTCGGCGATGTCGGTAACGCCGTTCGCCTGGCAGTTCTCAAACTCGCCGAGCTTCATGCGGCGCGAGGCATTGGCGAAGTCCGGCGTGTCGAAGCCAACGCCGCTGCAGAACAGGCTCATGCCGCCGCCGGTGCCGGTCGATTCGATGCTGGGCGATGCGAACTGCGTGTATTCGCGGGTGAAAATCTCCGACACGCGGCGCGCGAACGGGAACACGGTGGACGAGCCAACGGCATGGATGGCTTCACGGCTGTTGCTGCCGCCGACCTTGTCGTCACATCCGGTCGTCAGTGCGGTCGCGGCGAGCGCGATAGCTGCAATGGTAATTGTCTTCATTTCATTCACCCCTTGGGTTCAGGTTTTGAACTAGTGGCCCCCTATTACCGCCATGCGACAATTTTGCGTCACATTGCGGACCAATTTGGAAACAGGGGCCGTGGTTGATTGTCAGAAATCGAATTCGGCGCGCATTCCGATGGCATCGGCGCTGTAATCGCGGTCTCCCGACGGCAGGGCGATGGCGGCGTCGCTGTAATCGAGCTTGCCGTAATTGATCTGGAAACGGGTGTGATCGGTGGTTGTCCAGATCAGTGAGGCAAGGAAACCGTTCTGCGTTCCGCCGATGATACCGGCGTCGGCATCGTTCAGTTCGAGATAGTCGTAGCGGACGTTGAGCTGCACCGCGCCGATGCCGCCTTCGCCGACCGGGTTTGCCGGTCGAGTGCGGTTGAAACGGCCGCCGCTATATCCGCGGCTGTCGCCCGGCGTAAGGAAGATACCTGCCTCGACGAATCCACCGTGGAAAGTCGCGTTCTGCATGGTGGGCAGGCCGGAGAGTTTCTGGCGATAACCTTCGGCAGCAACATGGAACGGTCCGTTGATGGCAGCAAATTCGAGGCCGGCACCAAATTCGCTCGTCGCGGGAAGGTTGCCGGTGTTGATGAGTCGGTTGGACGTGAAGTGCACCAGCGGACGCTGGCGATAACGCACGGTTTCGCCTTCGCCGATCTCGGCATAGTGGAGCGATCCGCCGAAGTGCAGCTGGGTATCGCCGACCTCGGGGAAGAAAGCGGCGCGGCCATCCACGCTCCAGCGATCGCTGCCGGGCATGTCTTCGAAATTGTCTGCAAAGATGCCGCCCTGGACCAGCAAATTGTCACCGCCGTATTCGACCGCCACGCCAGCCCGGCGCGTGAAGCCGAACGCATCGGTGAAGGCTGCGCGTTCGATAAAGGAAGTGAAGCGGCTGCTCGTCAGTTCTTCCATCGACTGGAAGTTGTTGAACTGGCCGACCATAATATCGAAGTCGCCTGCACCATATTCGATAAGCGCATCGGTGATGGTCACTTCGTTGCCGGCAAAGTCGACTTCCATCTTGTAAGCGAATCCGCCGGGAATATCGCCACTGACACCGAGACGCGCTCGGCGTATCTCTGCATCGAAGCCATCGGACAGGCCGAGGCCATCGGGCAGGGCGGTCCAGCCTGCATCGAGCATCAGCCGGCCGAACGGTTTGAACGAGAAGCCGTCGTCGCTCTCTACCTCGGGCGCAGCGCCCATGCTGATCTGCGTCGCATTGTCGGCGGTGACGCTGGGGGCGGCGGCAACTGCGGGCGCTGGAGCCGGAACAGCATGTGCTGATGAAGTGTCTTCAACTTCGTCGAGCCGCGCCGAAAGTGCCTCGAGCTGGGCTGTCAGTTCAGCCACCTGCGCACGCAGTGCATCGACATCGTCAGCATCCTGCGCGTTGATCGGGCTGGAGATCGTCATGATCGCCGCCGCAGAGAGGAGAAGGGATTTACGCATGTCTGTTACCGTTCCTGCCATGTGTCCAACGGGTGTCCAATTTGTGACACCGCGCCTAGGGGCGGCAGATTACAGTTTTGTGACACTGGAAAATGAGCTGTGGAAAGCGCACTTCTGCGCGAAGGCTCGATTCAGCCTGCAACCGCAGGCAAGCGTACGGCTACTGTCGTGCCGGTGCCTTTCTCGCTCGAGATGTCGAGCCGGCCACGATGCCGCTCCACGATATGCTTGACTATGGCCAAGCCGAGTCCGGTCCCGCCCACAGCACGGCTGCGCCCTGGATCGGTTCTGTAGAAGCGGCGAGTGAGATGCGGGATGTGTTCGGCATCGATACCTTCGCCGCGATCCTTGATCTCGAGTACGGCCATCGCGCGATCGCCGCGTCGCAGGCTTACGGTGATCGGTGATTCCGGCCTGCCATACTTCATCGCGTTGTCGACGAGGTTGCGGACCAGCTGTTCCAACTGGTTGCGATCGCCACGTACCGACAGTTTTTCCGCCGGAATGTCGAGCTTGATACGGCTGCCCTGCTCAAACCCCGCCGCGTCTCTTGCTGCCTGACTGACGAGCTGGACAAGATCGAGGGTCTTCGCGGGATAATCGTGCTTCTCGGCTTCGGCGCGGCTCAGTGACATCAAGTCTTCAACCAGCGCCTGTAATCGGCGAGCTTCGCGCAAAACCGTGCTGTAGAATTCCTTGGCCTTGACCGGTGGAACGTCGGCACCTTCTTCGGCCAGCGTTTCCATATAACCGATGATCGATGCCAGCGGAGTGCGCAATTCATGGCTGGCGTTGGCCACGAAATCGGTGTGCGCGCGACTGACGTCTGCCTCCGAAGTCCGGTTGATGAGTTCGATCAGGCAATAGCGCTCATCGATTCGCTGGAGCGTCATTTGCCAATTGCTGCGCGGGCCGGTCAGGCCCTGGATCGGCACACTGCCGCCTTCCGGCCGGGATAGCAGGTCTATGGCAACGGGATGGCGCAAGGCCACGCGGGCATCCTGTCCGACGATATGCTTGCCGATCTCTTCGCGTGCATGGGCATTAGCGACGATGATGCGGTTCTCGTCGAGCAGCAGTATGGCCAGACCGGAATGCTCGATAAGGTCGCGCATTCCCCGCGGGCTGATCGTCATGCCTTCGGTGCTCTTCTCCACCACAGCAGGCGGCGGAGGGACTGCGACCCAGAAGGATGCGACCCAAACGGCGAGCATCGCAAACACCAGCCAGAAATCCACACCGGCAATAAGCAGCGCCACGCCGGTTACAGCCGCGAGAAAAAGTCCTGCCGATGGAACGAAACGCCCTTCCATGCGCGCAGCCATAGCCACAGTTTTGTGACAAACGCTATCGCCAGGCGCACTTATTTTTCACCAGACCGAGCGGCTCGGGTAGCGCTTTGCAGCGCGATACACTCGGGTTGGGGAAGGGAGGCGTCTTGGCGACGCACCATCGGTGGTGACCCCTACGGGAATCGAACCCGTGTTTCAGCCGTGAAAGGGCCGCGTCCTAACCGCTAGACGAAGGGGCCACACGCGATGGAGGGGCGCACTTAGGGGTGTCCCGCTTCACGGTCAAGCCTTGTTGAGCAGGATAAATGACAAACTTGCATCAATCTGCCCAGGCAGCGTCTTCAAGATGCAATTCTGCCGCTGGCCTGCTGCCCCAATCGTCGATCTTGGCGCGCCCTGCCAGCCACAGCTTCCGTCCCTTCGCACCGTGCAGGAGCGCTTGCCCCATTTCACTGTTCGCGGCGCGAAAAGCGATGCCTTTGAAGCGTGCGCCGTCCTGGCCTGCGGCAATTACGCGCAGGTGATCGGTGCCGACGATATCGGCTTTCACCAGATATACCGGCCCCACGGCAATGCGCGGTCCGGGCCAGCCGACGCCGTAGGGACCAGCACTGTCGAGCGTTTCCACGAGTTCGGGAGTCAGCCCGCCAGGAGCCAATGCGAGGTCGAGCACCATCTGCTGTTCTGCGCTTGCACGGGAAACGGGGCCGGCCAGGTGATCGGCCAGCCAATCGGAAAATGCATCCAGCCGGTCCGGCGCGATCGTCAGACCTGCGGCCATTGCGTGTCCGCCACCTTTGACGAGGAGCCCGGCCTCGGTCGCACCGATGATCGCAGCGCCAAGGTCCACGCCCGGAATCGAGCGCCCCGATCCCTTGCCTTCGCCTGCCTCGTCATCGAGCGCGATGACCACGCTGGGCTTGCCAGACTTTTCCTTGATACGCCCGGCGACAATGCCAATCACACCCGGATGCCAGCCATGGCCGGCGCACACGATGACCGGGCGGTTGTGCTGTGCTGCAAGCTGTTCCTCTGCCGCTTCCTGTACTGCAGACTCAATGGCGCGGCGTTCTTCGTTAAGTTGCGAGAGCTGCTGGGCGATGTCGCGAGCTTCGTCAGGATCTTCGGTCGTCAGAAGCCGTACGCCGAGAGTTGCTTCGCCCACGCGGCCTCCGGCGTTGATTCGCGGACCCAGGGCGAATCCGCAATCACTTGCGGCAGGCGCAGCTTTCAGGCGGCTGGCGTCGATCAGCGCGGCCATGCCGGTATTCGCTCGCCTCGCCATGACTTTCAGTCCCTGAGCCACGAAGGCGCGGTTCAACCCGCGAATCGCGGCGACATCAGCCACTGTTCCCAGTGCGACCAAATCGAGCAGCGACATGAGGTCCGGCTCTGTACGGTCCTTGAAATAGCCCTGCTGGCGCAATGTCCGCACGACTGCCACCGCGAGCACGAACGCGACACCAACAGCGGCGAGATGGCCGTGCTCCGCTGCAAGGTCCGATTCGTCGAGCCGATTCGGATTAACCAGCGCAAAAGTGCGCGGAAGTTCGGGCGAGCATTTGTGATGGTCAACCACGATGACATCGATTCCCGCTTCATGCGCCATGCCAAGCGCTTCATGTGCCATCGCGCCGCAATCGACGGTGACGATCAGGCTCGATCCGTCTTCACCGATGCGCAGCAACGCCTCTCCGCTAGGGCCGTACCCTTCAAGCAGACGGTCGGGAATGTAGTGATTTGCGTCATGACCGAGCATTCGAACCAGGCGGATGAGCAGGGCGGAACTGGTCGCGCCGTCGACATCGTAATCGCCATATACGGTCAACGGCTCACGCGCGATGACCGCTTCGGCAATCCGTTCGGCCGCCCTGTCCATATCGGCAAAGGCAGACGGGTCGGGAAGGAAACCCCGCAGGCTGGGACTGCGATGCTTGTCGAGGTCGTCGCGATTCACGCCGCGCGATAGCAGGAGCTGGGTAGTAATATCCTCTTCCAGCCCACCGATCCCCGGACCAAGTTCCATATTGCCACCACGCCATCTCCATGTCTTGCCCGACAGGGATTTCTCGACACCAAGAACTGCGACTTTCGTGTTCATTCCAATTGCCTATAGTGCGCATTGATATGTGGGAAGGGATAGCGCGTGGTCTCTCGACAGAATGCGCATCTACGACAAATGCTGAATCGCGCGATAACTAAGAAGTTACAACTGTAAGGCTATGACTCGACGCAATGCCGATTTAGAGGCATTTGCTAGAATACCAAAAAAGGGGTTTGGTTCGATCGCGAGTGCGCAGAGCCTTGAATCGAATAGTGTTGCTTCTGCGGTCTCACTGGTTTTTCCGGCGGGAAAGCGTCCTTGCGCCAGTGATATCCGCAAACTGGCCACCGAACTCGATCAATTCTCTCTCAGCATCGATCCTACGTTGGACGGTGGCGAAGACGAAGGTTGGGTCGAACTGCTCGCCAATGGTCTGACCTTCGATCTGGTGGGATTGGCCCCTAGTCCGGCTGAACATCTTCCTGATTGCGCTTACAGCTATGCCTTGCCGGGAAATTTCGATCCTGCGGTGATGGAAGCCATTACCCTTACACCCGGACCACACCTTTCGGGCGGAGGGGCGATGTTCCCCGTTGTGCGTTGTCTCGCTTCGCTAGCCGCACAATTGTCCAATCTGGAAGGCGTCAATGCGGTCGCATGGCATCCGGCGCGAACCTTCAGCGCCCCGGACTATTTTCGGCGCGGCGTACAGAGCTGGATTGAAGGTGGCGCTTTTCCCGGTCTCGGGCTGACAGCACTGATGACCAATCCCGATGGCGGGATGCAGACGGAAGGGCTGGTGCTTTTTACAGGCCAGGAGTTGCGACTATCGCCTGAAATGTGCGCAGATCGGGCAGAGGCGGCCAAGGTGGCCCTGCGATTGGTCAACTGGTTGGTAGAACATGGCAAGATCATGCAAAGTTTCACTTTTACCGGGCCATCGGGTGAAACATTGGAGCTTGAACCTGTGGATAATTTCTCCATTCTACAAGTGTGGAGAAGGTCGCACTAACGAGCGCCGCCGTAAGAGCGGGCGCCGTACGTAATTGTGCGTGCCGTGCGCATTTGCCTTTCAGGTCCGTCAACCGGCGAGATCGGCCGGGCTTTTTAGAAAATATGCAGCGCCATCACTCGCTTCCGCGCCAGCTGCTCCGTGGCGATTGCTTTGGCAGCCTATTTTACACGCTCGGCAGGCATGATCTGTGCTTTGACGATTTCCGTGCCAACGGGCTCCTGCTTCCGGCGCGCACATCGGCTGCTCTGGCGACCGGCCTTCCGATGCACCGCGGTCCGCATCGTCTCTACAATGAGCTTGTCGCGCAGCGCGTAGGCCAGGTGGAAGCTAGCTGGAAACGAACGCACCTGCGCCATCCGCATATGGCGCGCGAAGAGGCGCTGATGCGGCTGCGCATTTTGCAAAATGCTTTGCGCCAGCGGTTAATGCAACGCGAAGGCCGCAGCCTGGTCCTCAATCGGAAAGACCCGTTCCGCCCCGGGGTCGATTTTGCAGAGCTCGATGCGATGGCAGAGATGCTTTGGTCGGCAAGCGAACCGGTAGCATAACCGGCAAAAGCCCCCTCCTTTTCTCACGCCGCCTTTTCGAACACCGGCCATTCACGCTTTAAGGCCTGCAGCAATTCTTCAGGTTCATGAGACGTATTGAGCCACCGTTCCAAACGGCGTGAAGCCTCACCCAATTCCGGCTCTCCGAAATTTGCCGCTACACCGGCCAGCTTGTGCAATTGTCGGCCAAGTTCTTCCCAGTCGGTCTGGTCTGGCGGAGTTTCGATCGACTGCCGCAGGTTTGTCACGATCTCGTTTTTGCGGTTACGATAACGATCTTGCAGGCCGTTGATCGACGAAAGAGCAGCGGCTGAAATTTCTTCCGGATCGCCTGTGTCCTCGTCCTTGGAAACATGTGAAAATTCCGCCTTGCCGCCGGGCGCCAGCCAGCGCGCAAGCTCACGGGCCAGCGTTACTGTCGTGACCGGTTTTCCGAGGTGGGATTGCATTCCGGCCTCTGCGCAATTTGCGATATCGTCGGGATAACAATTGGCGGTCAGAGCAATGATCGGCAACGTCTCGGCATCATAGCCCAGCGCGCGCAGGCGACAGGTTGCCTCGAGGCCATCGACTTCGGGCATCTGCAAATCCATCAGGATCGCGTCAAAGGGGACACCAGCTTTGTCTGCATTGATCACGGCCTGGACTGCCTCTGCCCCGTTCTCGACCAGTTGCGCATCGAGCTGCAGCGTTTGCGCCATGGACATGACCAGTTCCTGATTAATGCCATGGTCCTCCGCAATCAGCACGTGAGCGCCTTTGAGGCACGAAAGCGCGTCTGCATCAGATATATCGGCAAGCTCGGCCTTGGGCGGCGCGCTAACGGTTACAGGTACGATCGGGAGGCGCACGGTGAATTGGGTTCCAACGCCGCGTTTCGAATGAACGCTGATCCGGCCACCCATCATGCTCACCAGCTGGCTGCTGATGGCAAGGCCTAATCCCGTGCCGCCAAAGCGCCTCGCCGTCGAATTGTCTTCCTGGACGAACGGGGTGAAGATTTCTTCCAGTCGCGATTCTTCAATGCCAATTCCGGTATCCATTACCGAAAGCAGCAAGGACCGCCCGTCGGTGGAATTTTCCATCCGCGCTTCGACATCAATACCGCCCGTCTCAGTAAATTTTACGGCGTTGCCGACAAGGTTGAGTAGGATCTGGCCAATGCGCAACTGATCAAGCTGGAGGAATTCCGGAACTGTCTCATCGACCCAAACCCCAATGGACAGCCCCTTGGCGCGGGCAAGCGGCTCAATCAGGTTGGCGCAATGGGAAAGCCGCTGCCTCAGGTCGGTCGGTTCGCTCACAATGGTCAGCTCGCCTGATTCGATCTTGGCGTGGTCGAGAATATCGTTGAGCAATTGCATCAGGGCACGGCCGGAATCGGCTATCAGTTCGACCTGGCTACGCTGGTCCTCGTCAAGGTCGCTCTCGAGCAGTAGTTGGGTAAATCCGATCACGCCATTCATAGGCGTGCGAATGTCGTGACTCATATGCGCAAGAAAAGTCGATTTCGACGACGCTTCCCGCTCGGCGGTGTCGCGGGCAATCTTCAGGTCCTCTTCCATCTGCTTGAGGCGACCGATGTCGATATTGCACCCGGCATAACCAGTGAACTGCCCGTCCGCAGCAAATTCGGGTTGCCCCATACTGACCAGCCAGCGGGCCGATCCATCGGGATGGAGCCAGCGCAATTCGGTCGAGAATGGCAGACGCTGGGCCACCGCGGTAGACCAGCATGTGGCAACCTGTTCACGATCATCGGCATGGATAAACTTGATCCACGGCTGGTTGAAATCGTCTGCGCTGGAAAAGCCGGACAATTCCTTTAACGCCTGATTGACGCAGATAAAACGGCCCGACTGATCGGTGCGCCAAAGCCCAGCAGGGGCGACCTCGACCAGTTCCCTGAATTTCATTTCCGGCTCGTCCGAGTCGGAGTGAGGTCGGCGCTTCCGGTTTAGAAGTGCGAAACAGGCGGCGGTGATCAAGCCACCTGCGACGAAGGCAAAAAGGACGAGCGCGAATTCGGATAGTTCGGACATGGCCCGGCATTAGCCGCCGTTTGGCTAGCGTCTGACGAGCATGCGCCTCCGGATTGCCCCTTATGATGCCGCGAATCCAGCGTTAAAAACGTTGCGTACCCGGACCATGCGACGCGGCGTTTGCTGCGCTGAGCAAGGCGCGGACGCCTGCGGTTGCCACGTCTTCGTCCACGCCGACGCCCCAGCCAGTCTCCCCGTCAGGCGTTGCAAACTCGATATAGGCCGCGGCGCGCGAATCGACGCCTGTGCCCAGCGCGTGCTCGGAGTAGTCGGTTACTTCGAAATCGAGACCGAACGTCTCGCGCAAGGTTGCCAGCACGGACGAGATCAACCCTTTTCCGCGTCCCGATACACGCTGCGCCTCACCATCAACTTCGACCCTGCCGGTGAAGATGCGCGTGCCATCGGACGCGCGGCTTTCTTCGTAATCGACCAGTGCAAAGCGGCGCTTGTCGACCTGCAGGTAATAGGCCTTGCGGAAACAGTCCCAGATGTCGGCGGCGTTGAGCTCGCGGCCGAGTTCGTCGGCCATGAATTGCACGTGGCGCGAGAAACTGGCTTGCAGACGCTTGGGCAACTTAAGGCCCTGATCCTGTTGCAAGACCCATGCAAAACCGCCTTTGCCGCTTTGCGAATTGACGCGAATTACCGCTTCATAATTGCGGCCAAGGTCCGCAGGGTCGATCGGCAGGTAGGGAACACGCCAATGCGTGTCATTCTGCTGTTCGTTCGCCTCGAAACCCTTCTTGATGGCATCCTGGTGGCTGCCGGAAAACGCAGTGAACACCAGTTCGCCGCCGTAAGGGTGGCGTTCGTGCACCGGCAATTCGTTGCAGTATTCGACAGTTTCAATCACCCGGTCGATGTCGGAGAAATCAAGACCCGGATCGATCCCCTGCGTGTACATATTGAGCGCCACAGTGACGAGGCAGCAATTGCCCGTCCGCTCACCATTGCCGAACAGGCACCCTTCGACGCGATCAGCGCCGGCCATCAGGCCGAGTTCCGCCGCTGCAACGCCGGTGCCGCGATCATTATGCGTGTGCAGGCTGATTATCGCAGCCTCGCGATTGGGCAGGTTACGGCAGAAATATTCGATCTGGTCAGCGTAAATATTTGGTGTTGCCGCTTCCACGGTAGCAGGCAGGTTGAGGATGATCGGCCATTCCTTTGTCGGGCCGACAACATTCATTACCGCCTCGCAAACCTCGAGGCTGAAATCGAGTTCGGCGGTCGAGAAGGTTTCGGGTGAATATTCGAAATGCCATTTCGTATCGGGACGTTTGGCAGCTTCGTCGACCAGCATTTGCGCGCCCTTGACGGCAATTTCGCGCACTTCGTCCCGGCTCATGCGGAAAACGATGTCGCGCCATGCCGGGCTAAGCGCATTGTACAAATGGACGATGGCCGAATGCGCGCCTTCAAGACTTTCGAAGCTGCGCTTGATCAGATCTTCGCGCGACTGGGTGAGGACCTGCACCACCACGTCTTCCGGCACTTTGCCGCTCGTCACCAACCAGCTGATGAAATCGAACTCAGTCTGACCCGCTGCGGGAAAGCCGACTTCGATTTCCTTGACGCCGACATCTACGAGCAGGTCGAAAAAGCGGGTCTTCTTTGCCCGGTCCATCGGGTCGATAATCGACTGGTTGCCATCGCGGAGGTCTGTGGAAAGCCAGCGGGGCGGGGCAGTGATCGTGCGTGTGGGCCATTGCCGGTCGGGCAAGTCGACCTGCGGAAATGGGCGGTACTTCGCGGACGGGTTGGAAAGCATTGGCATCGGGTAACAGCCTTGTTCGACTCAGGCGCGCTCGGCAAGTCGCCTTGCGCATTATTGGTGGTGCGATGTGGAAGCCCTTAGGCGAGTTCCCTGCATCCGGGCAGGGCAACGGGCACGCCTAAGGGCGTGTAAGTCGAAGCAGGGTTAGGCTGTAAGCCGTGCTCATGGTCGTGATGCTAGTCCGTAATGGTTAACAGGTCCAGATTGGAAATCACGCGTAAGCGATTTTTCGGTTTGAGGGCGACCCGCTGAAGGTTCAGGGCTCGCGGAGAATTTTCTCCATGGCTTTGCCCCTCGCCAGTTCATCGATCATTTTGTCGAGGTAGCGGATTTCCCGCATGAGCGTTTCCTCCACCTCTTCCACGCGGACCCCGCACACGACACCTGTCACCAGTTCGCGCGCGGGGTTCATCTTGGGTGCCTGATCGAAGAAAGCCCTGAAATCGCGCTCGTCTTCAATGGCTTCGGCAAGTCCTGCTGCATCGTATCCGGTCAGCCAATGAATGATTTCATCAACCTCCGATTTGCTTCGCCCCTTTTTCTCAGCCTTCGTCACATAGAGCGGATAAACCTTGGCGAAGCTCATTGAATAGACGCGATGTTCGGCCATGTCTGCTCCGTCAGTTCTTGTCCTTGTCCACCAGCTTGTTGGCGGTGATCCACGGCATCATAGCACGAAGCTGCGCGCCGGTCTTCTCGATCGGATGTTCTTCCTGACGCTTGCGCGCGGCTTTCATCTCCGGATTGCCAATAGCATTGTCGAGCATGAAGCGCTGCACGAACTTACCGCGCTGGATGTCGTCCAGAACGCGCTTCATTTCCGCCTTGGTTTCATCGGTGATGACGCGCGGGCCGGTGTGATAATCGCCGTATTCCGCTGTGTTGCTGATCGAATAGCGCATGTTCGCGATGCCGCCTTCATATAGCAGGTCGACGATGAGCTTGGTCTCGTGGAGGCATTCGAAATAAGCCATTTCCGGCGCGTATCCGGCTTCCACGAGCGTCTCGAACCCGGCCATGATGAGATGGGTGATACCGCCGCACAGGACAGCCTGCTCACCAAACAGGTCGGTTTCGCACTCTTCCTTGAAATCGGTCTCGATGATGCCGCTGCGTCCGCCGCCAACACCGCTGGCGTAGGCGAGGGCCACATCATGGGCATTGCCGGTCACGTCTTGGTGGATCGCGATCAGGCACGGCACGCCGCCACCCTTCTGGTATTCGCTGCGCACGGTGTGGCCGGGGCCTTTCGGAGCGATCATGATCACGTCGATATCGTCGGTCGGCTCGATCAGGCCGAAATGCACGTTCAGGCCATGCGCGAAAGCGAGTGCGGCGCCCGGCTTCATCTTGCCCTTGAGGTCATCCGCCCAGATCTTCGCCTGATGTTCATCGGGTGCGAGGACCATCAGAATGTCCGCCTGCTTCGCCGCTTCCTCATTGCTGAGAACCGTAAAACCTGCGTCCTGTGCCTTCTTGGCAGTGGCGGAGCCTTCGCGCAGCGCGATGGAGACATCCTTCACACCGCTGTCGCGCAGGTTTTGCGCATGGGCATGGCCCTGGCTGCCATAGCCGAGCACGACAATCTTCTTGTCGGTGATTAGGTTGAGATCGGCGTCGGCGTCGTAATAGACTTTCATGTGTCGTCCTATTGAGTCTGGGTCGTGTAGTAGGCGAGGAGCACCAGCCCCCCGATGATGGTTATGAGCGGCCAGCCGAGATGCTGTCCGCGCGTGAAAATTCCGTCAGTAACGCCAGCGATAAAGTGCGCTGCGCCGATCCCGAAGATCAGCCATGGTGCATTGATGTCGCCATAGGCCGCAAGGGCGAGAACCGCAGCGATTCCCAGCCAGAGCGCGGTGGTCCAGTGCCAGGCGAAGCGCGTGACCTGCCGTGCGAGCGGGTGTTGCATAAGCGGAACATCGCTCGCCAGCAGCGGCGCGATAAGGCGCTGCTCGCCCAGCACGGAATGGAGTGCAGCTGTAATCACGGCCAGCGCTGCGGCCATCAACAGCAGAAAACTCGGGTTGAGATATTCCATTACGATCCTTCGCTTCCGCGCATCATGCCAACCACGCCGGAACGTCCGACCTCGACCAGTCCCAGCCCGCGCATGAGCACGATAAAGCTGTCGATCTTGTCCGACGAACCTGTCAGTTCGAAAACGAAGCTTTCGGGCGTTGTGTCGATGACATTGGCGCGGAAAACTTCGGCGGTACGTAGCGCCTCGACGCGCATTTCGCCGATGCCGTTGACCTTTACCAGCGCAAGCTCGCGTTCGACATGCGGCCCTTCTTCGGTCAAATCTATCACGCGGTGAACCGGCACCAGCCGTTCCAGCTGCGCCATGATCTGGTCGATCACCTGCGGCGGACCGCGGGTGACGATGGTGATCCGGCTGATGGCGTGATCTTCGGAGATATCGGCCACGGTCAGGCTGTCGATATTATAGCCGCGCGCGGTGAACAGGCCAGTGATCTTGGCAAGAATGCCTGGTTCATTGTCCACGACCACGGTGAGCACATGCCGCTCGGCTTCGCGATGTTCGATTTTCATGTCCTGATGGCCCCTACACCAAAGCCTTGGCTTCGTCGTCCATGCTGCCTTCGACCATGTCGCCATAGAGCAGCATTTCCGTGTGCGCCGCGCCCGACGGGATCATCGGGAAGCAGTTGGCGTCCTTGGACACCTGGCAATCGACGACTACCGGCCCATCATACGCCAGCATTTCCTCGATCCCGGCGTCCAGACCGGCTTCCTCGGTAATCCGGATGCCTTTCCAGCCATAGCTTTCAGCCAGCCTCACGAAGTCGGGCAGACTATCGGAATAGCTGTTCGAATAGCGGCTCTCGTAGGTCAGTTCCTGCCACTGGCGAACCATGCCCATGTATTCATTGTTGAGGATGAACACCTTGACCGGAAGGCGGAACTGGCTGGCAGTGCCAAGCTCCTGGATGTTCATCTGGATGCTGGCTTCACCGGCGATATCGATCACCAGGCTATCCGGATTGCCCAATTGAGCACCGATGGCGGCAGGCAGACCATAGCCCATCGTGCCGAGGCCACCGCTTGTGAGCCACTTGTTCGGTCCCATGAAGCCAAAATATTGCGCCGCCCACATCTGGTGCTGTCCGACCTCTGTCGTGATGATCGGGTCGCGGTCTTTTGTCAGCGCAAACAGCCGCTCGACCGCCAGTTGCGGCATGATCGCGTCGGACTTTTCAGGGTAGGCGAGGCTATTGCGCGCTTTCCAGCCGGTTATGCGCGCCTTCCATTCGCCGAGATCGCGCGAATGGCGATCTCCCCAGCCGGCAATCAGCTGTTCGAGCACTTTGCCGCAATCGCCGATGATGCCCAGATCGACCGGAACCACCTTGTTGATGCTGGCGCGATCGATGTCGATGTGGATTTTCTTCGAGTTCGGAGCGAAGGCGTCGAGCCGTCCGGTGACTCGGTCATCGAAGCGTGCTCCCACGCAAACCATCACATCGCACTGGTTCATTGCCATATTGGCTTCGAAAGTGCCGTGCATCCCGAGCATACCCAGCCAATCGGGATGATCGGCGGGAAAGGCGCCAAGTCCCATCAGTGTCGAGGTAAGCGGTGCGCCGGTCAATCGCTGGAACTGGCGCAGCAATTCGCTCGCTTCGGGGCCGGAATTGATGACTCCGCCGCCGGTGTAGAGAATGGGACGCTCGGCATTGGCGATCAACTCGACAGCTTCGGCTATCTCGTCTGCCGCGCCAACACTGCGGGGGAGGTAGCGTTTGCGCCGTTCCGCCGGTCCATCGGACATGGACGCGGTGGCAATCTGCACATTCTTGGGAATGTCGATGACCACAGGGCCAGGGCGCCCGGTTGTAGCAATTTCGAAGGCTTCTTCGATAGTTGCCGCAAGCTCTTCAGGATCTTTGACAAGATAGTTGTGCTTGGAGCAATGACGGGTAAGGCCAACCGTATCGGCCTCTTGGAAAGCATCTGTCCCGATCAGGTTTGTCGGCACCTGGCCGGTAATCACGACCAGCGGGATGGAATCCATGAAAGCATCGGCAATACCGGTGATCGCATTGGTTGCGCCGGGGCCGGAAGTGACGAGCACAACACCGGGCTTGCCGGTCGAGCGAGCATATCCTTCCGCAGCATGGGCCGCACCAGCTTCGTGCCGGACGAGGATGTGGCGAACGCGCTTGTCGGAAAACAATTCATCGTAGATCGGCAGCACTGCGCCGCCGGGATAGCCGAAAACGAACTCGACTCCCTGCCGCACGAGGCTTTCCACCAATATCGCCGCGCCGCTGCGCTCTTCAGACACGTCATGCTCCTGTTGTGGCCAAACGCCAGAAAAAGCTGACCCGGCAAGATCGCTCTCACCGGGCCTGCATTCCCCATTACCAAGGTGGCGTTAGGGGGCATAAAATGTCCTGTCAACCAATATCAGGGAAATAAAATATCAAAATTGGTTCTCAAGTCGACATCTTCTGGCTTGATGCGGACCCAATCATTCGGCAGCTGATTGCGCAGCCAGGTGAATTGCCGCTTGGCGTAATTTCGCGTGGCTTGCTGCCCTTTCGCAAGCGCATCCTCACGCGTCCATTCGCCGCGCAGCCATCCGGCAATCTCAGTTACCCCGATTGCGCGCATCACTGGCAAGTCGGGTGACAGATCGCGGGCAAGCAGGGCCTCCACTTCCCCGACCGCGCCATTATCAACCATCATCGCAAAGCGCCCATCGCAGCGGGCAAACACGGCATCGCGATCTGGCAAGAGAACCAGCGGCGCGAGTGAGATCTCGTCTGCAATCCCGCCTTCCTTTATCTCCTGCCATTCGGCGAGAGTTCGCCCTGTGGAGCGCACCACTTCAAGCGCACGCGCAATACGCTGGCTGTCACTCGGATGGAGCAGGTCCGCTCGTGCTGCATCCTCGTCCAGAAGTGCGGTGTAGGCTTCCGTCGTCGACAGGGCTCGCACGCTTTCCCGCACATCAGGGGCGATTGCGGGGATTGGTGCAATCCCCTCCAGCAAGGTGCGGATATAGAGACCAGTGCCGCCAACGATGATCGGCACAGCGTCTGCCGCGTGCGCCTCTGCGATTTCGCGCTTCGCCGCGCTTGCCCAGTCTGCAGCCGAACAGGCTTTCGAACCATCCCACGCGCCGAAGAGGCGGTGCGGCACACCACCCATCTCCGCCGCAGTCGGGCGGGCGGACAGGATTTGCAGGTCGGCATAAACCTGCGCGCTGTCGGCATTGATGACTACGGCTGGGCGATCAAGCGCTTGTGCCAGCCTTACTGCCAGATCGCTCTTGCCGCTGGCGGTTGGCCCTGCAATGAGCGCGACCTGATTATTCGCAGGAGTATCTGAATTGCTCATCACCCGGCTGATAGCAGAGCCTTCCTCACTCGAGAAAGCCCTCGATGGGCTAACCGTCGCATTGGCTGACACGAGCGTGCCGGTCGCCCACGCGGCCATGCTCGATTTCTGCGGCGATGTCCTGCAAATCGAGAGCCCGGGTGATGACATGGAGGCATTGCGCGCTGCGCTCGACGTCCATTTCCCGGAAAGCGATGCGATTGTCTCACGCGATGTTATCCAGGTTCCGCATGTGTTCGTCTCCGACATGGATTCGACCATGATCGGGCAGGAATGCATCGACGAACTGGCTGACTTTGCGGGTCTCAAGGACAAGGTTGCGGAGATCACAGAACGTGCGATGCAGGGGGAACTCAACTTTGAAGCTGCGCTGCGCGAAAGGGTCGACCTGCTTTCAGGCCTCGGCGAAGAAGCTATCGACCAATGCCTAGCCGAACGGATCCGCCCGACAGCGGGTGCGCGCGTGCTGGTCGAAACGCTCAAATCACGCGGTTGCCGGACGGCGCTGGTGACGGGCGGGTTTCACCATTTCGCTGATGTGGTTGCGGATCAGCTCGGGTTCGAGCGCACAATCGGCAACAGGCTGGAAGTCGCAGGTGGAAAGCTGACCGGTGGCCTTGTCGGGGACATCAGCGACAGCTCGACCAAGCGCGCCGTCTTGCTCGAGGAAGTTGCGGCTAAGGGCGACAATGTCGTCAGCATGGCGGCGGGTGACGGTGCAAACGACATCCCGATGATTGAGGCGGCGACCTACGGCATCGCCTTTCGTGCCAAGCCCAAGGCGCGCGCGGCGGCAAATGGCTGGGTAGAGCGCGGCGACCTCACAAGCTTGCTCAAGCTGCTCGACATTCCGGAGAAAGATTGGGTTTCGTAATGACCAAGATACCCGACGGCTTTTCCGAAATGCGCTCTTACGGCGCGTTCCATGAACTGATCGGGCCTCTTTATTGGGCGAAACGAGGCGAGAATATCGTTGTGGGCGTGCATTTCGACGAGCGGCACGGGAATGCCGTCGGATCGCTCCACGGCGGAATGCTGATGGCGCTGGTCGACACGGCGCTAACGCTGGCCGCCGGGAGGGCAGCACCGAAGGGCCAATATGCGGTGACGCAAGGCATCAGTGCCGATTTCCTGTCACCAGCAATGCAGGGTGATTGGGTAGAGGCAGAAGCCGAAGTGCTGCGCGCTGGTCGGTCAACAATCAGTCTCGATTGCCGCGTTCGCAAGCGCAGCGCGAAAGGCAAACTGCTCATGCGAGCAAGTGGAACGTTTCACGTGATCGCGGCGCAATAGCGCCTAAAGCCAGCTCGAAATCTGATCGAGCGGCTTCTTCCTGATCGCGTGGTCAGGCACTGTCGCGTTTTCGCCCGGGAGGCCCGCCACGACGATCATCAGCGGCTTTTCGTTCTTCGGGCGACCGCAAAGGTCGCGCAGGAATCCCATGGGTGAGGGCGTGTGTGTCAATGTCGCCAAGCCGGCCTCGTGGAGCGTGCTGATGAGCATTCCGCACGCGATGCCGACACTCTCGTTGACGTAGTAGTTCTGCGTCTCGCCATCTTCCTCGATCCCGCCAGTGCGCTGGGCGAAACACACGATGAGATAGGGTGCAGTTTCAAGAAACGGCTTATTCGCGTCGGTGCCTATGGGGGCGAGGGCGCCCAGCCATTCTGCACTCGCCTTGGGCTTGTCACCATCCTCGCCGTAGAACCGACGTTCTTCTGCCTCGGCAGCTTCGCGTACAGCGCGCTTCTTGTCCGGCGATTGGATGACAGTGAAGTGCCATGGCTGGTGATTGGCACCATTGGGCGCAGTTCCCGCGGCGCGAATTGCGAATTCAATGATTTCGCGAGGCACCGGCGTGTCGGCAAATTCACGGCAGGAATGGCGGGTTTTCAGCTGTTCATAAGCCGCCTTGGCGAGCGCCACCCGTTCTTCCTCCGTATATGCAGGCAGAGCGGGGAAGGGATGGTGCTTTTCGCTCAAGCTTCCATCCATTCCTTGAAGAAACTGCGGTGGGCGGCGCGCATCTTCTCCACCGAGACGCCGAGCAAGCTGTCGCCACCGGTCGTGCCGATGCGTGTGAAGCCAACTGCGGCTGTCTGGTCATCGATAGTGCCTTTCGCGAGTGTTTCGTTGAGTGCGACTGTATCGGGCACGGTGACCACGTAGCGGCCCTGGTCTTCACCAAACCACCACTGCGCGGCCGTGAAACCTTCGCCCACCTCGACATCGGCACCAATGCCGCTTGCCATCGCCATCTCGGCAAGAGCAATCGCAAGCCCGCCATCGGAGATATCGTGCACGGCGCTGACCAGGCCATCGGCAATAAGTTCGCGGATGATACCCCCTGCTGCCTTCTCCAGGGTCAAGTCTGTCGGCGGTGTGCGGCCTTCGTCGCGTCCGTGAATCTCGGACAGCCAGAGCGATTTGCCCAAATGCGAGCGTTCCGGATCGGGCGTGGCCCAATCTTCCGACGAAATCAGGTAAATCGTTTCGCCAGCAGCCTTGAACGGCATGGTCATCATATGCTCGTAGTCATCGATGATGCCGACACCGCCGATGGCCGGTGTGGGCAGGATGGCAGAGCCGCCGCCGGTCGCCTTGCTTTCGTTGTAAAGCGAGACATTGCCGCTGACGATGGGGAAATCGAGATATTTGCAGGCCTTCCCCATGCCTTCGAGCGCATGGACGAATTGCGCCATGATTTCGGGACGCTGCGGATTGGCGAAGTTGAGGCAGTTGGTCACCGCCAGAGGACGCGCGCCCACGGCGCAGAGATTGCGATAAGCCTCTGCGATGGCCTGCTTGCCGCCTTCATAGGGATCGGCGTGGACATAGCGCGGGGTGCAATCGGTGCTGATCGCCAGAGCTTTCTTGGTGCCATGAACGCGCACGACACCAGCGTCACCGCCAGTCTGCAAGGTATCCGCGCCAACCTGGCTGTCGTATTGCTCTGCAATCCAGCTGCGCGAGGAGAGGTTGGGGCTGGCGAGCAGCTTGAGCAGATCGGCACCTGCATTAGCGGTGTCGGGCCGGTCGGACATCGGGGCGATGCCTGCCCATTCGGTATATTCCTCGCGACTCAAATAGGGCCGGTCATATTCGGGAGCATCGGCGGCGAGCGGGCCAAGGGGGATGTCGCAAACGACCTCGCCATCGAATTCGAGCACCATGTGCTGCGTGTCGGTGACTTCGCCGATGACCGCGAAATCCAGCTCCCACTTTTCGAAAATGGCCTGCGCCATGGCTTCCTTGCCCGGCTTGAGTACCATGAGCATCCGCTCTTGGCTCTCGCTAAGCATCATTTCGTATGGCGTCATGCCATCCTCGCGGCACGGTACCATGTTCATGTCGAGCCGGATGCCGGCCTTGCCATTTGTCGCCATCTCCACGCTGGAAGAAGTCAGACCAGCCGCGCCCATGTCCTGGATGGCCACAATCGCGTCTGTCGCCATCAGTTCGAGACAGGCTTCGATCAGCAGTTTCTCGGTGAAGGGATCACCCACCTGCACGGTCGGGCGCTTGGCGTCTGCATCTTCCTCGAAATCCGCGCTCGCCATGGTGGCGCCGTGAATACCGTCGCGGCCGGTCTTGGAACCGACATAGACGATCGGGTTCCCGACACCCGTGGCGGCGGAGTAGAAGATCTTGTCCGTATCCGCGACGCCAACTGTCATTGCATTGACGAGGATGTTGCCGTCGTAGGCCGGGTGAAAATTGGTTTCGCCACAAACGGTCGGTACGCCGACGCAATTGCCATATCCGCCAATGCCCGCGACGACACCCTGCACCAGATGTTTCATCTTGGGGTGATCGGGCCGCCCGAAGCGCAGCGCGTTGGCATTGGCCACCGGGCGCGCGCCCATTGTGAAGACATCGCGCAGGATGCCGCCCACGCCCGTTGCCGCGCCCTGATAGGGTTCGATATAGGAGGGGTGGTTGTGGCTCTCCATCTTGAAGATCGCGGCCTGACCGTCACCGATATCGATGACGCCGGCATTCTCGCCCGGGCCGCAGATTACCCACGGTGCCTCGGTCGGCAGCTTCTTCAGGTGGAGGCGACTCGACTTGTACGAGCAATGCTCCGACCACATGACCGAAAAGATGCCGAGCTCGACAAGATTGGGTTCGCGACCCAGGGCGTGGAGCACGCGGTCGTATTCTTCGTCTGAAAGCCCGTGCTGGGCGACGACTTCAGGAGTGATTTCTGACATGGCCAGCGCCTTAGCGAGCGTACCGCAAACCCGCTAGTCCTTCGCGTCTGGATTTCCCCCTATCCGGAAACTTTCAGCGTCACCCATGCGGCCGCCGCCGATGCGACGCCTGTTGCGAAAGTGCCCCATGCGATATCGGCTATGCTGATTTGCGTGGACCAGACTTTCATCACCGCCTGGCTCGTCAGGTCGAATGTCGCGTAGCAAACGAAGCCCAAAATCGCGCCGTTGAGCAGCGCGATCAACACATTTCCGCTCTCTATTCCGGGCCGTATGCCGAAATAGACCATCCCGCCGATATAGATGAAATAGAAAGCCAGTGCCGGTCCCATGCGGAAGCTGTCCGCGAGAATCTCGCCGATCGCCGGGCGGTAGAGATTCGGTCCTGCCCAGCGCAGCCAGAAGGAATCCAGCACGCCAAATGCGATGGCAGCGGCGACATAGGCAATAATCCACTTCATCAGGCTCTCCCGTTAGCCCGGCAGCTTGACCCTGCGCCCTGCGAGCGTCAATGGTCGCAGTCATGGGAGACACATCTTCAGATATCGCTGAAATGAGCTTCGAGGACGCCTTGCGCGCACTTGAAGACGTTGTCCGCAAGCTGGAAAGCGGCGAGGCAAAGCTGGACGAATCCATCGACCTCTACGAACGCGGCGAAAAACTGCGGCAGCTATGCCAGGCGCGGCTCGACGCTGCGCAGGAACGGATCGAGAAGATCGTCGCCGGACCTGATGGCAAACCGCAGGGCACACAGCCCTTCGACGCGGACTGAGGCGGGCTGGAATGGGCCTGATTGTCGCAGACGATGTGCTCGGCCGCGGGCTCCAGCGCATCCAGCGCGAAATCGACGACACTTTCGACGGGTTGCTGCCGCTTCCCGACGATAACAGCGTCAAGCTGGTCGAGGCGATGCGCTACGCCGCCATCGGTGGCGGAAAGCGCGTTCGTCCGCTGCTGCTCGCCACCGTTGCCGAGATGTATGGTGCAAGCCGTGCGGCTGCAGTTTACGCGGGCTGCGCAATCGAGGCGATCCATGTCTATTCGCTCATCCACGACGATCTGCCGTGCATGGACGATGACGACATGCGGCACGGCAAGCCGACGCTGCACAAGAAATATACCGAGGCGATTGCCGTTCTCGCGGGCGATTCTCTCCATGCACTCGCGTTCGAGATTCTCGGTGGAATGCAGGTTAGCACCGATCCATTCATCCGCGCTGAGCTGGTCCACGCGCTCGCCAGCGCCAGCGGCCACAAGGGCATGGCTGGCGGCCAGGTGATGGACATCGCCGCCGAAGATGCCGAGGGCGAGCTCGACCTGCACACGATTACGCGCCTGCAACAGCTCAAGACAGGCGCGCTCTTGGGTGCGGCGGTGGAAATGGGGGCGATCCTCGGCAAGGTGCCGGTCGAGGGAAGGGCGCATCTACGCGCCTATGCCCGCGATATCGGCCTCGCTTTCCAGATCGCTGATGACCTGCTCGATAAAGAGGGCGATGAAGCGCTGGCAGGCAAGGCGCTGCGCAAGGATGCCGATGCGGGCAAGGCCACCTTCGTATCACTGATGGGCGCAGACGGTGCGCGGCAACAGGCGCAGGCACTTTCGGATCAAGCAATCGGCCATCTCGCCAGTCACGGTGAAGAGGCTGGCTTGCTGCGGGCGCTGGCCAAGTTTGTGGTAGAGAGGGACAGGTAGTGACTGAACGCATCGGCCTTTATCCCGGCACATTCGACCCTTGCACCCTTGGCCATGCCGATATCATCCGGCGTGGGGCAAAACTGGTCGATCGGCTGATTATCGGTGTCACCACCAATCCATCCAAGAACCCCATGTTCACGCCGGAAGAGCGGATGGATATGATGACGGGCGAGATTTCCCGGCTCGGGCTGAAGAATGTTGAAATTCGTGGTTTCGATGCCTTGCTGATGAAATTCGCCGAGCATGAACGGGCGAGTATCATCATCCGCGGCCTGCGAGCCGTGGCGGACTTCGAATATGAATATCAAATGGCCGGCATGAACCAGCAGTTGAACGACGGGATCGAGACTGTCTTCCTGATGGCCGACATATCGCTCCAGCCGATTGCGTCCAAGCTGGTGAAGGAAATTGCCATCTATGGTGGCGACATCGCGCCCTTTGTCAGTCCGCCGGTCAAGGCGCTTGTCGATGCCCGTGTCGAGAAGATTGGCAGGAAGGGCGATTGTTGACGCGCAAGACATGTTCATTGAACTGTCAGTTGCTTCGCCGTAGGACGCTATCAACCCAGCAATTTCATTCGGACAGAATCATGTTTCGCCAACTCGCGCTGACGGCAATCGCCGCCGCTCTTACGATTTCCGCCCCCGCCGCTGCGCAGGAGACCAATCTGACTCCAGCAGTCGATAATGTCGAAGCGACCAATGCGGCGGCGCGCGAGATGCCGATCCGCGCCAGTTTCGACATGGCCGAAGATCGGGACAACATCCTGCTGCTCGACCTTTCGACCGGAGAGCGCGTGGCCATCCGCCTCATGCCCGATTGGGCGCCCAATCATGTCGAGCGGATAAAGACGCTGACGCGTGACGGGTTCTACAACGGCGTGCCGTTCCACCGCGTGATCGATGGCTTCATGGCACAGACCGGCGATCCGACCGGTACGGGGCAGGGCGGCTCGACGCTTCCCGATCTGGAAGAAGAATTCAACTTCCTCCCGCACGTGCGCGGCACCGTGTCGATGGCCCGCGCTGATTCGGAAGACAGTGCGAACAGCCAGTTTTTCATCGTGTTCTATCCGCGATTTGCACTTGATCGTCGTTACACCAATTTCGGCCGTGTGATTTCCAACATGCCTGCCGTCGACGCGATTGCGCGTGGCGAACCGCCCGCCAACCCTACCCGGGTGTTGCAGGCCTCCATCGCGGCAGACAATGTGCCGCAAGCCATGCCGCAAGCGCAACGACCCGACGAGACGATCACGCTCGACATGCTGAACGAAGCGCTCTGATCGGGTGATCGCCGCATAGGAGACGCCGATGCGCGTCGACCTTTTTGATTTTGATCTGCCGCAGGAACTGATCGCGCTACGCCCGGTCAGCCCGCGCGATTCAGCGCGTATGCTGGTGGCGAAGGGTGATGCCGCCCTAGTCGATTTCACGGTCAGCGACCTCCCCAACCTGCTCGAACCCGGCGATGTTCTGGTGTTCAACGATACGCGGGTCATCCCGGCACAGCTCGAAGGCCAACGCGGCGAAGCGCGCATCGGCGCGACCTTGCACAAGCGCATCGATCTGCGGCGCTGGCAGGCATTTATCCGCAACGCGAAACGGCTGCGCGAAGGCGACTGTGTGGAATTCAACGCTGGCGTCACGGCAATCGCAGAAGCGCGGCACAAGGATGGGTCGTTCACGCTGGCATTCGAAGGCGATGAACCGGTCGAGGTGCTGCTCGAAAGGGCAGGGCGGATGCCGTTGCCGCCCTATATCGCCGGAAAGCGCGCAACCGACGAGCGCGATCGGTCCGATTACCAGACCATGTTTGCAGAGAAGGACGGCGCTGTTGCCGCCCCGACCGCGGCACTCCATTTCACGCCCGAACTGATTGCCGCGCTGGATGAGCGTGGCATCAGGCGCGAGACGCTCACACTCCACGTGGGCGCGGGCACATTCCTGCCGGTGAAGGCCGACGATACCGAAGACCATGTCATGCATGCCGAATTCGGAGAGATCGACGCTGATACCGCCGCCCGGCTCAACGCTGCCCGCGCAGCAGGCGGTCGGCTGATCGCGGTCGGCACGACCAGCCTTCGCCTGATCGAGAGCGCTGCGGACGAAGACGGGCGAATCCAGCCTTTTGCAGCAGATACGGACATCTTCATTACGCCAGGCTATCGCTTCCGCGCAGTCGACGGTTTGATGACCAATTTCCACTTGCCCAAATCGACCCTGATGATGCTGGTTAGCGCACTGATGGGGCGCGACCGGATGATGGCCGTCTATGCACATGCTATCGCGCAGGGATATCGCTTCTACAGCTACGGTGACTCGAGCCTGTTGTTGCCAGAAAGCTAGCAAGCGCGAACTCGAGGCCGTGTCGCTCGCGCCGGCCCGAGTGAATCCCGATTATGCTTGGAGCGTGCGCGAAACTTCGCCATTTCTCGCCAATGGACAATATTCTCGACATTCGCGGGCTGAAGAAAACCTACAAGGGCGGGGTGAGGGCGCTTGATGGCGTGGAGCTCTCAATCCGCAGTGGGGAAATCTTCGCCCTGCTCGGCCCAAACGGCGCGGGCAAGACGACGCTGATCGGCGCGGTTTGCGGACTGGTGCGACCTACCGGCGGTACGATATCCGCTTTCGGTATGGATGCTACCCGGCACTGGAAGGCCGTGCGCGGGCGCATCGGGCTCGTGCCGCAGGAACTAAGTTTCGACATCTTCGACAAGGTTATCCGCCAAGTGCGCTATTCGCGCGGCATGTTTGGTTGTGCGCCTGACGAGGCGCGGATCGAGGAAGTGCTCAAGAGCCTCAGCCTGTGGGACAAGCGCGACGTGCAGATCCGCGAGCTGTCGGGCGGAATGAAACGGCGTGTGATGATTGCCAAGGCTCTTGCCCACGACCCCGACCTGCTGTTCCTTGATGAACCCACTGCGGGAGTCGATGTCGAACTGCGGCGCGACATGTGGCGGCAGATCGATGCGCTACGCGAGCGCGGCGTGACCATCATCCTCACCACCCATTACATCGAGGAAGCAGAGGAAATGGCCGACCGCGTGGGTGTCATCAACAAGGGTAAGCTGCTGCTGGTGGACGACAAGGACACGATTATGGCCAAGCTGGGCCGGACCGAGGCGCATTTCGCGCTACCCGTTGCGCTCGGCGCCGTTCCCGGAGTGCTTTCGGCCTATCCGCTGCATCTGGAGGAGGAGGGCACCTGCCTAATCTATCGCGGAGGTGACGGTACCGGCAAGGGCAAGCGCGAGGTGGCGGAACTGGCGCAACTGATGGCGCGGGAGGGCATCGCCTATGTCGGTCTCGATATCCGCGACAGTACGCTGGAGGATATCTTCGTCGATCTTGTCGAGGACAAACCGGCGGAGGTGACGGCATGAGCGGCGGCCTGAATCTGCGCGGCGCCCTAGCGATTTTCCGCAACGAGTTGATGCGCATGTTCCGCACCATCTTCGGCTCGATCCTCTCGCCCGTCATCACCACTTCGCTCTATCTCGTGGTGTTCGGCGCGGCGATCGGCAGCCGGATGGAGCTTCCCGGCGGCGTCGATTACGGGGCATTCATCATTCCGGGTCTGCTGATGCTCACCTTGCTCAGCGAGAGCACCAGCAATGCCAGCTTCGGTATCTACATGCCCAAGTTCACCGGCTCGATTTACGAACTGCTGTCCGCACCTGTCGGCGTTTTCGAAACGCTGATCGGCTTTGTCGGCGCAGCGGCGGTCAAGTCGCTCATCCTCGCCGCCATCATCCTCGGTACGGCAGCGCTCATCATCGATTACCAGATCGTCTATCCGCTCTACGCCTTCGGCTACATCCTGCTTGTCGCCGCGACGTTTTCCCTGCTCGGCTTCATCATCGGACTATGGGCTGACGGCTTCGAGAAACTGCAGATTGTCCCGCTCTTGATCCTCATGCCGCTGACCTTCCTCGGCGGCACGTTCTACCCGATCAGCGACTTGCCAGAGCCATGGCAGACCGTCGCGATGATCAATCCGGTGGTCTACTTGGTCAACGGCCTTCGCTGGACCTTCCTCGGCACATCGGACTTCCCCATCCTGATATCGCTGGGGGCCACGCTCGCCTTCCTGCTGCTGTGCATCGGGATCATCGCGTGGATATTCAGGACCGGCTGGCGATTGCGCGAATAACCGCATCGAAATAGCGTTTCACGTCGTTGGTGCGGATGAAATCAGCGGTTCGTCCGACCCTGAATGCGTCATTCAGAAGCGCGCAAGCAAACGAGTCCCAATTGCCGCCGACCCGAATGCATCGGGACGTAAAACGCAATTTAGGATGATTGTCATCATGAAGAAATTTGCATTGGCGGCAACCGCTTCGCTGGCTGCCCTGTCGCTTCCCTCGATCGCCAACGCGCAAGAGGCTGAAGTCTTCGTCGGCGTGTCCGGCGGCTATCACGACCTTGGTGTCGATGGTGAAATCGAGGATGAGTTCCCCGGCGTTGGCATCGATGACGGCAGCCCCATTTTCGGCGCATACGCGGGCGTGGATGTCCCTCTCGGAGAGAGCCTTTTCGCGGGTGTCGAGGGTAACTACCACATCGGTACATCGGCCATCGACAGCGAATATGGCGCGTCACTTCGCCTGGGCTTTCAGGACCAGGGCGGCGCGAAATATTACCTTCGTGGCGGCTATCAAGAAGTGAATTTCGACTATGCAGAGATCATCGATCTCGAAGTGCCGGCCGGAACCTATGACGGGCTCGACGACACCGATGGCGATTATCTTGTCGGCGCCGGTGCCGAGTTTCCGCTCGGAACCAACGCGATGCTGCGCGTCAATGTCGATACCATCGCATTCGATTCTGCACGCGCAACTGCGGGCATCGGCTTCCGCTTCTAAGCCGTTCTAAAACTGACAATAGGACCGGTAGTGCACCTGCGCAGCCGGTCCTTTTGTTGTTGGGGACTGGTGATCGCGCTCATGACACGTTAGCAGGCGCGGCATGAGATATGGGACGCTAATTTCCGCCGCGATGCTGGGCATCGCCACGCCCGCCGCAGCGCAGGAAGAATCGCTGCCCGATGCGGCCCGCGCGATGATCGATGCTGCCATGGAGACCGGTGATGCGGAAGGCGTAGCCGCCGTCGTAGCAGCGGCGCGTACGGCTTTCCCGGACAATGCGACGGAGATCGACGCGATCTGGACTGACTATCAGGCAGAGCAAGCTCGGTTGGCCGCGGCAGAAGCTGCGGCGCAGGAAGAAGTGATCCGCACTGCGGGGCTGTTCGAAAACTGGAGCGGTCAGGGCCAGATCGGCGGCTTCCAAGCTTCCGGAAACACAGACGAAATCGGCATATCCGCTGCGCTGGAGCTGAAGCGCGAGGGTATCGACTGGGAGCATCGCTTGCGCCTAGCCGGAGATTACCGTCGCACAGATGGCGTGACCTCGCGCGAACAGATACTTGCCCGGTACGAACCGCGTTTCCAGATCAATGAGCGACTGTTCGCCTACGGGCTGACCCAGTTTGAGCGTAATACCCAACAAGGCTTCTCGGCACGTTACGTCGCATCCGGCGGGATTGGTTACAAACTGGTCGATTCCGGGAACATGGATTTGTCGATCAAGGCTGGACCAGCTTACCGGGTGACCGAATTCGTCGATGGTGGGACCTCCAGCCGTCTCGCGGGCCTGATCGGGCTCGATTTCGATTGGCAGATCAGCGATTCAATCAAATTGACGCAGGACGCCAACTCTACAGTAGAAACCGGGGGAGAGGCGCTGCTAATCGTCGATGGATCGAACACCAGCCTGAGCGCAGTGACGGGCGTCGAAGCGAGCATCATCGATAGCCTGACCGCACGGCTCTCCTGGACTGTGGAATATGACAGCAATCCGCCTGCTGGCGCCGTTAGTACCGATACGGTCACAAGGTTCTCGTTGATCTATGGCTTCTGAGAACCCCCGCTTTGCCTTCACCGTGGCCGCGACCGATGGCCGCGCGCGCACCGGGCAAATCGCGATGCGCCGCGGGACCATCCGCACGCCCGCATTCATGCCGGTCGGTACCGCTGCCACGGTAAAGGCGATGAAACCCGAAGATGTGCGCGCGACGGGTGCGGACATCATCCTTGGCAACACCTATCACCTCATGCTGCGTCCCGGTGCGGAGCGGGTCGCGCGGCTTGGCGGATTGCACAAGTTCATGCGCTGGGATCGCCCGATCCTGACCGATAGCGGCGGGTATCAGGTCATGAGTCTTTCGGATTTGCGCAAGCTGACCGAGAAAGGCGTGGAATTCCGCAGCCACATCGATGGCTCCAAGCACATGCTGACGCCCGAACGCTCGATGGAAATCCAGCGCCTGCTCGGCAGCGATATCGTGATGGCATTCGACGAATGCCCGCGTGCCGACCGTCCGATGGAGGAGATCGAAGCCAGCATGGAGCTTTCGATGCGCTGGGCACAGCGAAGTCGCGATGCCTTTGATGCGGGCGGTGACCATGCCGAAAACTCGGCCCTTTTCGGTATCCAGCAGGGGGCTTTGGACAAGGGGCTTCGCGCCCGATCGGCAGAGGCACTGCGTAAGATCGGTTTCGATGGATACGCCATCGGCGGTCTGGCTGTGGGTGAGGGGCAGGAGGCGATGTTCGACGTGCTCGACTATGCGCCGGGTATGCTGCCCGAGGATGCGCCGCGCTATTTGATGGGCGTGGGCAAGCCCGATGACCTTGTCGGGGCGGTCGAACGCGGTGTCGACATGTTCGACTGCGTGCTGCCCACCCGGTCCGGCCGCAATGGTCAGGCCTTCACCTGGAACGGCCCGGTCAACCTGCGCAACGCCCGCCATGCGGAGGATACCGGCCCGCTCGATCCGCGCTGCCATTGCGCGACATGCGCCAGCTATTCGCGGGCTTATCTCCATCACCTGCACAAGAGCGGTGAGATCCTCGGCGCAATGCTGGTGACAGAGCACAATTTGAGTTTCTATCAGCAGTTGATGCAAGCGATGCGCGATGCCATTAGCGCGGGCACATTCGATGATTTCGCGCGAAACTTTCGCCGTGACTACCTGAAGGCCTGACCCACAATGCCCAAACTTCCCGACGACTGCTCCACCATGCCCGAAGTGCGCGAAGGGGTGGACGCGACCGATCGCGAGCTGGTCGCGTTGCTGGAGCGGCGCTTCGGCTATATGCGCGCTGCCGCTCGCATCAAGCAGAGCCGTGACACGGTGCGCGACGAGGAGCGCAAAGCTTCAGTAATCGCCGCCGCCGTGGCCGAGGCCGAGCGGTGCGGAATTCCGGGCCACGTCATCGGCGATATCTGGGAGCGGCTTGTCGAAGGCTCGATTGCCTATGAATTCGTCGAATGGGACCGCATTCGCGACTAGCTCTAGATCCAGCTGGAAACGAAAAAGGGCGGCCCGCAAGGACCGCCCTTTTTGTATCTGGCAATGTTGCCGGACTTAGCGCGAGTAGAACTCGACAACCAGGTTCGGTTCCATCTGTACCGGATAAGGCACTTCGTCGAGCGAAGGAACGCGGGTGAAGCTCACCGCGTCGTTGCCGTCGGGCGCGACATAATCGGGAATTTCACGTTCGGGCAGGCTCTGCGCTTCGATGACGAGGGCCATTTCCTTGGCCTTGTCACCCAGCGAGATCACGTCGCCAACGTCGCAACGACGGCTCGCGATGTTGCACTTCACGCCATTGACCTTGATGTGCCCGTGGCTGACGATCTGGCGGGCAGCGAAGATGGTCGGTGCGAACTTGGCGCGGTACACGATCATGTCGAGACGACGCTCGAGCAGGCCGATCAGGTTCATGCCGGTGTCACCCTTCATGCGGCTCGCGTCCTTGTAGGTCGCCTTGAACTGCTTTTCCGTGACGTCGCCGTAATAGCCTTTCAGCTTCTGCTTGGCGCGCAGCTGCAGACCGAAGTCCGAAACCTTGCCCTTGCGACGCTGGCCGTGCTGGCCGGGGCCGTACGAACGCTTGTTGACCGGAGAATTGGGACGACCCCAGATGTTTTCGCCCATCCGGCGGTCGAGTTTGTGCTTGGCGCGTGTGCGCTTCGACATAAGTCGCTTCCTTCTAATTGCAGGACCACCCCAGCGGTGGCCGTTTAACCCGGCATCGCACCGCCATTCCGATTTGAATGACGTGGCCACCGCTTCACCGGGGTGCGGGGCCAATTTCAGCGAAGGCGCGCATGTAGCTGCGCGGGGCGTAAAGTCAAGGAGGGAAAGCGCTAGTCGCGATCCCTCTTGCCCAAGGTTGAAAGAACGCCGCGCAGTGTTCGAACCTCGAGATGGTTCCATCCCGGCTTTGTCAGAACTCCTCGCAAGGTGCGCCGCGTCGCATCACGGCGGTCCTCCGGAAAGTAATAGCCCTTGGGCTCCAGCATTCGATCGAGATGGCCTATCAGCCCTTCCAGCTCCTCCTGCGGGGCAGGCGGCAACAGATCTTCCTGCGTCGGAACTGCCAGATCAGAGTGCTTGGAAAGCTCGTAAGCCACAAGGATCACAGCTTGCGCCAGATTTAGCGAGCCGAATTCGGGATTGATCGGTGCAGTCACAATGGCCCGGGCCAATGCGACATCATCGGTTTCAAGACCCGAGCGTTCCGGGCCGAACAGGAAAGCACTGCGACCCGCTCGCGCTGGCACTGCGCGCGCGGCCTGTTCCGGCGTGAAGACGGGCTTGGTCACTCCGCGCTTGCGGACTGTCGTGGCGTAAACATGCGCGCAATCCGCCACCGCCTCTGCTGTGGTGTCATAAACCTGCGCATTCTCAAGCACGATATCCGCACCGGAGGCAGCGGGTCCGGCTGAGGGATTGGGCCAGCCATCGCGGGGTGCGACCAGCCGCATCTCGGCAAGCCCGAAATTGAGCATGGCGCGGGCGGCCTTGCCGATATTCTCGCCCAATTGCGGGCGCACCAGCACGATGACAGGTGTTTCGGCCTTAGCCACCTATTCGCCCGCCGATCCGGCCTGCTGTACGGTGCTCGCGAACTCCTCGAAATCCTTGGCTTCGCTGAAGTCGCGATAGACGCTGGCGAAGCGGATGTAGGCTACGCTGTCGAGCTGGCGCAGCCCGTCCATGACCATTTCGCCGATGCGACTTGCGGGAATTTCGCTTTCGCCTGCAGTTTCAACCTGCCGCTGGATGCCGGAAATGAGCTGGTCGATACGCTCCTGCTCGATACCGCGCTTACGACAGGCGAGAGCGACCGACTGTTCAAGCTTGCCACGGTCAAACGCCTCACGGCGCGTTTCGCCGTCCTTGCCGCCGGATTTGACGATCATGACATCGCGCAACTGAACCCGCTCGAACGTGGTGAAACGCGCACCGCAGCCTTCGCACTGGCGACGGCGTCGGATGGCGGTGTTGTCTTCGGTAGGGCGCGAGTCCTTAACCTGGCTGTCGTCATGCGCGCAGAAGGGGCATCTCATCTGTCGTTACGGACGGATACGCTTGTACAGCATGAAACCAGCCCCAGCGACCCCGCCGACCACCGGTCCGACAATGGGCAAAAGTGCGCCAGCAAGAATGCCGACGCCAGTGCCAATGAGCACCGGCTTGGTTGACGGATGCGCCATTCCTTCGCGGCCCATCGCCTTGGCCTCATCGACAGCGTCCACAAGAATGCGGCGGTCGATATCTTTGTCGTTCTTCTGCGGATCGTTCATCGAATTACCTTCCGGGATATACGGGGAAGGCGGCGCACAGCTCGGCCACTTCGCGGCGTACGCGTTCTTCCACCTGGGCGTCCCCATCGTCGCCATTGCGACTCATGGCGCCGACGACATCGGCAATCATAACACCGATCTTGCGGAATTCGTCCACGCCGAATCCACGGGTCGTGCCAGCCGGAGTGCCAAGGCGAATACCACTCGTTACGAACGGGCTGCGCGTATCGAACGGGATGCCGTTCTTGTTGCAGGTGAGCAGCGCGCGATCGAGACCCTTTTCGGCAGCCTTGCCGGTCACGTCCATCGGCGTGAGATCGACCAGCATGGAGTGGTTGTCAGTCCCGCCCGACACGATGCGCAGTCCTTGTTCTTCAAGGCTGGCGGCCAGAGCGCGGGCATTTTCGACTACCCGGTGTGCATAATCGCTGAAATCAGGCCGCAGTGCTTCTGCAAAGGCGACCGCCTTGGCGGCAACGATATGCATGAGCGGTCCGCCCTGCATTCCAGGGAAGACGGCCATGTTTATGGGCTTGGTCAGATCTTCGTCATTCCACAGGATCACGCCCGAACGCGGGCCGCGAAGGCTCTTGTGTGTGGTCGTCGTGACAACATGGGCATGGGGGAAGGGCGAGGGGTGCGCTCCGCCTGCAACCAGACCAGCGATATGGCTCATGTCGACCATCAGGTATGCGCCAACCTCGTCGGCCACCTTGCGGAAGGCTTCCCAGTTCCAAATGCGCGAGTAGGCTGTGCCGCCTGCGATGATGAGCTTGGGCTTGTGCTCTTTCGCAATCGCCATGACTTCATCCATGTCGATGCGTTCGTCATCCTTGCGCACGCCATAGGCGACCGGGTTGAACCACTTGCCCGACATATTGACCGGCGAGCCATGCGTCAGGTGTCCGCCCGAGTTCAGGTCGAGTCCCATGAAGGTATCACCTGGCTGCAGAAGCGCGAGGAAAACCTCTTGGTTCATCTGGCTGCCCGAATTGGGCTGCACATTGGCAAAATCGCATCCAAACAATTGCTTGGCACGCTCTATTGCCAGTGTTTCGATGACGTCGGCAAACTCGCAACCGCCATAATAGCGCTTGCCTGGATAGCCTTCGGCATACTTGTTGGTGAAGACGCTGCCCGCCGCTTCCAGCACGGCTGTGCTGGCGGTATTCTCGCTGGCAATCAACTCGATACCGTCCTGCTGACGCTGCAATTCGTTCTCTATGGCGGCGTGGACTTCGGGATCGGCGGTGGCCAGATCGTCATGCCAGAAACGCTGCAGCGCGTCGGACGTGCCGGTGGTTGCGGGAGCGGTGCTCATGTCAGGAACCTTGTGTGTTGAGCTTGTCGACGCGGCGCTGGTGGCGGCCGCCTGCAAAATCGGTTTTCAGGAAGGCGTCGAGGCAGGCCTTGGCCATCTCTCCGCCGGTCAGCCGCGCGCCCATCGCAAGGACATTCGCGTCATTATGTTCGCGTGCAAGGGCTGCGGAAAGCGGCTCGGAAACCAGCGCGCAACGCACTGCCGGATTGCGGTTTACCGCCATGGAAATGCCGATCCCGCTACCGCACAGGGCAACGCCGCGCTCTGCCGTGCCGTCAGCCACGACTTCGGCCAGCTTGTAGCCATAATCGGGATAATCGACGCTTTCGCCGGGTTCGGGGCCAAGATCGGCCACGTCGTGACCTTCTTCGATGAGCCATTCGCGCAACTCGGCCTTTAGGTCGGTCGCAGCGTGGTCTGATGCAATCGCGATACGCATGGTGGGTCACATAAGCACTCGCAGCACGAGTCGCCACCCCGCAATAGGGCCATTCGACAGCTTTTCCCGACTGCTGCGATCAGGCCTTGATTTCGAGATGCCTGGCGACCCACTTCCACAGGCTGGAAACCTCTTGCGCAGCCTTGCCACGAGAATCGATTTCAGCCGCGGTTTCGCCGCGCGCGGAAGATCGGTGAAAGTCTGCGCGCTCGCCGAAGGTTACGGGGCAGGTCTTGAGGCCCAATGCCTTGGCCGCTTCCTGTGCCTCTGCGATTTGCCTGACTGCCCCCGATGGAACCGCATTGAGGACGACAAAGGCCTTCTTGTCGTGCATTTGCAACATGTCTGCGATGGGCTCCAGCGCGTGGAGATCGAACGCGCGCGGCCGCGTGGGCATAAGGACGATGTCGGCCACCTTGATTGCCTCGCGCATGGCTGCCTCTGCATGGGGCGGCGTGTCGATGACACACAGGCCGATGCCTTCCTTCGCAGCGTTGTCTATCGTTCGGCTGAGGCGGGCCGGAGGGCTGGTCACGACCGGCGGCAGGAAATCGCCACGCCAGTCGCCCCAGGCAGCGGCCGTGGCTTGCGGATCGGTATCGATGACGCAGGCGGGATGCTTCGCCTCTACGGCGCGGGTGGCAAGATGGAGCGCGAGCGTGGTCTTGCCCGACCCGCCCTTCTGACTGACAATTGCTATAACAGGCATGGATCGACCTCCCTAAAAAATCAGGTCACATCCTCGTCCGCTACGTACCAATTAACGGTCGCGGCCTTGTTAGCCGCGTACCGCCGAAAATTACTGATCCAGGAACGAGCGCATCTTGCGTGAACGGCTCGGGTGCTTGAGCTTGCGCAGCGCCTTTGCCTCGATCTGCCGGATACGTTCGCGTGTCACACTGAACTGCTGCCCAACTTCTTCGAGCGTGTGATCGGTGTTCATGCCGATGCCGAAGCGCATGCGCAGCACGCGTTCTTCACGCGGGGTAAGCGAGGCCAGTACGCGAGTGACAGTTTCCTTGAGGTTCGCCTGGATCGCCGCATCCACGGGGATGATGGCGTTCTTGTCCTCGATGAAATCGCCCAGGTGCGAATCTTCCTCGTCGCCAATGGGCGTTTCGAGGCTGATCGGTTCCTTGGCGATCTTCATCACCTTGCGCACTTTTTCGAGCGGCATGGAAAGGCGCTCGGCCATTTCTTCAGGCGTAGGTTCGCGGCCCTGTTCGTGCAGGAACTGGCGGCTTGTGCGGACCAGCTTGTTGATCGTCTCGATCATGTGGACCGGGATACGGATCGTGCGTGCCTGGTCGGCAATCGAGCGGGTGATCGCCTGCCTGATCCACCACGTTGCATAGGTACTGAACTTGTAGCCACGGCGGTATTCGAACTTGTCGACCGCCTTCATCAGACCGATGTTGCCTTCCTGAATGAGATCGAGGAACTGCAGGCCGCGGTTAGTGTATTTCTTGGCGATCGAAATCACGAGACGCAGGTTCGCCTCGACCATTTCCTTCTTCGCGATACGCGCTTCGCGTTCGCCCTTCTGCACCATGTTCACGATACGGCGAAGTTCGGACAGGCTCATGCCGGTCTGGCTGGCAATATCGGCGATTTCGGCACGGATGCGTTCGACCGCATCGGCTTCCTTATCGGCGAAAGCCGCCCACTTCTTGTCCTTCTTGGACTTTTCGGCGAGCCAGGTTTCGTCAAGCTCGTTGCCAACATAGGCCTGCAGGAAATCCATCCGCTTCACCTTGTGCCGTTCGGCAAGGCGCAGCATCTGGCCACCCAGTGCGGTCAGGCGGCGATTAAAGGCATAGAGGTTATCGACCAGATACTCGATCTTGGTCGCGTGGAACTGCACCGATTCGACCTCGGCGGTCAGCTCTTCGCGCAGCGATTCGTAGCGGTTTTCCTTGGCGGTGGAGAAAGCGTCCCCTGCCGCCAGCACATCGACACGTTCGCGCTGAAGCTTTTCGAACTTCTTGAACAGGTCGGTGATGCGGGCAAAGCGTTCGAGCGCGTCCGGCTTGAGCGCGGCTTCCATCTGGGCGAGGGACATGGTGTTGTCCTCTTCCTCGTCCTCGTCGCGCTTGCGGCCCGAGCCTTCGCCGTCCTCGTCGTCACCGTCTTCGGAATCGTCGTCGTCATCATCCTCGTCATCATCTCGGATGGTGGGGCCGGCGGTCTCTTCGGAGATCTCGCCGTCGTCGTCCTCGTTTTCCTCTTCCATCTTGTCGACGGGAGGTTCCTTGGAAAGCATGGCGTCGAGATCGAGGATCTCGCGCAGCTGCATTTCCTCGTTATTGAGGGCTTCGGACCACATGATGATCGCGTGGAAGGTGATCGGGCTTTCGCACAGGCCCATGATCATCGTGTCGCGACCGGCTTCGATACGCTTGGCGATTGCGATTTCGCCTTCGCGGCTTAGCAGTTCGACCGCGCCCATTTCGCGCAGGTACATGCGCACCGGATCATCGGTGCGGCCTTCACCCGCAGTCGACTTTTTCTTCTCGGGGACGTTCTGCTTGTCCTGCGCCTGCGATTCTGAGCCGGTCGGAGCGATTTCCTCCGGACCGTCATCATCTTCCTGCGCTTCTTCGTCACTTTCGACGATCTGCACGCCCATGTCGCTGATCGCGGTCTGGATGTCCTCGATCTGGTCGGCGCTCATCTGATCGGAGGGCAGCGCGGCATTCAATTCGTCATAGGTGACGTAGCCCTTGCGCTTTGCCTTCGCGATCATCTTCTTGATCGATGCCTCGTTGAGGTCGATCAGCGGCGCGTCTTCGGCGGGCTTGGAACTCTTTGCTTTGGAAGCCATGTGAAGGTGTCAGTCCGTTTCCTGTTCATCCGCTGTGACATCGGCCACGTCGGACGGATAATCCTCTTCAGCTGCCGAGGCAGCCCGTTTTCTTGCCATTTGCCCCAGACGCTCGCTGATTTCCAGCTTTCGTTTGCGCAGCCTCTGCTGCTCCTCGAAAGCCCCTTCCGGGTCGGATGCGAATCGCTGTGTTGCAGCGGCTATTGCCGCATCGAGTGCCGGCCTTTCGACCAGCATTGAAACGGCTTCGGCCAAATCCTCCCTCGCGGCGCCTGGATCGGAACCTTCAACGAGGAAGGTGAAACGGGTGTTATCCGGCGGCGGCGGCAGGATGCCTGATGGCGATATGGGCGGTTCCTCGCCTGCTTCAAGTAGTTGTGCGTTGTCGAGCAAATAATCCACAACCTGTGCGACTTGCGGGTCACTATCGGACAAGCGCAGCAAACTATCTGCATGGCGATGCACTTCGCCGGGATAGCGTTGCAGTCCGGCAAGCACTGCTTGGGTCAACATGTCGCGGAAAGCACCGCCCGCTGCGCGGCGGAGGCGATCTGCAACATGGGGAGGCGCGCGCTGGGGTTCCGCTCTGCCGGGCTGAAATTTGCCGCGCTGGGCCTGCGGGCGAAATTCGCGCTTGGGGAAGGCAAAACTCCCGTATCGCTCCAGCAATTCGCGGCGGTAGAGCGATTTGATGTCGGGATGCTCGATTGCGTCGACATGGTCGAGCAGGCGTGCCTTCAGTCCGGCCTTGTCTTCGGGCGAATTGAGCGGCTGCGCGGAGTGCTCACGATCCCAGATCAGGCCGAGCAGAGATTTGGGGCTGGCCAGCAACCTTTCCATCGCCTGCGGCCCGTCACGCTTCACGAGGTCATCCGGGTCCATGCCGGCGGGCAATTGCACGATTTGCAGCGAATGGCCGGGGCGCAGCATTGGTAGTGTCCGCTCGGCTGCACGCATGGCGGCACGGGTGCCGGCAGCGTCTCCATCGAAACACACCACCGGCTTGTCCGCCATGCGCCAAAGCAGTTCGATCTGCTGTTCGGTGAGCGCAGTGCCCATCGGGGCAACCGCATCCTCGAACCCAGCCTGTGCCAGCGCGATCACGTCCATATAGCCCTCGACCGCGATAACCCGGTCGACCTTGCGGCTTGCCGGTCCGGCGCGGTGGATGTTGTAGAGTGTGCGACCCTTGTCGAACAAAGGAGTGTCGGGGCTGTTGAGATATTTGGCGACGCCCTCGCGGTTCTCCAGGATGCGTCCACCAAAAGCGATCACACGGCCGCGCTGGTCCTGGATCGGCAGCATGACCCGGCCCCTGAAGCGCGAATAGGGCAGTTTGTCCTCGACACTGATCAGCAGGCCAGCTTCGACCAACATGCTCTCGTCAAACTGGCTGAGTGCCTTCTTGAGTGCCTGCTTGTCATCGGGAGCGTAACCGAAGCCGAATTGCTCGATCACGCGTTGGGATAGTCCGCGCCGCCCAAGATATTCGCGCACGCCGACGCCTTCGTCGGATCGTAGCCTTGCGACGAACCAGTCCTGCGCTGCAGCCATGACGTCATGAAGGCTGGCGCGTTTTTCCGCCGCCTGTGCCGCGCGCGGATCGGGAGCGGGGACTTCCATTCCGGCTTCGGAGGCAAGCTCCTTCACCGCGTCCATGAATTCCAGTCCCCGCTGTTCCATCATCCAGTCGATCGCGCCGCCATGCGCCTGGCACCCGAAGCAGTGGTAGAAGCCCTTCTGGTCGTTGACGGTGAAGCTGGGCGTATTTTCGCTATGGAACGGGCAGCACGCCTTCCACTCCCGCCCTGCGCGCTGCAGTTTGGTTGTGCGTTGGATCAGCGTGGACAACGTGATCCGCGACTTCAACTCATCCAGCCATTGGGGTGACAGCGCCATGCGCTCGTCTAGCGCGTGGCGCGTGCTTTCTTCAACCCGCAGAGCAGACGTTTGTCACCGTTTCGTCTGCTGCAGGATATGGTCCGGGACCACTGGCGGCTGTGTAGTTGGCGAAAACCTCATAGGCGTCGGACGGACCGGCGGGTGGAAGGACGGACTGCCAGTAGAAGGTGATCGGCTCACCCTGTCCCCACTGGTCGCCGCCTTCGCCTTCCTCGATGCTCCATGACAGGCCGTTTTCGTGGCAAGTGAGGACGATATCCGAAGGCGCACCGATCGCGGCGCGGGCCTCTGCCTTGGAGAAGCCCGCAACGCCGGTGAAACCGTGGCTCGGCATGGTCATGCGGAAAGCCTCGGTTGTCTCGACGTTGGAGGCATCATTGCCCGTACCGCTGCCCGTTGATGGATCGTTGTCCTCGCCCGGATAGACGATGTGGACATAGGTATAGATCGTGCCTTCGGGCGCGGTCGCAGGATCGCACGGGTCCATGCCCGCCGGACACGCAACATAGGAGGTAATGTCAGCGAAGGCGCCTTCAGCATTCGTCAGGCGGCCTTTCACTTCCGGCCCTTGCGGCCCGACAATTTTCGCGCCGAGTTCCAGATCCATGAAGTCGCCAGCCTCGCGCCGCTCGATGGCGACTTCCAGTTCCTCATCTTCACCGGCCATGTCCATATCGTCGATATCCTCCGCCGGTTCGGCTGAGCAGGCGGCCAGCGCGATGGCGAGGGTGGGCAGGGCGAACAGGGCGGTCTTCATGGCAATTCTCCGTAAATGCGCGAATTCGCGCGAAGCCTTGCCCCGAAAACCGCCCAGCGCATGGCGCGGTTCCGATGCTGACCCATTTTGACGGTTAATGCCGGTTTTACTCTGGCGGCTTCCCGGACCGGGAATCGGGCGCTTCCTCGGGCGGGAAGGGACCTGTTGCCATCGCGCGTCCTTCGTTGGTTTCGACTTCGTAGACATCGGACGGACCATCGGGCGGCAGAGTGCTCTGCCAGAACAGGGTGATTTCCTCGCCCGCGTCCCAGCCATCGCCTTTTTCGATACGCCAGACGAGCGCGCCGTTGTCCATCGATACCCCGATGGCATAATCTTCGCCCAGTGCCGCCGCAGCCTGTTCGCGGTCGAAACCGATGACATTGGCAAAGCCGGTGGCAGGCCGCGCAGTGCGGAAGGATAACACGGGGCCGTCCGCGCCTTCGCCGGGCGTTATGCGGTGGACATATGTGTAAAGCGCGCCCTCTGGCTGAGTTGCCGGGTCGCAAGCAGGTTCGGGCTGCGCAGGAATGTCGGTTTCGCTCTCAAGCGCGACTGCGGGGCAGGCGACATAGGAGACCATTTCCGCAATCGTGCGCCCTTCGAACATCAGCGTGTCCGAAACCTCCGGCCCTTGCGGTCCCTCGATCTTCGCGCCCAGCGCCATTTCGCGGAAGCCCGCCGCGACCAGCGTGCGCAGGCCGGATACGGTCGGCGAGGCCTCGGGCGTCGGCTCGGGCTGCGGTTCGGCGCTGCATGCTGCGAGCGCCAGCAAAGGGAGCGAGAGGGCAATCAGTCTCACGAAAGCGAGTCCTTCACCCAGCCGCTCGCGCGGCCCATGTCGAGTTCGGTCCCGTGGCGATTCTTCAGTTCGCCCATCACGCGGCCCATGTCCTTCATGCCATCGGCGCCGAGTTCTGCCTTGATCGATTCGATCGCGGCCTTGGTTTCGGCCTCGTCCATCTGCTTGGGCAGGAATTCCTGGATCACTGCCAGTTCACCCTTTTCCTGTTCGGCGAGTTCGGTGCGGCCACCGTCTTCGTACATCTGGATCGATTCGCGGCGCTGTTTGGCCATTTTCTGCAAGACGTCGATCACCATCGCGTCATCATCGCCAGCATCTCCCTTGGTGCGCTGTTCGATGTCGCGGTCCTTCACCTTGGCGGAGATCAGGCGCAGCGCGGCAACGCGCGGCTTGTCGCCTGCCTTCATGGCGGTGACGGTTTCGGTCTTGATCGTGTCGCGCAACATGGCGGTTCTCGCAGTCTTTCCTGTGGATGAGTCGGCCCTACTTAGGCGCAAGCGAAATAAAGCCAAGTCTTGTGCTTGACGCAGGGGTGTCCGGTATCTAGCCGATGGGACTTAGCACACATCGCCGGTCCACTGATTCACGGGAGCCTCCATGGCCTTTCTCGCTTCTTCGCACGCGCAACCTAAAGGGGCGACGGGAGTCCTCGTCCTTGCCGATGGCACAATTGTCTGGGGCAGGGGCTTCGGGGCGAGCGGTTCTGCAGTGGGCGAAGTCTGCTTCAACACCGCGATGACGGGCTATCAGGAGGTGATGACCGATCCCTCCTACGCGGCGCAAATCGTCACCTTTACCTTCCCGCATATCGGCAATGTCGGCGCCAATGCCGAGGATGTGGAGAGCGCGGTGGAAAGCGCGGTCGGCTGCGTCGTACGCGAAGATGTGACGCGCCACTCCAACTTCCGTAGCGATGGCGAGTTCGAGGCGTGGATGAAGGAACACGGCAAGATCGGCCTGTCGGGCGTCGATACCCGCGCACTGACCCGCCGCATCCGCATGTCGGGCGCCCCCAATGCGGTAATCGCGCATGAGCCTTCGGGTGAGTTCGACATCGATGCCCTGCTGCAGCGCGCGCAGGAATGGCCCGGTCTGGAAGGCATGGACCTCGCCATGCGCGTTACCCGCGAGGAACGGCAGGACTGGGAAGGCGGGTACTGGCGGCTGGGTCACGGCTATGGCCGCGCAGCACGCGATGCCAAGCCGCATGTTGTGGCTATCGACTACGGCGCGAAGGACAACATCTTCCGCAACCTCGTAAGAGCGGGTGCGCGGGTGACGGTGGTTCCGGCGAAGGCCTCGCTGGACGAAATCATGGCGCTTTCGCCCGATGGCGTATTCCTTTCCAACGGCCCCGGCGATCCGGCGGCGACGGGGGAATATGCGGTGCCGGTGATCAAGGCGCTGCTGGACAAGGACGTGCCGCTGTTCGGCATCTGCCTCGGCCACCAGATGCTGGCGCTGGCAGCGGGCGCGAAGACCACCAAGATGCACCAGGGCCACCGCGGCGCGAACCATCCGGTCCAGCGTGTGGGAGAGGGCTGGGGCGACACCACCGGACTCGTCGAGATCACCAGCATGAACCACGGTTTCGCAGTCGATGGCGACACTTTGCCCGACGGCGTGGAGCAAACGCATGTGTCGCTGTTCGATGGCTCGAACTGCGGTATCGCGATCAGCGGCAAGAAGGCGTTCGGCGTGCAGTATCACCCGGAAGCGTCACCGGGGCCGCAGGATAGCTTCTACCTGTTCGAAAAGTTTGTGGGGATGCTGGGGTGAGAACAATCGCGCTTCTGTCTCTTGCGATGGTTGCAGGTTGTGAAGCAAACCCTAAGCAGTCAGACGAGATCTCTGTCGATAATCCGACACTAGAAGAAGAAGCAGAGATCATGCTTAAAATGTTTAGAAGTGAAGGCCTTCGATTTTCTCCGGCGAATCTTCATGAAGAACAGACTGGCGCAATGTTCGAAGGCCGAGGTGATCGAACGTTCTGGTTTGCTGCTGCGGGTTGTTTAGGTGCCTATTGGACTGAGGTCGGTAGTCATATTGCCTACGTTACTGTTCCATCCGAAAATTCAGATTTGTTTACAGAGCGAAGTTCGGATTGGAATGACAGTGACGCAATCGCTTGTTTCCAATCAAGTTCTGAAGACGATTTCTACGTCTCTCGTGTCCCGAATTTTGCCGCTGTCAGTGGCGAAACCATCTTGCCAGAAAGCGAATAATGCCCAAACGCACTGACATCTCCTCCATCCTCGTCATTGGTGCTGGTCCGATCATCATCGGCCAGGCTTGCGAGTTCGATTATTCCGGCACGCAGGCCATCAAGGCTCTGCGCGAGGATGGCTATCGCGTCATTCTGGTGAATTCCAATCCGGCCACGATCATGACCGATCCGGACATGGCGGACGCGACCTATGTTGAGCCGATCACCCCCGATATCGTCGCCAAGATCATCGCCAAAGAACGGCCCGATGCGCTGCTGCCCACCATGGGCGGGCAGACCGCGCTCAACTGCGCGCTTGCGCTGGACGCCGATGGCACTCTGGAAAAATACGGCGTCGAGATGATCGGGGCCAAGGCCGATGTGATCGACAAGGCCGAAAACCGCATGCGGTTCCGCGATGCGATGGACAAGATCGGCCTCGAAAGCGCACGCAGCGGCACCGCGCACAATCTGGACGAGGCGCTGGAGATACTCGAGCGCACCGGCCTGCCCGCCATCATCCGCCCCAGCTTCACCATGGGCGGCACCGGCGGCGGCATCGCCTACAACAAGGCCGAATTCGAGAAGATCGTCAAAAGCGGCCTCGACGCCAGCCCCACGACAGAGGTCCTGATCGAGGAATCGCTGCTCGGCTGGAAGGAATACGAGATGGAAGTCGTCCGCGACAAGGCGGACAATTGCATCATCGTCTGCTCGATTGAAAATGTCGATCCGATGGGCGTGCATACCGGCGATTCCATCACCGTCGCACCGGCGCTGACGCTGACCGACAAGGAATACCAGATCATGCGCAACGCCAGTATCGCGTGCTTGCGCGAAATTGGCGTGGAAACAGGGGGTTCGAACGTACAGTTCGCAGTCAATCCCAAGGATGGCCGCCTCATCGTGATCGAGATGAACCCGCGTGTCTCGCGCTCATCTGCGCTGGCATCCAAGGCTACAGGCTTCCCCATCGCGCGCGTCGCGGCGAAGCTGGCAGTGGGCTACACTCTGGACGAGATTACCAACGAAATTACCGGCGCAACGCCCGCCAGTTTCGAACCCACTCTCGATTATGTTGTCACCAAGATCCCGCGCTTCGCTTTCGAGAAGTTCAAGGGTGCGGACAATCTACTTTCCACCGCGATGAAATCGGTCGGCGAAGTCATGGCGATCGGCCGCAACTTCAAGGAATCGATGCAGAAGGCGCTCCGCGGTCTCGAAACCGATCTCGACGGGTTCAACCGCGTCACCGAATTGGAAGGTGCCACAAGGGAGGCCGTTGTTGCCGCGCTCAGCCGCGCCACGCCTGACCGCATCCTCAACATCGCGCAGGCTTTCCGTGAGGGCTTCACGGTCGAGGAAATCCACACGATCACGCATTACGACCCGTGGTTCCTGCGCCATATCGAGGAAATCATCTACGAAGAAAGCATGATCGGGCAGGAAGGCTTGCCCAATGATGCAGAATCCTTGCGTCGCCTGAAAGCCATGGGGTTCTCCGACAAGCGCCTAGCTACATTGGCGGTGCGTTCGGTCGGCGTTGCCGGCGGCCTAGGAGAGACACAGGCCAAGCGTTCGGGCCTGCTCCACGATGCTTTGCGCGCTATGGCCGGTGCTACCAGCGAGGCCGAAGTGCGCCAGCTGCGCCAGAAGTTGGGCGTGCTGCCAGTATACAAGCGCATCGACAGCTGCGCCGCCGAGTTCGAGGCGATCACGCCCTATATGTACTCTACCTACGAGGCTCCCAGCTTCGGTGAGGCCGAGAACGAGGCCTGGCCCTCCGAACGCGAAAAGGTCGTCATCCTGGGTGGCGGTCCCAACCGCATCGGGCAGGGCATCGAGTTCGATTATTGCTGCGTCCACGCCTGCTTCGCGCTTTCGGCGGCCGGATACGAGACGATCATGATCAACTGCAATCCGGAGACGGTTTCGACCGATTACGACACCTCTGACCGGCTTTATTTCGAGCCGCTCACCGCAGAGGACGTTCTCGAAATCCTGCGGGTTGAGCACAGCAAGGGTACGTTGAAGGGCGTGATTGTGCAGTTCGGCGGGCAGACTCCGCTCAAGCTGGCGGGCGCGCTGGAAGAGGCGGGCATCCCGATCCTCGGCACCAGCCCCGACGCAATCGACCTCGCCGAAGATCGCGAACGCTTCGCCAAGCTGGTCAACAAGCTCAAGCTCAAGCAGCCCGATAACGGCATCGCCTACAGCCGTGACGAGGCGATGGCTGTTGCGCATCGCATCGGGTACCCGGTGTTGCTGCGACCGAGCTACGTGCTCGGCGGACGGGCGATGGAAATCGTCGATTCCGATGCGCAGCTAGATGACTACATCGCGACAGCCGTGAACGTATCGGGTGACAGCCCCGTGCTGGTCGACCAGTATCTGCGCGATGCCATCGAGTGCGATGTCGACGTTCTCTGCGATGGCGTGGACGTTGTCGTTGCCGGCGTCATGCAGCATATCGAAGAGGCTGGCGTCCACTCGGGCGACAGCGCCTGCTCGCTCCCACCCTACAGTCTGCCCGACGACATCATCGCCGAGCTCGAACGGCAGGGCGAGGAACTGGCCCGCGCACTCAAGGTGCGAGGCCTGATGAACGTGCAATTCGCGGTGAAGGATGGCGAAGTCTACCTGATCGAGGTTAATCCGCGCGCCAGCCGCACGGTGCCATTCGTTGCCAAGGCAACCGGCTCGCAGATCGCCAAGATCGCGGCTCGGGTCATGGCGGGCGAAATGCTGGCAGACCTGCCCAAGGTCCGCCGGGAGATGGATTATGTCGCGGTGAAGGAAGCCGTATTCCCCTTCGCACGCTTCCCCGGCTCCGACCCCGTGCTGACGCCGGAAATGAAGAGCACGGGCGAGGTCATGGGGATCGACAAGGACTTCCCCACTGCATTCATCAAGGCACAGATCGCGGAGGGATCGAACCTGCCCGAAAGCGGTGCGCTGTTCGTGTCGGTCAAGGATAGCGACAAGGCCCAGATCGTGGAGCCGGTCCGCCAATTGGTCGAACATGGCTTCACCGTCGTGGCGACAGGTGGCACGCAGCAATATCTGTTTGAGCAGGGTCTGCCGGTCGAACGCGTCAACAAGGTGGCCGAAGGGCGCCCGCATATCGTCGACAAGATCAGCGACGGCGAGATCGCGCTGGTGTTCAATACGACCGAGGGTTGGCAGAGCCACAAGGACAGTCAATCGATCCGGGCATCGGCGCTGGAAATGAAAGTTCCCTACTATACGACAGCCGCTGCTTCGACTGCCGTAGCGAACGCAATTGTGTCAGTTTCGACCAGTGATCTTGCAGTTCGCAGCCTGCAGGACTATTATAGCTAAAGAATAGACACCAATTTCCCCGTCATTTTGGTCCGCGCCATCCGCCCAGCAGGGCGGGGCAGGGTCGTTTTGACGGCTGAAACAGACGAAGACAGGGAATAACATGCAAAAAGTGCCGATGCTCGCGGAAGGCTACGAAAAACTGACCGCAGACCTCAAGGCATTGCGTGACGAGCGGCCCAAGATCGTTGACGCGATCGAGGAAGCTCGCGCCCATGGCGACCTTTCGGAAAATGCCGAATATCACGCCGCCAAGGAACGTCAGGGTCAGGTTGAAGCCCAGATTGCCGATCTGGAAGACAAGACCAGCCGCGCGCAGATCATCGATCCGGCATCGCTTTCGGGCGATCGCGTCGTGTTCGGCGCCACTGTCACCGTGCTGGACGAGGACGACAAGCCGCTCAAATACCAGATCGTCGGCCAGGCGGAGAGTGATGCCAAGATCGGCCGCGTCTCCTACGAAAGCCCGCTGGCACGTGCGCTGATCGGCAAGAGCGTGGGTGACGAGGTCGAGGTCACCGTACCTTCGGGTGAGAAGTTCTACCTGATCAAGAAGATCGAATTCATCTGATCTAGCGCTGACAGCCGACACGAAAAGCCCCGCCGAAGCGGGGCTTTTTGTTTGGCCGACCGGCGGGACTATTTCCCGGGCAGGTCCGGTTCCAGCAGCTTGTGCAGGTGGACGATTACGTACTTCATTTCCGCATCATCTACCGTGCGCTGCGCCCAACCGCGCCATGCGTCTTCCGCTTCCTCGAAGTTGGGGAAGAAGCCGACAACGTGGATGTCCTTCAGATCCTGAAATTCGGTACCGCGTGGGTCGGTGACCCGGCCACCCATGACGAGGTGAAGGAGCTGTGGTTGTTCGGACATGACGGTTTCCCCTGATACAATGCACTTGCGCGCCCTGTTAAGAATTCAGACCGGGCGCGCAAGACCTAATCTGGTGAAATCGCATTAGGACCAACTTAGCGGCGTCCAACAGCGCGTGCGATGGCCTTGCCGGTTTCACGGCGCGCGATGCGGGCGGCATCGGCTACGTCGCCAGCGCGGTGGCTTGCGCGGCGCTTGGCAGAACGCGCCTTGTCTCCAGCAGTATCGGCGATGTCGCCAGCCTTGCGAACGCTTTCGCGGCCCAGGTCGCTGGCATCATCCATAAGTTGCGAGGCAAAGCCGCTGGCAATTTCCGCGCCGATGGCAGCAAGACCTGCAGCCTTCGCGCCGCCGCGAGCAGCAGCCTGGCGTGGGCCCTTGAACATGCTTGCGACCAGAACGCCCAAAGCAACGCCGCCGGCAGCGGCAGCGATCGGGTGCTGTTTGACGAAGCCGGTAAAGGCGTCGGCAGCTTCGGATGCCTTTTCGGACGCGGTAGTGGTCAGGCTCTGCCCACTGCGGCGCTCTTCACGCTCTTCGGCAGCGGCGATGCGGGCTTTGATTTCTTCGCGCTTGGCGTCTGTGGCTTCGGTCGTGTCGGTCATCGGTAGTCTCCGGTTGAATGAGTTATATAGATCGAACGGGGAGCAGGGGTGCCGGGTTCCGAAGGAACGCCGACAGAATTGCTCACCCGTCGCCGCTGGTGACTTTCTCGGTCAATTCTTCGACATGGTGCCAATGGCGCTCGATCAGTTCTGAGAGTTGATCGCGGAACAGCCACCCCACCAGGAGGCTGGCACCCAAGGCGATGCCGGCACCCAGCTGGCTGGGATTTTCGCGCGCGAATTGCTTGCCGTCATCCATAAGGCCTTCAGCACCCTCCTGCATTCGGACCGCAACGCGAGCCGCGACTCCCCGGTCCTCGACGTCGCTGCGTAGGTTGTGCAGGTCTTTTTTGACCAACCGCTTCGCGGCATTCCGCAAGGCTAGATCTTCGGCGAGGCGGGTTTTCATGTCAGACATTGCTGTTCGGCTCCCCGGCAGGCTCGTCTTCGGACGAGTGCATGGCAGAGGTCATCTCGTTCCATGCGTTTCCAGCGCGGCGCACCATGACGAATGCGAAAAGCAGCAGCGAAAGAACCACAACCGCTGTCGCGCCCCAGGCAGTAATCAGCGGCGTCAGTGCGATGATCAACCCTACGGTCAGGCCGATCAAGGCAATCACGCCAACGAATGCTGCCACAACTCCGAAAACCGCCGCTTTCTTGAACCGGTTGGCGACGAAGCCCGCGCGGCTCTTCTGGTAGCTTACTTCCGCGTCGAAATACGTGCGCGCATCCGAAAACAGCGCTTCGAAGTCATCGAAGAGCGAGCGTTGCGGCGCAGGCGCGGACGGTTCGTCCGCGCCTGCTGGAGGCGTGAGGTCTTCGGGAGGCGCCGGCAAAGGAGCTTCCGCATTGTCCGGTGTGTGGACGAGAGTGTCGTCCGCTTGCGCTTGCACCGTCTCTTAGCGGAACAGGCGTGCGAAGAAGAAACCGACCACTGCGGCCAGGCCTACTGCAGCAACCGGGCTCTTGCGGATTGCTTCCCGACTTTCATCGGCCAGTTCCTCGAGGCTCTTCTCGTCGAGCTTGATGGCATTTTCCTGCAGCGCCTTGGAGGTGCTGCGGGCATAGTCGCCATATTTCGCGCCGAGCTTCTCGTCGAGCGTCGGGGCGTTCTCGTCGATCATGCGCGAAAGGCCGGTGAGAGCTTCGCTAGCCTTGTGCTTGCCTTCGACAGCGAGTTCGCCTGCCTTCGTGCGCGCTTCGGTTGACCAGTCTTCACCGCGAGCCTTGGCGTCGATGCGCGCTTTCTCAGCGCGGGCCTTGGCTTCATCACCAAGAGCAACAGCGCCAGCCTTCGCTTCTTCAAGAGCGGCGTTGAATCGTGTCTTCGCTTCGGAGGTCTTTTCTGGAGTCGCTGTCGGCTCTACAGTGCCCACGGTTTCGGTCGCGCCCTCGGTTGCGGCGACAGTTGCGGTTTTCGGTTGTTTCTTCTTGGCAGCCATTTTGCTGATTCCCTTTCGTTGCATGAGGGACCTACCCCCTAAATCTTGTCCCGTATATTGTGTTATGGGTATAACACACCGGGCTTCAAGATACCAACGCATGTTGCAGTGCAAGGTTCCGCCTTATAGGAGGCGATAAATCAAGCCCTCAGGAGTTCTTGTATGACTGCCATTATCGACGTCCACGGCCGCGAAATTCTCGATTCACGAGGCAACCCGACGGTCGAAGTGGACGTCTTGCTCGAAGATGGAAGCATTGGTCGTGCGGCAGTTCCTTCGGGCGCCTCCACGGGCGCGCACGAGGCTGTCGAATTGCGCGACGGCGACAAGGACCGCTATCTCGGCAAGGGCGTGACCAAGGCAGTTGCGGCAGTCAATGGCCAGATCGCAGACCTGCTGCGTGAAATGGACGCTGAAGACCAGCGAGATATCGACATGGCCATGCTCGCTCTCGACGGCAGCAGCAACAAGGGCAAGCTGGGGGCAAACGCTATTCTTGGTGCCAGCATGGCGGTCGCCAAGGCCGCCGCCAATGCGCGGGGGATGCCGCTCTGGGCGTACCTTGGCGGCGTTTCGGCGCACATGCTTCCGGTACCGATGATGAACATCGTCAACGGCGGTGAACATGCCGACAATCCGATCGACGTGCAGGAATTCATGGTGATGCCTGTCGGCGCGCCGACACTTGCCGAAGCCGTACGCTGGGGCTCGGAAATCTTTCACACGCTGAAGAAAGGTCTAGCAGAAAAAGGACTCTCGACCTCGGTTGGTGACGAAGGCGGTTTCGCCCCTGATCTTGCGAGCAGCCGCGCGGCCCTCGATTTCATCATGGCCTCGGTTGAAAAGGCGGGCTTCACTCCGGGTGAGGACGTTGTGCTCGCGCTCGATTGCGCCGCGACCGAATTCTTCCGCGACGGCAAATATGAAATTTCGGGCGAAGGGCTTTCACTATCACCGCAGGAAATGGCCGATTATCTCGCCAAGCTCGCCACCGACTATCCGATCTTGTCGATCGAAGACGGGATGAGCGAGGATGATTTCGAAGGCTGGAAGGCACTGACCGACGCTATCGGGGACAAGGTGCAACTCGTCGGCGACGATCTGTTCGTGACCAATCCCGAACGCCTGCGCATGGGCATCGAGCAGGGCCTTGCAAATTCACTCTTGGTGAAAGTCAACCAGATCGGCACGCTGACCGAGACGCTCCAGGCGGTCGATATCGCCCACCGCGCCGGTTACACTTCGGTGATGAGCCACCGTTCGGGCGAAACCGAAGACGCGACCATCGCTGATCTGGCGGTTGCGACCAATTGCGGGCAGATCAAGACCGGTTCGCTTGCCCGGTCGGACAGGCTGGCGAAATACAATCAACTCATCCGCATCGAGGAAGAGTTGGGCAGTTCGGCAAGCTATGCCGGGAAGGGCTGCTTCGGTCGTCTCGGCTGAGGAACGGGCCGGGGCAGGTCGGTCTCTGCTCTGGTCAAACCCGTTTGAAGCCCGCGACTAGCGGAATAATAATCCTACAGTAGCACATTTCGCTGAGCGCTTGTGTGCGGCTGCGCAGGCTTGGCTCTTCAGCCGAATTGGCCCTGTAGCTCCAGCATCCGCATAGCAGCCTGTGCCGCTTCGCCGCCCTTGTTTTTCTGGGCGGGATCGGCACGGACGAGAGCCTGCTCTTCGTTCTCGGTTGTCAGGATGCCATTGCCAATGGGGATGCCGTCCATCGTCAGCGCCATGATCGCACGCGCGCTTTCACCAGCGACAATCTCGAAGTGATAGGTTTCGCCCCGGATCACGACACCGATTGCCACGAACCCGTCGAACTTGCCGCTCTCGGCTGCCAGCGCGATTGCGCCCGGTACCTCAAGCGCGCCGGGCACGGTTACCACATCGCAAGTTTGTCCGCCGGCCGTCAGCGCAGCCTTTGCGCCTTCGATCAGCATGTCGTTGAATTTGTCGTAGAAACGCGCCTCGACGATCAGGAAATGCGCCATGTCTTACTCCGGGATAGGGTGATGGCCGACAATGTTGAGGCCATAGCCTTCGATTGCGACGAGATTGGGTTGCGAGTTGGTCAGCAGGATCATGTCGTGCACGCCGAGATCGGCGAGAATCTGCGACCCGATGCCGACGTTGCGAAGCTCCTCATCCGGCGTCCAGGTATCACCTGAACCGACCCGGCCTGTCAGTATCACGATCAGCCCCGAGCCATGTTCGCCGACTGCATGCATGGCGCGCTGGAGGGTCCGCTTGCGCGGCCCTGGTTGGCCGAGCAGGTCGTCGAATACCGAGATCGGATGGACACGGGCGAGGGTCGGCTGTTCGTCAACAACATGTCCTTTTTGAAGGACATAGGCTTCGTTGTTCGAAACCTTGTTGCGGTAGGTGATCATGCGCCACTGTCCGCCGTAATCGGATTCGAAGGCCCGTTCGTCGACACGCTCGACGAGATGATCGTTGCGCATCCGGTAGGCGATCAGGTCGCGGATCGTGCCGATCTTGAGGTCATGCTTGCGCGCAAAGGCGAAGAGATCGTCGAGCCGGGCCATTGTCCCGTCTTCATTCATGATCTCGCAGATCACGCCCGAAGGGTTGAGCCCTGCAAGACGCGAGATATCCACGGCAGCTTCGGTATGGCCTGCGCGCACGAGAACTCCGCCATCGCGCGCGGTCAGCGGAAAGACATGGCCGGGAGTTACGATGTCTTCCGGACCCTTGCTGCTGTCGATCGCAACCGAAACGGTACGCGCCCGGTCGGCTGCCGAAATGCCGGTGGTTACGCCTTCTTTCGCCTCGATCGAGATCGTGAAGGCGGTCTGCATACTCTCACGATTGTTGCGGCTCATCGGTTCGAGGTTGAGCTGCTTGACCCGCCTGCTGTCGAGCGAAAGGCAGATCAGTCCGCGACCGTGCGTTGCCATGAAATTGATCGCGGCGGGCGTCGCCATCTGCGCGGGGATGATAAGATCGCCTTCGTTTTCGCGGTCCTCGTCATCGACAAGGATGTACATCCGCCCGTTGCGCGCTTCCTCGATAATTTCTTCAATGCCTACAAGCACCGGGGTTTCGTCATTCTCGGTCAGGAAGCGGTCCAGCTTGTTGAGTGTGTCGGCAGTTGGATTCCAGCCGTCCTCGGCGCAATCGCGCAAGGTGTTGGCGTGGAGGCCGGCGGCGCGGGCAAGGCCGGCACGGGTCATGATACCCCCGGTGACAATCTTGCGGACTTTTTCGATAGTGGTGTCGCTCATGTCGCGCCATGTATCACATCATAATGTGATAGCAAGTGGTCGCCATCACATTCCTGTCCGCAATTCGATCTTGCGTACAGCCGGATAGCGCGCCAATGAACCACCATGGATCCTGTCGGAAAGAACGATTTAGACCTCGACCAGTCGTTTCGAGCAGCGATGCGCCATGTGGCGGCGACGGTCTATGCCGTCACGACTACCTATGAAGGCCGCGACTACGGAATTCTCGCGACAGCAATCAGCTCGCTCAGCTTTTCCCCGCCATCACTCCTTGCCTGCATTAACAGGGATGCTTCCCTGCATGAGCCGCTCGCCAAGGCAGAACGCTTCTGCGTCAATGTCCTCGGGCTGAGCAATCGCGATGTAGCGGAGCATTTCATGATTCCCATCCCCGAACGATTCATCGTCGGTGACTGGGAACGACATCATGATGTGCCGGTGCTTGCCAATGCACAATCGAGCCTGATCTGCACCGTAGCCGATCGCCATGAATTCGGGACGCACACCATCTTCATAGGCGAGTTGATCGCGGCCAACCATCGCGAAGATGCCACCCCGCTGACCTATTTCGACCGCCACTATATCGACATCAGTGCCGCGCCTGAGCGTGGGCGTGACAGCGAGAGCGATATTTAATCGGCTGCAAAGCTGCGTTCTTTCAACTCAAGCAGGTGCCCTGGCCAACTGGGCCCCCGACGATGTGGAAGAAACATCTCCATTTCTCGCTCGACCAGTTGCGCGCGCGCTTCCTGGGTGGGGTAGACGAAGCTCGGCATCGCACCGCCAAGGCTGCGACCAATCTCGGAACGCCAGAATAGCGGAATGCTCGAAGGATCGAAGCCTGCATTGGCGAGCAAATGGACTGAAAGCCGGTCAGCTTCAATTTCCGCCTGGCGATTGACCTGCTGGTTACGGCCGAACTCTGCAAACACTCCATTGTCGATGCCAGCTTCTTCCTTGCGTCGCCGGTGTTCAAGAACCGTGTGCGCCAGCTCATGCGCGAGAACGACCGCCATCTGTGCGTCATCAAGCTGCGCAGCAAAGTCGTACTGCACCTGAATTACTTGCCCATCGGAACGGGCGCGCGGTCCGTCACCGGTCATAATTTCAACCAGCGACCGGCATCCTGCGGGAGGGACAACAGATATCATCTGTTCGACTGCGTCACGTTTGATCCGCAAGGCAATGGTTGCGCCAGTCGGTTGCGAGGCGAGCAGCGTGAATGCAGCCTCACGCAAGTTGCCATCATCGGGTGGCGCGATTGCTGATACTGCCAATCCGTTGATTGCCAGGATGACGTCATCGCGGCGCAGACCCGCACGCGCTGCGGGGGAATGCGGCACGATACTCGATATTGCTAGCGACCCGTCCGCAAATCGATCATCGGCCACGCCTTCGCGGTATTGGTCACGGCTGTGGAGGATCATGCCTGTTGCAGGCATGAGAATGTCGCAAAGGGAGGCATTGGCGACCATCACCCGCTCGGCAATCCTTGCCAGACGCACGTCCTCGCGTTCCAGTGCTGACCAGGTTGAACTTTCCTGGGCACGCAGGGGCGCGTTCGCAACCACTGACAAGACGATCAGAACCAAGGAAAAACTGCGCAAGCTCATCGCGCCACCCTGCTGCGCATCGCGCATCCGTACAAACCATGCCTTAGCGAAGATCTGGAAATGGTGGACGCACTAGGGCTCGAACCTAGGACCCGCTGATTAAGAGTCAGCTGCTCTACCAACTGAGCTATGCGTCCATACCAACGTAGATGCTGGTGTCCTGCCATTTGCCTAGGGGCGAATCGACGGGAGGCGCTCATATAGCGGCTGTTGACGCGATGAAAAGGGCAAGATTTCGCACCAGTGTCACAAATCGCTTCGGCTAGTCCCGCGGCTCCACCTTTCGACCATCATGATTCCGCCAACACACAGCATGTTCGTCATCATGGAGGAGCCGCCATGGCTCATGAAGGGCAGGGGAATCCCAACCACCGGAGCAAGGCCCATCACCATCATAAGGTTGATGGCGACGTAGAAGAATATCGTGGCCGTCAATCCGCCCGCGAGCAGTCGCGAGAAACGATCCGGTGCATCGCGCGCTACGATCAGCCCCCAGCGCAGTACGATGCCGAAAATGAGCAACACGAGAAGGCCGCCGAGCAAACCCCATTCCTCTGCCATCGTGGCGAAGACGAAATCGGTGTGTGGTTCGGGAAGGTAATCAAGCTGGCTCTGCGAACCTTCGCCAAAGCCCTTGCCGCTGATTCCGCCCGAGCCGATTGCGATTTGAGATTGGATAATGTGATAGCCGCTGCCTTGCGGATCACTGGCAGGATCGAGGAAGGTCAGTACGCGCTGTTGCTGGTAGGGCTTGAGTGCAAAAGTGTAGGCGAGTGGCACTGCAACGATGCCAGCGATACCGCCCATAACAAACCACTTCTGCGGAATTCCCGCCAAGAACATCACGACCACTCCGCCGAAGGCAATGGCCAGTGACGTGCCGAGATCGGGTTGCAACAGCACTAGGCCCATCGGAAGTGCAATAAGCCCCAGTGGCACTAAGAGCGCGCGCCATGATCCGATCAGTCCGACCGGCAGGATCTGGTAGAAAGCCGCAAGGATCAGGACAATACCTGGCTTCATCACTTCGGATGGCTGGAGGCGCATGAAGCCAAGTTCAAGCCAGCGTTGGCTACCGCCTCCCATCTGACCCATGACCTCCACCGCGACCAGCAACAGCAAGACCGCAATATACCCCGGAACCGCGGCGAACCGCGCCCACTCTTGCGGGAAATACGAGATGACCAGCGCGACCACGAGGAACACGGCGTAACGGACGAGGTGAGAAGTCGCGTAAGGGCTCATGGAGCCGCCTGCAGCCGAGTGAAGGACTGCCGCCCCGAACGCGACAAGCACAGTCAACGGAATGACTACGCGCCATGGGAATGTCGCGAGCGAGGCGGGGAGGGCAATTGCGCCTCTCACGTCAAAGCCTCGTCAGCGCGGGGGTTGGCTTCACCGCGCGGGATAAATGCATCAGTATCGGCCTCGCGCGGCTCTGCGGCTGCGGCACGAGCTTCGGCATCGACTTGGCGTGCGAGCGTCACCGGAGGCGGCGCTGGCGGAAGATCGACACCCGCAGCGCTCGCATATTGGACGTATTGGCGATCGAGGCGCTCCTGCGCTGTTCCGCCCCATTGTTCTTCCAGAGCGTGCAGCGCCTCGAGGCCCTTCTGAGGGTCGAACAGGAAAGTCATCACATCGCGGGCCACGGGATAGGCTGCCCCCGAACCGCCGCCATGTTCGATCACCACAGCGCCAGCATAGCGCGGATTGTCGAACGGGGCGAAAAAGATGAAAAGACCATGGTCGCGATAGCGCCACGGGCCGGACTTCCCGTCCGAAATATTGAGACCGACGACCTGCGCTGTCCCCGTCTTCCCCGCCATGAAAACGTCATCGACAGGTAAGCGCGCGCGGCCTGCGGTGCCGGGGCCGTTGACGACATCGCTCATCGCCTGCCGGATATACCTCTTGTACTCGTCGCTAACTCCCATGCCCTCGAACCGCGGGGTCGTATTGTCGAGCAACAAGCGCGGTGTGACCATTTCGGAAGTAGCGAGCCGCGACGCCATCACTGCCAACTGTAACGGGCTGGCGAGCATGTAGCCTTGGCCGATGGTCGCATTCACCGTATCGAACGCCTGCCATTCGCGGCCGTACTTCTCCATCTTCCAATCGGGATCGGGGACGGTGCCGTAGAACTGGCTGACAACAGGCAGGTCGAATTGCTGCTGCATCCCGTAACGCTTGCATGCCTCGGCAATCGGCCACATGCCGGTGCGCTGCGCCATGGCATAGAAGTACACGTCGCAACTTTGATAAATCGCTTTGGACAAGTTCGTGCTGCCGTGGCCCCCACGCTTCCAGCAGCGGAACACGCGGTTGCCGACACGCAATCCGCCGCTGCAATTCACAGTTTCGTCCGGATCGACGCCTTCGCCGAGGAGCGCCATCCCCACTGTGGGCTTTACGGTAGACCCCGGCGGGTAAAGGCCCTGGAGAACCTTGTTGCGCAGCGGAACGCGGTCATTCTCGCTGAGCATGGAATATTCGAGGCGCCCGATACCGTCCGAAAAGCTGTTTGGATCGAAGCTGGGCATGGATGCCATGCACATGAGGTCGCCTGATCTGCAATCCATCACGACGACCGAACCTGACTCCAAGCCGATGCGGCGGGCTGCATAATCCTGAAGTGGCCCGTCGATCGTAAGGCGGATTGCCTGGCCCTGCACATCGTCGCGCGTTTCAAGATCTCGCACGATCCGACCAGATGCGGTCACTTCTACTCGCCGGGCGCCGGGAACGCCGCGCAATGTCTGCTCGAACTGCTGCTCGAGTCCGTCCTTGCCCATCTTGAACCCGGGCGTGAGGAGGAGCGGTTGCGGTTCCAGATCATATTCTTCGCGGCTGGGAGCGCCGACATAGCCGATCAAGTGGCCGACGGATGCACCGGTCGGGTAAAAGCGCGAAAATCCGCGCTGCGGCACGACGCCGGGCAATTCAGGCAAGCGCACGCTGACCGCGGCAAACTTGTCGAACGCAAGACCGCTCGCGACCGGTACAGCAGCAAAACCGCGCGAATCCTCTACGCGCTCCAGCAAGTCGATTTTCTCGACTTCGGTAAAATCGAGCAATTCGCCGAGCAATTCGACCGTCCGTTCCGGATCGTGCAATCGTTCAGGAATGATGTCGACGCGAAAGTCGGCCCGGTTAGACGCGAGCGGCGATCCGTCGCGATCGAGGATCCAGCCACGACGGGGCGGGATTAGCGACAGGTTCACCCTGTTGCTTTCCGCCTCCATCTCGTATTTTTCATTCTCGGCGACCGCGATGTATCCCATCCTCGCCGCAAGCAGGCAGCCGATTCCGCCCTGTACAGCGCCAATGATGAAGCTGCGGCGTTCGAACGTATGCCTGAGAGAATTGCTTGTTAGGTTGCGGTCCATGAATCTAGCCGATTTTGCGCACGCGGGTCAGCCGGAAGCGGTCGAGCAGCGCAACGATCTGTGCCACCAGCGGAAACAGAAGTATCGACAATGCTAGTTGCGGCAAGATGAGGGGATACTGAACCAGCCGCAGTCCCGCACCCGAGAACAGCGTGGCCAAAAACAGGTACAGCGCCAGGAAGATTATCGCGATACCCCAATCCTGCCAGAAACCGCGCCACGGGAAACGCACTTCGATCAGGTCGAGCGCAATCATCGTGAGTGAGAACAGCATGATACCAGAGCCGAGCGGTTGTCCCGAAAACAGATCGTCGAAGAAGCCGAGTGGAAGTCCCGCCCACATGGGCAGCAGGCCGGGGCGAAGCACTCTCCATGCCACGAGGAAGAGGTAACCGAGCGGAGGCAGAATCGGCAACGGGGCGATTATCGGAAGGAGCGGCGATAGCGATGCCAGCAGGATTATCAGCCAGGGAACACCATAGGCCAGGACCGGGGAGTGAGCGCGGTTGATCTTGCTGCCGAACTGATCGCGTCGCGCACTTGGGTTAAGCCTCTCCATCAGTCCGCGCTACCACCGCCACTGTCCTCGACCGGCCGCTCGGTGAGCAAGGGCCTGTCGAACGCTTCGATTGCTTCCGGTTCGAATATCGGTTCGATCATCACGAAATCGGTCGCGGCGGGATTGCTGAGCAACTGCCCGATCGCTCCATCATCGGTGATTTCGGTAACCATTGCTACGGCAACGCCGGGACGGAACAGGCCACCCGCGCCCGATGTGACGAAGATATCGCCCGCTTCAAGCGGATTGATGCCGAGGTTGATAAGCCGGATGCGCAAGGAGCCATCTGCCCGACCTTCGGCAAAGGCGACCACATCATCCGTGGCGCGGCGGACGGGCACGATGCTTTCGGGGTCGGTCAACAGCAGGACCCGCGAAGTGGAACGTCCGGTCTCGAGAATGCGTCCTACAAGACCCATGGGAGAGGTGACGGGCATACCGACCTCGACCCCATCGCGGCGCCCGGCCGAGAGATAACCGAAACGGCGGATACTGGCAGCACTCGAACCGATCAGTCTTCCGGTGGCAACCGGCTCTATCTCGTTATTCGTCAGGTCGAGCAGGGCCTTGAGCCGAGCGTTCTCCTGCTCCAGCGCGCGCATTTCCGCCAGCCGAACGCGCGCAACCTGGTTCTCGCGCTCAAGCTCTGCATTCTTGTTTCCGGCGTCGTAATAGCCGGCGATTGCTTCGAAGAAGCTGCGCGATCCGGAACGGGTGACGGCCCCGGCTTCTCCCGCAGGAGCTGCCGCGTCCGTTGCCATGCTCCGCAGGCCATAGAAGGCCTCCGGTCGCCACAGGGAAATAATCAGCAACAGCGCACCGATCACGGCTCCGGCGCTCGCAAAGACGTAGCCGGCAAAGCGGCCAAGCTGTGCCTTCTTGTTGGAACCTGAAGTTTGCGCCGAAGGCGGTGCCATTGCGGCCCGCTCCCCCTGTTCGTGTTGTGGCCTAGGCCGTCATCAGGACGCCGCGGTAGATCGGGTCCTCCATTGCCTTGCCGGTTCCGATCGCCACGCAGGTGAGCGGGTCTTCGGCAATGCTGACCGGCAGACCGGTTTCTTCCTTGATGTGTTCGTCCAGGCCGCTGATCAGCGCACCGCCGCCGGTGAGCACGATGCCCTGGTCGACAATATCTGCCGCAAGTTCCGGTGCGGTGTTTTCAAGTGCAATACGGACACCTTCGACAATCGCCCCGATCGGCTCTGACAGCGCTTCTGCCACATGGGCCTGGTTGATGTTGATCTCTTTCGGAACGCCATTGACGAGGTCGCGGCCCTTGATGACGATGGTTTCGCCCACTCCATCATCCGGCACGGTAGCGACTCCATATTCCTTCTTGATGCGCTCTGCCGTGGCATCACCAATCAGCAGATTGTGATGGCGGCGCACGTAGGACACGATGGCTTCGTCCATCTTGTCACCGCCCGTGCGAACCGAAGTGGTGTAGGCGAGGCCACGCAACGAAAGCACCGCGACTTCGGTCGTGCCACCGCCAATGTCGACGACCATCGAGCCGACCGGTTCGGTTACGGGCATGTCTGCACCGATTGCCGCAGCCATGGGTTCGAGGATTAGGAAAACTTCAGATGCCCCGGCATTGCTCGCGGCATCACGGATGGCGCGGCGTTCGACCGAGGTAGAGCCTGACGGCACGCAGATCACGATTTCGGGATAGCGCAGCAGCGTGCGCTTGCCATGCACCTTGCGGATGAAGTGCTTGATCATTTCTTCCGCGATCTCGATGTCGGCGATCACACCGTCGCGCAGCGGGCGAATGGCCTCGATACTGTCGGGAGTCTTGCCCATCATCATCTTCGCGTCTTCACCCACGGCCTTGACACGCTTGATGCCGTTGAGCGTTTCGATGGCCACGACCGAGGGTTCGTTCAGCACAATGCCACGGTCTTGCACATAGACCAGAGTATTGGCTGTACCGAGATCGATTGCCATGTTTTGCGAACCGAATTTGAAGAGATTGGAGAAGAAAGAACTCATCGATAATCCTGTAATCTGAATAGCCGCCATACTCGCGAGAATCCGCGGTGAGACTTCTCTGCGCTGCGGAAAGTCATGCCCCTTAACGCGAGACGCGAACAAAGGCCAAAAAATTTGTCGAAAACAGCACAGTTTTGCCCCGGTTCGGCTCGAAAAAGTGCCGTTTGGTCTATAGGGACCCTAAATGCCGCATATCCGCCGCCTTCCTGAAACGCTTGTAAACCGCATTGCCGCTGGCGAGGTGGTGGAGCGTCCTGCGTCGGCGCTGAAGGAATTGGTCGAGAACGCGCTGGATTCCGGAGCGCAGCGGATAACCGTTTCGATCAGTGATGGCGGGCTTGCCGCCGTCGAGGTCACTGACGATGGTTGCGGTATGACGCCAGAAGAGATGGCGTTGGCGCTGGAACGACATGCGACTTCCAAATTGCCCGATGAGGCGATTGAGCAAGTTTCGACTCTGGGCTTTCGAGGTGAAGCGCTCCCATCGATCGGCAGCGTCGCGAAACTGACTATCGAAAGCCGTCCGCGCGATAGCGAGCAAGGTTGGCGACGTGTTGTCGATCACGGCGCGCTGGTTGACGAAGGTCCGGCAGCCTTGCCTCCGGGAACGCGGGTCCGGGTCGAAAACCTGTTCGCCAAGATACCGGCGCGCCGCAAATTCCTGCGCACAGCGCGCAGCGAATATGCGGCCTGCAACGATGTCGTGCGCCGACTGGCAATGGCACGGCCCGACGTCGCGTTCACGTTCGAACATGGCGACCGGCGCATCTTCGCCGTGCAGGAAGGGCAGGAAGCAGGTGCCCGCGTCGCCCAGATCGTTGCGCGTGAACTGGCTGACAACGCCGTCGAAATTGATCTGGAACGCCCGAGCGGTGAAGGCGTGATGCGGCTGACGGGAGTGGCGGGCCTGCCGACCTTCAACCGCGGCATCGCAGATCATCAATATCTGTTTGTGAATGGCCGTCCTGTAAAGGACCGCCTGCTCACAGGTGCAGTGCGCGGCGCCTATGCCGAAATGCTGGCGCGCGATCGCCATGCGGTTCTGGCGCTGTTCCTCGACATTCCCTTCGTCGATGTCGATGTGAACGTGCATCCGGCCAAGACCGAAGTCCGCTTTCGTGACGCAGCGGCAGTGCGTGGCTTCATTGTCAGCGGGCTGCGGCAGGCGCTCTCCACAGGAGACCGGCGCAGTGCGCAGACGCCAGACAGCGGGGCCATGTCTCGCTGGCAGGCAGAACCGTTACGGGATGAGCCTTCTCCGGCTTTGCGCTCGATATTTGAAGGACGCGATTGGTCTGCATCGTCATCTGCGCGTGTGGCCGAAGCCCCGGCTGTCTGGGATGGTGGAACAGCGACGCTCCCGCACGATGGCGCCATGCCGCAAGGCAGGGCGGAGGCTGCTGAGGCCTTGCCCGAAAATGCAGAGGACTACCCGCTCGGAATTGCCCGCGGGCAGGTGGCCAACACCTACATTGTTGCTGAAGCAGCCGATGGGCTGGTTCTTGTCGATCAGCACGCTGCCCACGAACGCATCGTGCTCGAAAGGCTCCGTGCGGCTGGCACGGGCGAAACAGTTGCCGCGAGCCAGGCATTGCTGATGCCCGAAGTTGTCGAATTGGACGAACCCAGCTGCGACCGGCTTGAAGAGCAAGCCGAACATTTCGCCGGACTTGGCCTGGCGATAGAGCGGTTTGGTCCGGACGCGATGCTTGTGCGTGCCATGCCGGGAGTTCTCAAGAAGGCCGATCCGCAGGCGCTACTTCGCGATCTTGCAGATGATATCGCCAAGCATGGCGCTTCCTTGCTCCTGAATGAAAAAATCGAACACGTCCTCGCAACGATGGCATGTCATGGGTCGGTCAGGGCGGGCCGGACGTTAAATGTTGCGGAAATGAATGCCTTACTGCGCGAAATGGAGTCGACGCCGCGTTCAGGACAGTGCAATCATGGCAGACCCACCTGGGTCAAACTGTCGATGGACGACGTTGAAAAACTGTTCGGGAGGCATTGATGCTACGCGTTACGATTACCGGCATCGCCCTATTGGCGACTGCGTGCGGCGAGGCTCCACCGGACGCTGAAATCGAAAGCGAGAATGCGGCGGTGGTCGATCGCGTTCGTGAAGCGAATGAAGCTGGCCCTCCCTTGGGAGAAGTCATTCCGGAAACAATTACGTATCCCGATATCGAAGCGAACGACCTGCTTGGTCTGGCCTGCTCCTATGCGCCTGGCACGAGCATGGGTGTGCGGGTGATCGCACGCGAAACCGACGCTTATATGAAGATCGATGATGAAATGGTGCGCTTCGCAGCTGATCCAGGCTCTCGCGAGCTTCCGGCCAAGACGCGCTCACTCTACAACGGCCGCCTGTACTCGCTGCGCCTCAATATCGAAGAGCCGATGACAGAAGGCGAGATCGAGGGCACTACTCACGAAGGCACGATGTGGCTCTATGATCGCTGGGACCGGGTCGTCTACACCGGCACCGGCACAGTCAATTGCGGCGCGTGATCTAACTCAGGGTTGGCCTGACAAGCATCCACCCGGCCATTCCCATCATCGCCAGATTCTCGCTGAGCGAAACGAAGCCGAGCGGCACGTTGGCACTTCCTCCCACGCACGCGCATTTGATCTCGCGCTTCTGGACATAGACTGCATAAGACACGCTGACTGCACCTATGGTGCCGATTACCGCTGCTACCGGGATAGATATCCACGGCAGCACACGTCCGGCCATCAGGATCGCCGCGAGTGCTTCCAGATAGGGATAAGCGTAGGCGTAAGGCACCCATCGCTTGGCCAGCAGGTCATAACCGAGAAACATCGAAGAGAATTTTTCGACATCCTGCAGTTTAAGCATGGCCAGCATGGCCATTGAAAACGCGATGAACCATTCGGCGGCTCGAACCGTCAGCAACTCACCGAGAGACCACCAGCTGAGTGAGAGCGCGAGGCCCAAGGCCACCGCGAAGACGGCCAGGACGGGGCGGTAGCTCGTTGCGTTCTGGTCAGGTAATGGCTTGCCGAAGTGCGCGCGGAGTGCCTCGTGCCCACCAATGCGCCTGCCATCTATAAACGTCTGCGGCGCCGTCTTGACGTCATGTTCGGCTTTGAAGGCATCGGTTTGCTCACGGGTTGTGAGGTGATGGTCTTCGACCTCGTACCCGTTCTTCTCGAGCAGGTATTTGGACTTGATGCCGTATGGGCATGTGTGCTCGTCCGTCACCATGCGGTAGAGTTGCGCTGTCTTGCTCATGACCGGGTCAATTCGCTCGATTATGCGCGGAAGCTTGGTACACCGGCGCTGCTGTCGAGATCAGGGATGATCCGGTAGCGCGCAAGGATAAGGCTAAACACGCCGAACAAGAGCAAGCCGATCGCGGTGACGGTGAATATCAGGCCTGCGCCGGCAAGGCTGGCAACGGCATCACCAAGCGTCTTCACCTGCTCTGCGCCAGCGGACATGAAACCGGCCTTGAATAACGACCAGCCGATCACGGCATAGACTACGCCGCGTGCGCAATATCCGGCTCCGCCAAGCCAGCGCGTGAAATCGGGCGCTGCGTTTGAGATGCGGTGCATGAATTCGCCCGATATGCCCTTCTTGAACTGGAAGATCGCGGTCACGAAAAACGCTACGCCCAAGAGTCCAAGAATTACGCCGCCAAAGTCCATCGAGAGAACACCGGAGGCGGCACCCTGCGCGCCGCCACCTGAACTGCCGCCGGAATTGCTGGCAAACTGGAACGCGGAATAGGCAAGGACCAGATGTCCGATGCCGCTTCCCGCATGACCGATGCGCTTCGCCCAGCCCTTCGTGTCAGAACCGTTGTTCTCGATGTCGAACAAGGGAGAGCAGAAGCGGAACAGCGCATAGGCAAGGAGGCCGACGACCATGATCCACAAAATCACCGTCCCCGCGGGGTAGTTTTCAATAGCCTGGAAGATGCCGTCCGTCCCCTGTGCAATTTGGTCGGCACTCGTCAGGGCGATGAGGCCAAGCACAGCGTACAGGATCGCGCGGCTGAAGTAGCCAACGCGGACCAGCCAATTGAATTTTTCGGATTTGTCGACCATTGGTATCCCCGGTTTGATTTGGGGTACTAACGGGCTAGCTTGCGATTGGTTTCGGCCTAACGCAGCCGCTTGACGTAAAGCTGCTTGTCATCACGCCGTTCCATCTTGAAGTTGTCGCTCGCGGCGCGCATCAGATCGGACAGACGCTTGAAGCCGTGATTGCGCACGTCGAAGCTGGATCGATTTCCCGCGATCTGTCCGACTTCGTGGAGGCGGGCGAATCCTTCATCATCACGGCTGGCAGCTTTCCACGCGTCGCCCAGCAAGTCGATCAGATCCTTGTCGAGTGGTGCAGCCTCCCCCGACTTGTCATCGGCAGAATTTGTGCGGATCAACTGGTCGACGTCGATGTAGCGTGTGCAAGCTGACTTGAATGCTTCGGGAGCCTTGCTTTGTCCGAACCCGTACACGATCATTCCGTCCTGGCGTAACCGGGTGACGAGCGGCGTAAAATCGCTGTCGCTGCTCATGATTCCGAACCCGTCGACCTTTCCCGCATTAAGCAAGTCGATCGCGTCAATCGCCATAGCGATATCGGTCGCGTTCTTGCCCTTGGTCAGGTCGAATTGCTGCATCGGCTGAAGGCCGAAGCGATGCGTGATCTTGTTCCAGTTGGACAAGGCCGGTTTTGCCCAATTGCCATAGGCGCGGCGAATGTTGACCTGACCCAGTTCCGCCAGAACGGTAAGCACCGGATCAATGCCTGCATGGCTGGCATTGTCGGCATCGATCAGAAGGGCGATGTTCTTGAGTGTGGCTTCGGGCATGAACGCTTAAATGGCGGTGCGGACAGGGGAGTGCAAGGCGCGCATGGTCTATGCCGGAGCGAACTCCCCGGTTTCCTCGTCAAGGACGTGCAGCACGCCATCCGAGATGGCGAAATAGGCTCCGCGCAAGGTCAGTTCGCCGCTCGGCTCTTTCTCTTGCACGCAGGGAAATGTTCGCAGGTTTTGCAGGCTGACTTTCACCGCTGCCAGTTCCATCGCGCGCTCAGCGTCGCGACCGGTGGTGCCCAGTGAAGCCGCTATAGGTTCGCGCGCCTCGTCGAGCATATCGATCCATTTGGCGACAAACCCGCCTTCGCCCAGCGCATTGCCATGCAAATCCTGCGTAAGCGCGGCCTTGCAGCCGCCGCACATGCCGTGGCCAAGTACAAGGACTTGCTCCACATTCAGGAACTGCACCGCGAATTCCAGCGCGGCTGAAACACCATGTTGGCCAGGTGTAGTCTCGAAGGGCGGAACAAGGGCGGCGACATTTCGCACGACGAACAGCTCGCCCGGAGCAACATCGAAGATTTGCGCCGGATCGACGCGGCTGTCCGAGCAGGAAATCACCATCGTCTTGGGTGCCTGGCCGGTCGCAAGCTGCGCCCAGCGATCATGCTCTTCGGCGTAGTCATTTTCACGGAATCGGCGATAGCCGTTAAGAAGGTCGCTCATGGCGGAGGATTCGGTTCGCATACGTGTTCTCCTGCCGTGCGGCATTGCCACTGGCAAGAGCCTATCCTAAGTGGGCAGCGAAATGACTGATCTCTCCAATGCACCTGCACCCGAGGGCGACCGCCCGGTCCGCCAGCGCAAGCCTGACTGGATTCGCGTAAAAGCGCCTACTTCCAAGGGCTATCACGAAACGCGCAAGCTCATGCGCGAGCTCAATTTGAACACGGTGTGCGAAGAAGCGGCGTGTCCGAATATCGGCGAATGCTGGACGAAGAAGCACGCCACGGTGATGATCTTGGGCGACGTCTGCACGCGGGCCTGTGCCTTCTGCAACGTGAAGACCGGAATGCCGCGCATCGTCGATCCGATGGAGCCGGAGAATACCGCTGTCGCGGCTGCCAAGATGGGGCTGGAGCACATCGTTATCACCAGCGTCGACCGTGACGACCTTCCCGACGGTGGTGCGAGCCAGTTCGTAAAGGTCATCAAGGCGCTTCGCAGGGAGACTCCTGATACGACAATCGAGATTCTCACGCCCGATTTCCGCAACAAGATGCGCCCCGCAGTCGAAGCGATTTGTGAAGCGCAGCCAGATGTTTACAACCACAATCTCGAAACGGTTCCGCGACTTTACCCGACGATTCGCCCCGGCGCGCGCTATTATGCCTCGCTGCGATTGCTGGAAGAGGTGAAGAGCCACGATCCATTGATTTTCACCAAGTCCGGCATCATGCTCGGACTGGGCGAACAGCGTCTGGAAGTACACCAGGTGATGGACGACATGCGCAGTGCCGATGTCGACTTCATGACGATGGGGCAATATCTCCAGCCGACCCCCAAGCACGCCACCGTCGAGGAGTTCGTGACGCCCAAGGCATTCAACGCCTATGGCGCAATTGCGAGGGCCAAGGGTTTCCTACAGGTGGCCTCCACTCCGTTGACGCGTTCCAGCTATCACGCAGGCGATGATTTCGCTGAAATGCGGGCTGCGCGGGAGGCAAAATTGGCGAAAGCGAAGGCCAAGGCCTGATGCCTTCGATCCGTGAAACAAGGCGGCTCCCCTACAGCGCGGAGCAAATGTTCGATCTCGTCGCCGACGTCGACAATTATCCCGAGTTCCTGCCGTGGGTAATTGCAACACGCGTGAGGCGCGACAGCGATAGCGAAATGACGGCCGACATGCTTGTTGGCTTCAAGGCTTTGCGCGAGAAATTCACGTCAAAGGTCGTGAAAGAGCGTCCGCATTCGATCAACGTCCATTATATCGACGGGCCGCTGCGCGATCTCGACAATAACTGGACGTTCCGTGATGTGGGCGATGGGGCTTGTGAAATCGACTTCTGCGTCGACTTCACGTTCAAGAACCTGATGTTCGAAACTCTTGCCGGCCAGTATATCGACCGCGCTTTTCGTAAGATGGTCTCCGCGTTCGAAGCCCGCGCGCAAGAGCTTTACGGCAGCAACAATTCCAGCGCACAAAGCGTCGCCTGACGGCGAACTCCGGCGCGATTTTCGCCTTCGAACAGGCGTTCATCGGCAATCGGTTCTGGCTCGCCGCGAATGGCCCTCGCGAACACCACAGTGCCAACCGGCTTGAGATCGGTGCCTCCATCGGGGCCGGCAATGCCGCTGATGGCAACAGCCACGTCGGCATCGCTATGATCGAGCGCACCTTGTGCCATGGCGAAAGCACAGGCGATGGAGACAGCCCCGAATGCTTCGATAATGTCCGAAGGAACGCCCAGTTCGTCCTGCTTCGAACCGTTTGAATAGGTCACGAAGCCACGATCCAGCACAGCAGAACTGCCAGCGATCTCGGTAAGGGCCGCAGCTACCAATCCGCCAGTGCAGCTCTCTGCGAGCACGACCTTGCGGCCGGCGGCCACGTTTTCTTCGACCACCCGTTGTGCGAGTTGGAAAACATCGTCGGGAAGGTTCGTCTCGCTCATCAAGAGCCTACCTTTGTAACAAGAGTTGCCACCGCTTGCGCCGCGATTCCCTCGCCGCGGCCAGTGAAGCCGAGTTTTTCGGTTGTTGTCGCTTTGACACTGACCGATTGTACCGGAACGCCCAACAGATCGGCAAGTCGTGCGCGCATGGCGTCTCGATGTGGTCCGACCTTGGGCGCTTCGCAAATCAGCGTTAGATCGACATTGCCGATGCTCCATCCTGCCTCAGCAGCCAGTCTGACAGCATGTTCCACGAAACGGGAGGACGGGGCACCTTTCCATTGCGGGTCGCTGGGAGGGAAATGGTCACCAATATCACCAAGGGCAGATGCGCCGAGAATGGCATCGACCACGGCATGAAGCCCGACATCGGCATCGCTATGACCGGCGAGCCCCTTATGATGGTCGATCTTCACGCCGCACAGCCATAACTCTTCGCCATCTATCAGGCGGTGGACGTCAAACCCGGAGCCGACACGCATAGCAGGCAAGGGCGGGGCGGGGTGATCTATGAAATCCTCTGCAAAGGTAAGTTTGTGTAGCCGCTCGTCACCATCAACCAGCGCGACATCCAGACCAGCGGCACGCAGCACCTGCGCATCATCGCCAGCACTGCTTGCTCCTTCCCATCCTTGATGGGCGCCAATGATATCGGAAAAGCGGAATGCCTGAGGTGTCTGGACTCGGCGCATTTCCTCGCGCGCGGCGCTGCCGGTCATGATCTCGCCGTCTGTTGTCACGAGGCTGTCCACCAGCGGGAGCACGGGTATCGCGCCCGGATGCTCGGCAAGCGTATTCAGTAAGCGCTCGATCACTGTTGCGGGCAAATCGGGCCGGGCAGCGTCGTGGATCAACACGTGATCAGGCGCTTTTTCGGTCAATTGCTCAAGGCCCAGCCGCACGCTGTCCTGCCGCGTGGCTCCACCGGTGACGAAGGTCACGCCGTCCAGCCCGCTCAACGCTTCCTGTGCGAGCGCCTCTGCGCCATCGGGAATAGCAACCACGATCTGCGTCGCTCCGGCAGCGGCGAGCGCGTCTACTGAGTGGCGAAGCACCGGCTTGCCGCGCCACATCGTAAACTGCTTGGGCAAATCCTGGCCGGCGCGCAGGCCCTTGCCAGCAGCAACGATCACTGCCGAGAATGACTGGTGAGGAGGGAAGGAACCGCTCATGACGTGCTGCGCGCTACCTGCTTGAGCCGCGGCTCGCAATCCACTATGCGCCTGCCTATATTTTAGGCACAAGCAAATGAACGACACTATTAGCCCAATTCCTCCGGCGATAACGCCTATTGAAATCGGTCCCGTGCGGATTGATTGCCCGGTCGTGCTCGCGCCGATGACGGGGGTGACTGATATGCCGTTCCGTCAATTGGTGCGGCGCTATGGCTCGGGTCTCAATGTGACCGAGATGATCGCCAGCGAAGCAGCCATCCGTGAGACGCGGCAATCTATCCAGAAAGCCCGCTGGCATGAGAGCGAGGACCCGGTTTCGATGCAGCTTGTCGGCTGCGATCCCGAAAGCATGTCCGACGCGGCACGGCTGAGTGAGGACCAGGGCGCTGCCATCATCGACATCAATTTCGGCTGTCCGGTTCGCAAGGTCACCGGCCAGTTTGCCGGCAGCGCGCTGATGCGCGAGGTGCCGCTTGCCCGTAAGCTGATGGAAGCGACAGTGAAGGCGGTCAACGTGCCCGTCACGGTGAAGATGCGCATGGGTTGGGACCACGCCAGCCTCAATGCTCCTGAACTCGCGCACATTGCAGAGGATCTGGGCGTGAAACTGGTGACCGTGCATGGCCGCACGCGCAACCAGATGTACAAGGGCGAGGCCGACTGGTCCTTTGTCCGCAAGGTCAAGGACGCGGTAAATATACCGATCATCGTCAACGGCGATATCTGCACGATCGAAAATGCCGCCACCGCGCTCGAGCAGTCGGGTGCCGACGGGTTGATGATCGGGCGCGGGGCCTACGGCAAGCCGTGGCTGCTCGGCCAGGTGATGCACTGGTGGAAGACCGGCGAAAAGCTGGAAAGCCCGAGCTTCGACGAGCAATACGAAGCTATCATCGAACATTACAACGGTATGCTCGAACATTATGGCGAGGATGTCGGCGTGAAGATCGCGCGCAAACATCTGGGTTGGTATACCAAGGGCCTGCACGGCAGCGCCGACTTCCGCAACAAGGTGAATTTCATCGATGATGCGAAACAGGTGTTGGGCGAGCTCGAGCGCTTCTACGAGCCGTTCCTGCGGCGCCGTGCCGCGTGAGTCACGCTGAATTGCATGGCGAAACGCCGAGCCCGCGCGAACAGATCGGCGGACTGACGTTTGCGATGCTGCTGATCGCACCGGACCATAAAGTCGCGGAGCTAAATCCGGCGGCGGAAGCCTTGCTTGGAGCGAGTGCGTCCCGATTTGTTGGACATCCTCTGCTCGACATTATGACGGTCGTACAGGAGCGCATCCGCGACCAGCTGACACAAGCTGACGCGCAGATGATTGCTCGCGGGCTGGATGTGGAAGTTGGCGAACGCAAATTGCGGGTCAATCTGACCATCTCCACTGTCGGGAATTATCCGGGCTGGCGCGTGGTCACCTTATCCGATGCAAGCCAGGAAGAACGGTTCGAGGAACAGGCCAGGCGACCCGCATTACGCGGTCCGGCCGTGCTCGCGCACGAGATCAAGAACCCGCTTGCAGCTATTCGCGGTGCTGCACAATTGCTTGGTCGTAAATTGGGAGAAGGGGAGCGCAAGCTGACCGGCCTCATTGCCGACGAGGTTGACCGGATCGCCCAGTTGATCGACCGGATGCAGCGCCTCGGGCGGGAGCATTCAGAGCCTGTTTCGGCTATCAATCTGTACCAGTCTATCCGCCGCGCACTGGAAACGGTGCGCTTGACGAGCCCGGATACGGTAGCCTGGCGTGAGGAATTTGATCCGTCGCTGCCACCAGTGCTCGCCAATGATGGGGCACTGGTGCAGGTGCTGGTTAATCTGCTGGCAAATGCACGCGACGCAGCAGCTACGGGAAATGTCGCGCCACAAGTAATCGTCCGCACGCGCTTTGTAAGCGGTATCGTGATGAACGTGATGCGCCTCGGTCGCCCGGTAAAACTGCCGATCGAAGTGCAGGTCAGCGACAATGGCTCCGGCATCGACCCGGCTGTGCGCGACCATATTTTCGAACCCTTCGTCACCAGCAAGACCAATGGCCAAGGCCTCGGCCTTGCCCTCGTACAGAAATTGGTGCGCGACATGGATGGGCGTGTCAGCCACGAACGTGATGAAGCGGGGGGGTGGACGCATTTTCGCATCCACCTGCCGATGGCGCGACAGCAAGCAAATAAGGATACAGGAAAATGAGCCGCCGCGCATTGTTGGTAGAGGATGACAACGCGATCGCTACGGTGATCACGGCCGGTCTTGAGGGGGAAGGTTTCTCCGTCGATGTAGAAGACAGCGTGGCGGGCAGGGATACGGCGCTGGCGGGTGGACGCTATGACGTCATGCTGACCGATGTCATGCTGACCGATGGCGATGGGATTGAAACCTTGGGCAAGGTCCGCGATGCCTTTCCCGAATTGCCGATCATTATCCTTTCAGCACAGAACACCCTCGATACTGCGGTGCGCGCCATCGATCGCGGTGCTTTCGAGTATTTTCCCAAGCCGTTCGATCTTGAAGAAGTCGTGCGCGCCGCCCGGCAGGCAGCGGACTCGGCTGCGCAAGGCTCGGCAGAAGCTTCAGAACAAGGTGACGGGCTTCCACTTATCGGACGCAGCAAGCCAATGCAGGATGTCTATCGGTTGATCACCCGTGTGCTGCACAATGATCTTTCGGTGCTGGTGCTGGGCGAAAGCGGCACTGGAAAGGAACTGGTTGCAGAAGCAATTCACGAGTTGGGCGGCCGCAAGACCGGTCCGTTTGTGGCGGTAAACACCGCTGCCATTCCGCGCGAATTGATCGAGAGCGAACTGTTCGGTCATGAGAAGGGCGCCTTCACCGGCGCGACATCCCGCAACATCGGCAAATTCGAAGAGGCCAACGGGGGAACCTTGTTCCTCGACGAGATCGGCGACATGCCTGCCGAAGCGCAGACGCGGTTGCTGCGTGCATTACAATCGGGGCGCATCAGGCGCGTGGGCGGGAGCGAAGAAATCGCGGTCGATGTTCGTATCATAGCCGCTACCAACCGTGATCTTGCGCCGCTTATCGACGATGGGACGTTCCGCGAAGACCTCTACTATCGCCTGAATGTCGTTCCGATCAAGCTTCCGCCACTGCGTGAGCGCGAAGGCGATGTCGAGCCCCTAGCACGCCATTTTCTCAGCCGCGCGACGCAGGACGGCTTGCCGCGCCGTGGGCTTTCCGGCGGTGCAGCCCGCTTGCTTGAACAGCAAAGCTGGCGCGGAAACGTGCGCGAATTGCAGAACCTCGTGTATCGAGCCGCTCTGCTGGCCCGGGAAGACGTGATCGATGCGGCTACTATTGCCAATGTGCTGGACGACCGCCCCGACAGCGGCGCAGCTGGAGAGGGCCAAGAAGGCAAGATCGGAGAAGCGGTAACGCAGTGGCTCTCCACGCAACGATTTGGTGATGGCGAGCTTTACCACGCCGCTTTGGCAGAACTGGAACGGCCGGTCTTTTGTCACGCGCTCCGGCGGACTGCGGGCAACCAGTTCAAGGCGGCACAGATGCTTGGCATCAATCGCAACACCTTGCGAAAGCGTCTCGCAGACCTTGGCATTGATCCAGAGGATTTCAGCCCCGGCTGATCGCACTCGGGCAGAAAGCACTTGCAAAATGGCAACAGTGCCGTTGTAACTCTGCAACGTGGCCACCACGCCTGTTCTTGAAGCGGAGCAAACCGCGAGGAAGCGTTCGCGCTGGTGGCGGCGAGCGCAAGTCGCAGCGCGCCGGCTGAATCTTTTCCTATGGCTCGAACTGCTGTGCGCCATCACGCTCGTTGTAATGCTGGTGACGGCTTATTTCACAATATCCGCGCGCGCCAACAGCAGCGACCTGATGCCATCGGAGCAAGCTGCGGCGCTTCTGCTGGGCACGCTCATCCCAGCCTTGGGACTGGTAGTGCTTTGGGGCAGGCGCATGGCAATCCGCCGGACCGCGAACAATACGGCGCGCCTTCACGTCAATCTGGTGTTCTTTTTCTCAGTGATCGCAGCGATTCCGACTCTGTTCGTGGCCGTCTTTGCGTCGATCCTGTTTCAGTCGGGCGTGGAATTCTGGTTCTCGGATAATTCTCGCGGTATCATGGAAAATGCCAATGATCTGGCTGAAGGCTACTATGACGAGAACCAGCGCGACGTAGGCAACAACGCCGTCGCGATGGCCGGAGACATGCGTTTCGTTATGCAGAATGTCCCCGTCACAAGCGCGGAATTCGTCGACCAGTTTCTGTTCCAGGTCTATTCTCGTGATCTGAGCGAAGGTGCGATCATTCGTTTGACGGAAACTGGCGACTATCGCCTGATCGCGCTCGCTGACCCGGAGGATGACCGGGAGCGACAGCGCATCACAACCGGCAGCGTGCAGCCGCTTCGTGACGGGCAGGGGTTCACAGTCGCCTCGACACCGGAACGCACGGAGGCTGTCGCACTGCTCGACCGTGAGCTGGAGCTCTATCTTTATGTTGCCCGGGATGCCCAACCCGAGGCCGCGCGGCTGTATAGGCAAGCCCAGAGTGTTGTGAGCTCCTATGCAGACCTGACGCAACGCGCCCGCGTTCTTCAACTGCAATTCAATGTCGCGCTTTTCTTTGTCTCTCTCGCACTGGTGGGCATAGCTGTTTACGCCGCGCTTCGCTTTGCCGACCGGCAAGTGAAGCCGTTGGCCGAGCTAGCCACAGCTGCGGGTGAGATCGGTAGTGGCAATTACGCCATGCGTGTCGCCGGGCGCACCGGTCAGGATGAAATCGGCCTGCTAAACCGCGCCTTCAACCGCATGAGTTCGCAGATCGAGCGGCAAACAGACGCATTGCTCGGGGCTAATGCGCAACTTGCCGAAAGGCGTGCCTTCATGGAGGCGGTACTCGAATCCATTACTGCCGGGATCATTTCCCTCGACGGGGAAGGGCGCATCCTGCTGATGAACAGTTCGGCGCAGAACTTGCTGCTGGAGACGCCGGACGATGCGGTGATCGGGCAGGAACTTGGCGCGGTCGTGCCGGAAATTGGGCGACTGATCCAGGAAGGTTCGGCCAGCGAGATCATCCAGTTCAATCGTGGCGGCGACCTGCTGACACTGGCGGTGCAGATCTCGCCGGCGACCGAAGGATTGGTCATCACGTTCGAGGATATCACGCGTCAGCTCGTCGACCAGCGGCAGGCGGCCTGGTCCGATGTAGCGCGCCGCATCGCGCATGAAATCAAGAATCCGCTGACTCCGATCCAGCTTGCGACCGAGCGACTGAAGCGGCGCTACGGCAAGCAGATCGAGCAGGATGCCGAACTGTTCGATGAATTGACGGGAACGATCGTGCGGCAAGTTGGCGCTCTGCGCACTATGGTAGATGAATTCTCCAGCTTCGCGCGCCTGCCCAAGCCCCTGTTCCGACAGGAGGACCCGGTCGACCTCGTTCGCCAGGCGCTCTTCCTGCAGGAAGTGGCGCACCCTGACATCGCCTATGGGTTTTCGACCGACAAGGAAGTCCCGGTAATCGCCTGTGACAAGCACCAGTTCGGCCAGGCGATGACGAATGTTCTGAAGAACGCTGCAGAAGCGGTCGAATCGCGGGGCAAGGACGCAGAGATCGACTGGAAAGGCCGGATCGGCGTGACTGTCAGCGTTGAAGAAGGTTTCATCAGGGTGGATGTGACCGACAACGGGATCGGTTTGCCCGAAGGCGGGGTCAACGTGATCGAACCCTACGTCACCACGCGCGAGAAGGGCACCGGCCTTGGCCTCGCCATCGTGAAAAAGATTGTCGAAGAACATGGCGGAGAGATCGCCTTCACAAACATCGCGGAAGGCGGGACGCGCACCAGCCTGCGTTTCGCAATGAACCCTGTCGATCAGGCCGAAAGTCCGGACAGGGATGAATGACCATGAGAAGGAATAGCTGAAATGGCACTCGATATCCTCGTAGTCGATGACGAGCGCGACATCCGCGACCTAGTCGCAGGTGTCCTGACCGATGAAGGCTATGACTGCCGCACCACCGGCGACAGTGAGAGCGCGATTGCGATGATCGATGAGCGGCGGCCCAGCCTCGTCCTGCTCGATGTCTGGCTCCACGGCAGTCCGCGTGATGGACTGGAAGTGCTCGACGCGATCAAGGCACGTGAACCCGGCCTCCCCGTTCTTATTTTCTCCGGCCATGGCAACATCGATACGGCTGTGTCTGCGGTCAGCCGCGGCGCGATGGACTTTATCGAAAAGCCCTTCGAGGCTAGTAAGCTGCTGCATCTGGTCGAGCGCGCGACTGAGACAGAGCGGCTTCGGCGCGAGAACGAGCGTCTGCGTGAAGGTATGGCATCGCCTGATGAATTTACCGGTAATTCCTCGGTCATCAACCAGGTGCGTGCCACGCTCAAACGCGTCGCCAACACAGGCAGCCGCGTTCTTGTCAGCGGACCTGCAGGCGCAGGCAAGGAAGTCGCTGCACGCTTGCTCCATGCGTGGAGCCCCCGCGCTGACAAGGCATTCGTCACGGTGAATTCCGCGCGGATCACTCCCGACAGGTTCGAGCACGAATTGTTTGGTGAGGAGGCAGACGGTAAACTGGTGCGTCCAGGATTGCTGGAACTGGCCGATGGCGGGACGCTTTATCTCGATGAAGTCGCCGACATGCCGGAAAACACGCAGGCGCGAATCCTGCGCGTGCTTACGGATCAGAGCTTTGTGCGGGTTGGTGGTAATCGCCAGGTTGGCGTGGATGTGCGGGTCGTATCATCCTCCGCGCGCGATCTGCTTATCGAGATCGAGGAGAAGCGTTTTCGCGAAGACCTCTTCTATCGCCTCAACGTCGTACCCATCGAAATTCCGCCACTGGCCGACCGGCGGGACGATATTCCCGCGCTCGCCGAACATTTCTTCACCCGCTACGCGCGCGAACAGGGTCTCAATCCGCCGGCAATCTCGCCGGAAGCCATGGCGGCCATGCAGGCCTATGACTGGCCGGGAAATGTTCGCCAGTTCCGCAATGTGATCGAGCGCACGGTCATCCTCGCACCGCGAGAGGATTTCAAGACAATTACGCCCGACCTTTTGCCCGAAGAAATCACCGGCGGTTCGTCCGACAATGGTGCGGGAATGTCTAACCTGATGGGTGTCCCCTTGCGCGAGGCGCGCGAGAGCTTCGAGCGGGAATACCTGCGTATCCAGATACGCCGGTTCTCGGGAAATATCTCCAAGACAGCGGGATTCATCGGAATGGAGCGTTCGGCTTTGCACCGCAAACTCAAGCTGTTGGGCATGAATGACCGCAATGGTGACGGTGACAAGGAATAGTCACGCCCTAGCGGAATCATTTCCAAAGAAACTTTTTCTTGTCTCGAATGTTTCTTTAAAACCTGCCATGTTGCACCTGCACAATAGGTTCGGTCACTGCGTGTATCCCGTTGATACATGAAGGGCCAGAATGTCTTCCGGAGTTCGGAAGACCAATAATATGGAGTCAGAACAATGGCCAAAGGAACGCTAACGGCGAAGCCAGTCGTGAAGCCGGAACCAGCACCCGCGGCGGAGCCCGTCGCTGCGCGCGGCACCGGATCGGTGAGCAAGAACGGCAATCTACAGGATCTCTTCCTCAACCATTTGCGGCGCGATAAAACCTCTGTGACCATGTTTCTGGTCAAGGGCGTAAAGCTGCAGGGTATTATCACGTGGTTTGATAATTTCTCGATCCTGCTTCGCCGCGAAGGGCAGTCCCAGCTTGTCTACAAGCACGCTATTTCAACTATCATGCCGGGCGATCCGGTAGATGCCGACAGCTTCGACACGGGCTTCGACGGGAATCGCAAACAGCGTCTGTTGCAGGACATCTTCCTCAGCCGGGTACGCGATGCTGGGGTGCAGGTGACGATGTTCCTCGTAAACGGCGTGATGCTGCAGGGGCGCATCGCTTCCTACGACCTGTTCTGCATGCTGCTCGAACGCGATGGATACGTGCAGCTTGCGTACAAACATGCCGTTTCGACCATCCAGCCTGCCAGCCCGGTAGACCTTACCGATGGTATGGATGACGATGATCATGAAGGCGATGACTTCTGATAGTCGATGATGACATTGAAGGCGAAGTAACGCGCGGCGCGCGTGCACTGATCGTATGTCCCGAAATTCGCGGGCAACGCAGTGGTGAGGATCCGTCCGCACGCCTGGAAGAGGCGCGCGGGCTCGCGCTCGCCATCGGTATCGTCGTCGCCGAAAGCTATGTCCTCAATGTACGTGACGTGCGCCCGAACACGTTGTTCGGCGAAGGCCAGGTTCAACGTATCAAGACCGATTGCGAGCTGCACGAAGCTGAGCTGGTCATCATTGATGGCGCACTCTCGCCAATCCAGCAGCGTAATCTGGAAGAGAAAATCGGCCGCAAGGTTATCGACCGAACTGGCCTGATCCTCGAAATCTTTGGTGAGCGTGCTGCGACGGCTGAAGGCCGCCTGCAGGTGGAACTGGCACATCTCGATTACCAGCAGAGCCGCCTTGTTCGCAGCTGGACCCACCTTGAGCGCCAGCGCGGCGGCTTCGGCTTCCTTGGCGGTCCGGGCGAAACACAGATCGAGGCCGATCGCCGGATGATCCGCGAGCGCATGGGCAAATTGCGCCGCGAACTGGAACAGGTCCGCAAGACTCGCGAATTGCACCGCAAGCGGCGGGGAAGGGCGCCTTGGCCGATTGTCGCCTTGGTAGGTTACACCAACGCTGGGAAATCGACCCTGTTCAACCGCATGACGGGAGCGGAGGTGATGGCAGAGGACCTGCTCTTCGCCACACTTGATCCCACTATGCGTGCAATCGGCCTGCCAGGTGTCGAGAAGGCGATCTTGTCCGACACAGTGGGCTTCATTTCCGACCTGCCAACCCAATTGGTGGCGGCCTTTCGCGCTACGCTGGAAGAAGTGACAGCCGCCGATATCGTGCTGCACGTCCGTGACATCGCCAATCCCGATAGCGCCCAGCAGAAAAGACAAGTGCTCGCAGTCTTGCAGGACCTGGGCGTGGTGGACGAGGCCGGAAACGGTGTTGATGCCCCTGTCGTCGAAGTGTGGAACAAGTGGGATCTGCTCGGCGAGGATGAGCTCGAGGACCTCGCCGCTCTGGCCGAGGCTGATGACAGTATTTTGCCCATCTCTGCGATCACGGGCGAAGGCGTGGATGCGCTCGCACAAAGACTTGGTGCCGTCCTCACAGAAGGCGCGCGGACCTATTCACTCACGCTGCCCGCCAGCGATGGCGCACGGATCGCCTGGTTGCACGCGCATGGCGAAGTTCTAGATGAAGTCGAGGTGGGCGATGGCGAAACCGGGCCTGAGCGCCGGATCGAAGTTCGCCTTACTGACAAAGAATTCGGCCGGTTTGAGTCACTTGCAAGTTAGACTTCGGATTTCTTGACACGTTGCCACAAGGCTTCTTGCGCATCGAGACCGAGCTTTGAAAAGTCGCCGTCTGCCAAAGCTTCCATTCCGCGATACCGACGTTCGAATTTGGCATTGGCGGCGCGCAACGCGTCTTCCGGAGGAATGCCATAGGCGCGCACCAGATTGACTGCCGCGAACAGCAAGTCGCCGGCTTCCTCGAATTTCTGCTCGGGCGAAGCATCGCGCAATTCCTGCATCTCTTCAGCCAGCTTGTCTGCCGGACCTTCAGTGTCGGGCCAGTCGAAACCGTCGCGTGCCGCTCGCTTTTGCAGCTTTTGCGCACGAAGCAATGCGGGCAAGGCAGTCGCGACACCGTCCATGGCGCTTTGAGATCCGTTTGACGCGCGTTCAGCCGCTTTCAGATCTTCCCATTGCTTGCCATCCATGATGCCGCCTTCGTCGCCGAAAATATGCGGATGCCGTGCTTCCATCTTGTCTGAAATTGAGCGCGCCACATCTTCGAACGCAAAGTCGCCAGCTTCCTCGGCCATCCGCGCGTGGAAGACCACTTGCAGCAGCAAGTCGCCCAATTCTCCCCGCAAATCCTCCATATCGGCCCGCTCGATTGCATCGGCGACCTCGTAGGCCTCTTCGATCGTATAGGGCGCGATTGTCTCGAAAGTCTGCGCCACATCCCATTCGCAACCCTTATCGGGATCTCGCAAGCGCGCCATGATCTCGAGAAGTCGCTGCATTTGGTTGGGCATGGCGTTGAGCGCTTTCAGATAGGTCCAATGTCAGCTGCGGTTACCAAGTCCGCACGGTGCCGACCAGTGCGGCAATAGCATATGCACAACCAAGCCTTTTCCCGTGCTGCGGCTTCTGCCAAGACGGGGAAGGGGAGAGAGCACTATATGGAATCCGAGCGGCCAAGCGGGCTGAAAGGCAAACTCGCGTTGTTTCTGCCGGGAATATTCCTGCTGGGTTTCAACATCGGCACCGGCAGTGTCACAACGATGGCGAAGGCGGGGGCAAGCTACGGCATGTCGCTGCTTTGGACGGTGCTTATATCCTGCGTCGCTACCTATGTGATGATCACGACCTATGGCCGTTTCACGCTGGTGACCGGAGAGACTGCTCTTCAGGCCTTCCGCAAGCACATCCACCCGATCGTTGGCCTGTTCTTTATTGTCGCGCTGACCGCTGGCGTCGCCGGCAGCGTGATGGGCGTCATGGGAATTGTCGCCGAGATAAGCTTCGAATGGTCCAAGAATTTCGTGAGCGGCGGCATCGCCCCGATCTACTGGGCGGCGTTCTTCATCGGGCTTGTCTACTTGATATTCTGGAATGGCCGCACGCAGGTGTTCGAACGTTCACTCGCCGTGATCGTGGCCATCATGGCGGCCAGCTTCGTGCTCAATTTCCTGATTCTTGCGCCGCCGCCGCTCGAAGTCATGCGCGGATTGATCCCGTCAGTTCCCGATGTTCCGGCAAGTGAAACAGGAGGGCAGGGGCCTTTGCTTCTGATCGCTTCAATGGTCGGGACAACGCTGTTTTCCGGACTTTTCATTATCAGGACAACCCTGGTGAAAGAGGCCGGGTGGACTATTGCTGACAGCAAACAGCAGAACCGTGACGCGCTTTTCGCCGTGACCATGATGTTCGTTATCAGTGCTGCGATCATGGCGGCCGCCGCAGGCACTCTCTATGCGGAGGGGATCGGTCTCGACGCGCCGTCGCAGATGATCACCTTGCTGGAGCCGCTGGCAGGGACGTTTGCGGTTTCAATCTTCGCTACGGGTATCATCGCCGCCGGCGTTTCCTCGCAATTTCCCAATGTGTTGATGTTGCCCTGGCTGCTGTGTGATTACCGAAATTCGCCGCGCGACATGACACTCCCGAACTATCGCGTGATGGTGCTCATCATTTCGCTGCTTGGGCTGGTTGTGCCGCTTTTCGAGGCGAGGCCGCTGTTCGTGATGATCGCATCGCAGGCCTTCAACGTGGTGCTTTTGCCCGCCACGATTGCCTGCATTATCTATCTCGGCAACCGCGCTGATCTGATGGGCGAACATCGGCACACGTTTTTCACGAATGTCATCCTGTTCGCCATCTTCCTCTTCTCGATGATCACGGGCTATATGGGCTTCCAGGGCCTTTTGGCGATGATCGGTGCGTAGGGGTTGAGCGATGCGTGAGTCTTGGCGTTGGTTCGGGCCGAATGACCCGGTGACTCTCGATGAGATTCGGCAGACCGGCGCAACCGACATCGTCAGCGCATTGCACCAAATCCCCATCGGAGAGGAATGGCGGCGCGAGGATATTGCTGCGCACAGGGCGCTAATCGAAGAGCAAAACGACACCATGTCGCCGCTGCACTGGACCGTGGTGGAAAGCATCCCGGTGCATGACGACATCAAGCTGGCTGCGCCCGGGCATGAGAAATACGTCGATGCATGGATCGCTTCGCTTGAAAATCTGGCAGCCGAAGGCATCAAGACCATCTGCTACAATTTCATGCCGGTAATCGATTGGACGCGCACCGATCTGCGATACCAATTGCCCAGCGGCGTATTTGCCTTGCGCTTCGATCAGGACGAATTCGCCGCTTTCGATCTCTTTATCCTGCAGCGGGACGATGCGCAGGCTGACTACAAGCCTGATGAAATCGCGCGGGCAAAGCGGGTGCATGCAGCAATGTCCTCGGAGGAAGAGGCCCAGCTGACGCAGACGATCATAGCCGGGCTGCCCGGTAAGATGACCGATGCCTATTCCTTAGAGGATTTTCGCGAGGCCTTGGCACGCTACGCCGATGTCGATCATGACGTGCTGCGGAGCAATTTAATTGGCTTCTTGGAGCGTGTGTTGCCGGTCGCGGAGAAACTCGACGTCAAACTCGCCATCCATCCCGATGATCCGCCGTGGGACATGTTTGGCCTGCCGCGAATCATATGCACACCCGATGACCTAGATCGCCTGTTCGGCGCGATGCCGAATCCCTCCAATGGCATGACGCTTTGCGTCGGCACCTATGGCAGCAGGCCCGACAACGATCTGCCGCATATGGCGAGCCAGTTTGCCGAGCGGATACATTTTGCACATTTGCGCGGCGTCTGTCGCGATGTTGATGAGCAACGATCATTCTACGAAGCGAGCCATCTGGATAGCGACATCGACATGGTTCGTGTGATCCGGCATCTGCTCGAAAACGAGGCAAGGCTTGGACGCGACATCTTCATCAGGCCGGACCACGGCCATCTTATGCTGGGCGACGTATCGCGAACGACAAACCCGGGATACTCGGCAATTGGCCGCATGAAAGGCCTTGCCGAGATCCGCGGCGTTATTCGGGCGGTGACTGCGATGCAGTGAACGCTTGTTTTTGGGTTCGCTGAATTGGGATAGGGGCGACCGATTTCCATCCGATCATTCCAGCTAGGCGAATGATAATATATATTATGTTAAGTCTGACAGGTGATGGGGGTGAGAGCTTCTCCCCTTAGTCAGTTGATTATGCTGAAAACAAATGCCACCGCGGCAAAGATCGAAGCCCAGATCAATGCCATCCGGATCGTCTTGCTCGTATCCACTTGATATGAACGATAAGCTCCAGCCACCAGAACAAGCCAGCCGAGCATGGCGATGATCGATACCCAATGCGCTTCGCCGAAACTTCCCATGTCAGCCTTTCCTCACGCCTCCAGTTTCATCCCGTCATAGCCGACCAGCACGTCGGATGGAATTTCCGAGCTAACCGCCTCAAAATCCATGCTCTTGTCGAGATGGGACAAAACGGTGATCCCGGCATTCGTGCGTTCCGCGAACTCAAGAGCCATTCCAAGATGCGCATGGGTCGGATGAGGCTGACGACGCAAACAATCGGTCACCAGGATGTCAATATCGGTGAAAAAGTCTACCATTTCATCGGTCAATTCGCTGAAGTCTGTCGCGTAGCCGATTGATTTTCCGTCAGAATCGAAACGAAAGGCTGTCGTAGTGATCGGTCCATGCGGCATTTCCATCCATTCCAGACCGAACCCTGCGTGCATATGCTTGGTCCCGAGTTCTTCCAGATCAACGATCGTCGGATAACCATATTGACCGGCAAAAACGTAATCGAACCGCTTGCGCAGCCGCTGAGCTGTATATTTCGACGCAAAGCCCGGGATCGCCGCGCTACGGCCGAAGCGAAGTGGGCGTAAGTCATCGATTCCGTGACAATGATCCGCATGGTCATGCGTCCAGAAGACCCCGTCGATCGCCTCGATATCATTGGCGAGCAGTTGCTGACGCAAATCTGTCGAAGTGTCGACCAGCAGGCGTTTGCCCAACGCGCTTTCGACCATGATCGAGACACGTGTACGGCGGTTCTTAGGGTTATCAGGGTCGCAAGCTCCCCAATCGTTCCCCACGCGCGGCACGCCTGTCGATGTCCCGCAGCCCAGGACTATGAGCTTCATGCTACCGTCCGTTCGTCGGCCTTGGTGAACAGCTTGAAGAAATTGGCCGTCGTCACCTTACCGATCGCCTCCACGTCGGTTTCGCGCAGCTGCGCTACGAATTCGGCGGTGTCGCGGACAAAGGCGGGTTCGCCAGGCTTTCCGCGGTGCGGAACAGGTGCAAGGAACGGGCTGTCGGTTTCAACCAACAGGCGATCCGCCGGGATTTCTTTTGCAAATTCCTGCAGATCGCGCGCGTTCTTGAACGTGACTATGCCCGAAAGCGAGATCGTCAAGCCCATGTCGAGTACGCGCCTGCCGAATTCAGGCGAAGCCGTAAAACAGTGAATGAGTGCGGGGAAGGCTCCCTTCCCCATCTCGTCCTCGAGGATATCGCCAGTATCCTGATCGGCATCGCGGGTATGGATGACCAACGGCAGGCCCGTTTCGCGTGCCACGCCAATGTGCATGCGGAACAGGTCCTGCTGAACCGTCCGGTCAGACTTGTCGTAATAGTAGTCCAGTCCGCTTTCACCCAGACCGATGACCTTCGGATGATGACTGGCTTCCAAAAGGATTTCGCGCCCCAGGTCAGCGTGTTGGTCGGCTTCATGCGGGTGAATGCCGACAGTCGCCCAGACATCGCCCTCTCGCTCTGCTGTGGCGACCACATCACCCCATTCACGCTCGCGGGTGGAGATATTCAAAAAGCCGCGGACCCCTAGTGCCCTTGCACTGGCGAGCACCTCTTCCTGCCGCTCGGCAAGTCCTTCGTAATTGAGGTGGCAATGGCTGTCGATCAACATCATTCGCCCTCGCCAGTTTCGGGCAGTTCGAGACGCGGAAACAGGCCTTGTGGCTTTTCCAGGGTGAATCCGGCTTCGGAGAGCGGCAGGTACCAGTTTGAACCGATGGTGTCGGGTGTACGTAGATCCCCGGCAATTCCCATAACATCCAGCAGCTTGGCCATCGAGCTCGGCATGACGGGGATGACCGCAACAGCGAGCTGCGCGATGCAAACGTACAATGTTGCCAGTACCGTATTCATCCGCTCGGGATCGGTTTTCTTGAGCGCCCAGGGCGCCTCGGCGTCGATATAGGCGTTGCACGCAAAAACCGCGCCCATCCACGCTTCCAGACCCTGCGCGAATGCCAGATCGGTGAAGGATGCGGGGATCTCCTGCCGGACAGCGCGCCCGACGTGCTCGAACAGTGCATCATCGGACGCCGTATTGCCGCCGATCGCAGGCAATGCGCCATCGCAATTCTTGAAGATCAGCGACAAGGTCCGCTGCGCGAGATTGCCGAAACTGTTTGCAAGCTCGGAATTCGACCTGTTTACAATTGCTTCTCGTGAATAGCTGCCATCCTGACCGAAGCTGAATTCGCGCAGCAGGAAATACCGCAAGACGTCAACGCCATAGAGGTCCGCAAGTTCTGCCGGGTCCGTGACGTTGCCGACAGATTTGCTCTCCTTCTGGCCCTTGTTCAGCAAAAATCCGTGCGCAAATACCTGCTTTGGCGGCGCGATGTCGGCGCTTATCAGGAAGGCAGGCCAATAGACGGCGTGAAAGCGGGTAATATCCTTCCCGATCAGGTGAAGGTCGGCGGGCCAGAATTTGGCCATGTCATCGGTTTGGTCGGGATAACCGAGTCCCGTCAGGTAATTGGTGAGTGCATCGACCCAGACGTACATGACATGGTCTTCTGCACCCGGAACCTTTACACCCCAGTCGAAACTCGTCCGGCTGATGGAAAGATCACGCAACCCGCCTTCGACAAAGCGCATGACTTCGTTGCGACGGCTTTCAGGGCGGATAAAATCGGTCTGGTCGCGATAAAGCGCTAGGAGCTTGTCCTGATAGGCGGAGAGGCGGAAAAACCAGCTTTCCTCCACGGTCCATTCGACCGGTGTGCCCTGCGGGGATAGCTTGTCGCCGCCCTCCCCTTCGACAAGCTCGCTTTCATCGTAATAGGCTTCGTCACGGATCGAGTACCAGCCTTCGTAGCGGTCGAGATAAAGGTCGCCCTTGGCTTCCATTGCCTTCCAGATTGCCTGGCTGGCACGGTGATGTTCGTCCTCGCTGGTGCGGATGAAACGATCATACGAAATATCAAGCCGGTCAAATAATTCACGGAAATATCCCGACATTTCGTCCGCCAGGGCACGCGGCGTTGTGCCAAGGTCTCGCGCTTTCTGCGCCATTTTCAGACCGTGCTCGTCCGTGCCGGTCTGGAACCGAACATCCCGTCCCATTTGGCGATGAAAGCGCGCCAGCACATCGGCTGCGATGGTCTCATAGGCGTGCCCGATATGCGGCTTGCCATTGGGATAATGAATTGCGGTGGTGAGATAAAAAGGGTCTGCCATTATGGCGGCTTCCCTAGGCTGCGCTATGGGAAGCTGCAAGGCCGGTTAGCAGCGTACCGACTTCCATTATCAGGAGGCCCGGATCGAAATTCGCGGTTGGAGCCTGTGCGGACAGCCGCACTAGCGCGCTGTGGGTTTTGACGAGCTCAGGTATCTCGGCTTGCGCCACCGAGTTCATCCTTGCCGCCACGACTGCACGCGCCAGTTCGATTGCCGCCAGCTGCTTCTCACGTGAGGGACGCGCTCCCATGGCTGCTGCCAACCGACCGCGCAGCCCGAAATCCGGATCGCCGTTATCGGCTATCTGCTGCATCAGCGTGTGGATTTTGCCGAGATCGAGTTCCACAAAATCGATGGCAGCGCCAGGCGAGCCGCTGGCTGCTGCGATTGCAGCAGCTCGCATTTCGCCTGTCGCTTGGGGAGCTTCGCGCGCCAGCACGGCTTCCATGTCCGCATCGGAAACGCGCGGGAAGTTCAATATCCGGCAGCGTGAACGGATAGTCGGGAGCAATCGACCGATACGGTGCGCGACGAGGATGACAAACGTCCCCTGCGGTGGCTCTTCAAGGGTCTTAAGAAGGGCATTTGCCGCGCTCGGTTCCATGTCGTCGGCCGGATCGATAATGACCGCCCGCCGCGATCCGACCGTCGGGCGCGTGTTCAACCGCTGCTGCAGCTTGCGAACTTGGTCGATCTTGATGTTACGCGCTCGCTCGTACGGCTTGCCTTCCGCCGCCTTCTTCGCCTCGCCATCATTCTTGGGCGGGTGCGAGAGGTAGATTACGTCCGGATGCTCTCCCGTCGGCTGCGGCACACCGTCCTCGGCGACCAATTCACGGGCAGCGGCCAATGCAAAGGCGGATTTCCCCACGCCCTTTCGCCCGGAAAGGATCCAGCCATGGTGCATGCGCTCACCGCCAAGTGCGCGGCGCCATTCGATCCAGGCATCCTCGTGGCCGATATAGTCGGCAGGCAGGAGGCTCAACCGCCCTCCCCCAACAAGGGTGCCATCGCCCGCAATACGCGCTCATGCACCACATCGGGCGTTCCTGAAGCGTCGATCAATATGAATCGTTCGGGGTCCATCGCGGCCAGATCGCGGAAGCGTTGGGCGACCCGCGCGTGATATTCCGCGGGCCGTCCGCCGATCCTGTCGGATTCGTCTCCATCGCGCGCGGCGAGGCGTGAGGCGATGGCGTCTGTTTCAGCATAAAGGAGGAATGTCACATCGGGCATGAGAGCGAAGGAACCGATTGTGTGCAGCGAAAGGATAGCATCATCCGACAAATCGTCTCCACCCGCCTGGTAGGCGCGTGATGAATCGATGAAGCGATCGCATACAACCCAGTCACCCCGGTCGAGCGCAGGGCCAATAGCGTTCTCAACATGATCGGAGCGCGCCGCAGCAAACAAGAGCGCCTCGGCTCGCACATCCCAATCGTGACGATTGTCCAACAGGAGTTCCCGAATGGCTTCCGCACCCGGTGTACCGCCGGGTTCGCGTGTCAGCACGACATTCAGACCGCGTGCTTCCAGCAAGTCGGCCAGCATTCGCGCCTGCGTGGATTTGCCCGCGCCCTCGCCGCCTTCGAATGTGATGAAACGTCCGCTCATGCTCAAAACCATCGCGCAAACGCATTCGCGATCCGCTGCCAGCTATTGGCTTTTGCAACATCTTCGGTCGCTTCAAGCGGCGTTTCGAGAACGGCCTCACCATCGATGACAAGACGCAAGCGGGCAACTGGATCGCCGGCAGTAATGGGTGCCTCTATCGGTCCGCGATAGACGATATCGACCTGCCAATCTGTCTCCTCGCGATCTACCGGCAAGGCGATTGTGAACTCCTGCGGCAGGCGCAAGCCGACCTGCGAGCGTGCTCCATCCTGCACTAAGGCACTGCCTACCAATGCTCCCTCGGGCAGCAAGACCTGCCTTTCGAATCCATCGAAGCCCCATTCCAGCAACTGGCGCGCAGACTCGTCCCGAGCCTCACCAGTGGGCGAGCCTGCAAGTATCATGACCAGCCGGCGGTTATCCCGTTCGGCTGAACCGATGAAAGTAAAGCCCGCCTCATTCGTGAATCCGGTCTTCATCCCATCGGCGCCGTCGACGCGCCCGGTCACCGGGTCATGATTGACCTGGGTGATGTCGCGCCAACGAAGCCTTCGATGGCCGAAAAAGCGCCGGTACAAGCCGGGGTATTGCTGGGTGATCGCCTGTCCGAGCAGGGCGAGATCATTGGCGGTCGTGTAGGTCTGCCCACCATCGGGGAAGCCGTTGGGCGAGCCGAAATGGGTGTTGCGCATACCCAGTTCCCTGGCGTTCGCGTTCATCAGTTCGAGCCATTCCTCGAGCGATCCGGTGGAAGCCATGGCAATGGCCACGCTGGCATCATTGCCCGAGACAGTTGTTATGCCGAGCAGCAGCTGTGCAATTGTAGGCCGCTCTCCGGCGCGCAAGAACATATTGGAGCCTTCGGCATACCACTCATCTTCCATCTCCTCGCTGTAGAGAAACGGCATATCGAGCCTTAACGCACCCTCATCTACCAGCTTGAACGCGGTATACGCGGTCATGACCTTGGTAACGGAAGCGGGGACGAAGCGACGATCCGCTTCGCGTTCATAGAGGACCTGACCGCTCGAAATATCGACCAGGAGCGCAATCGGGATCTCGTCGGCCACAGGCGCGTCGGCGGGGATCGCAGCCGAACCCGGCCATGCCAGCGCCGCTGCCGCCAATACAATCGCCGCTTTGTACTTCACGCCCACTCCACCACGTTTTGCGATGGAAGGACGCGAAGGCCTATCAACCGCTGGTCAGGATTCGTGCGTCGCTATACCCTGCGCGGCGAACATTGGCGAGCGACGCCTCGGCTTCTCCACGGGTGACGAACGGACCGGTACGAACGCGGAAATATCGACCTGCCTGCGTCACTTGTCCGCCGAGAGCATCAGCAGCGCGTTCAGCACGCTCGACAGTCGAAAATGCCGCAGCTTGAACGACGAAGTTCCCTTCGGCCGCAGGTGTTCGAACCGTGACCGGCGCGGCTTCCGAACCCGGCTCGAATGCTTCAGCGAAATCGGTGTCCGACCGCGTTGGTTCAGGAGCGCCGGATGCGTCACCTTCGAACTGCGGGTGCACCGACGAAGTGCTCTCTGTCAGCACAGGCGCAGCTTCGAGCATTGGCTCATCCACGCCGACTTCGGGCATCGGTGCCTGCGGAGCCTGGGATGCTGCCAATTCTATTGCCTCGATCGCGCTTTCATTGCCGGACGGCTGCGCAGTGTTGCTACCGGAACGCAGCGAAGCGGCCCCGCTGGCGGGAAGTCGGCGCTGGAGGACTGTCAGGAGTGATTGCGGAGTATCCATGCGGAGGGGCGCGGCATCGCCGCCACGCAGCGCAAAACGCTCGACTTCGGGCGGATTGACGCGGCGCATGCGGATTGGCGTTTCCTCGTTGGCACCAAGCTGGGCCATTGCAGCAGGCGACAGTGCAATGAGGTGGTTGGAATTCATCGGCCCACGCCGCTCCAACCGGACCAGCACAGTACGTCCGCTTTCGAGTGATGTGACCTCGACATAGCTTGGAACGGGCAAGGTGTGATGTGCGCCCGAATAACCCATCGCGCCAGCATCGGTCGTGATATAGCCAACGTGGTCGTAATTCAGCGCATCGCGGGGGACATATTCGGTGCCCCCGATGCTGTAGGGAGCGCCGATTATGATCGGATAGTCTGCCGCAGGACCGTTGGAAGTCGATTGCAGAACGCTCGCGCTGGCGAGGTTCGAATCGCGGGTATTACCTCCAGCTGCGGCACACGCCGACAGGCCAGCGATACACAAAACGGTTAATCCGACGCGGTTTAGCGCGGCAAATCGGGCTTTATCGGGCAATCTCATCTGCTAGCAACCCCACACTCATGGCGTAGTAATTCGAGCAGTTATATTCGAGGATAACCCTATAATTCTGGGTTAAGAGGTAGCCGGGATGCGCCGGACCGTCCGGTTCGAACAGCGCGGCCATCGTGTCATCGGATATGGGCGCCATCGGTGTGATGCCTCTTTCGCGCCACTCGCGCACGGTCAGCCAGCGGCTGTGGCGGTCATGCACGCGCGGACAGACAGGTGCGCTGACAGTGCTTTCGATGCCCGAGCGGTTGGCGGAATTGGGCACATATGCCCGGACTGCCCAAGGCTGTCCGGTGCGCCATCCGGCATCGCGGAAATAGTTGGCGATCGAATGGACCGTGTCAGCATCCGAATTCCACACATCGCGGTCACCGTCGCCATCGCCATCGACAGCGAGCCGGAGGTATACGCTCGGCAGGAATTGTCCGTTGCCGAATGCGCCCGCCCAGCTTCCCTCCAGCCGCGAACGCGGAACGCCCTGGTCGACCATCTTCAGGACATCGATCAACTCCCGTTCGAATAGCTCGCGGCGGCGGCCATCCCACGCCAGCGTAGCGAGTGATCGCGGCAAGTCGAAACCGCCCATGACCCGTCCGTACGCAGTCTCATGACCCCAGATGGCCACGACGATCTCTGCCGGCACCCCGTAGCGCCGCTCGACCTCGCTCGCCAGATTGCCGATCCTGCGCAACGTCGCGTGACCGCCATTAATACGGGCATCGGTGTTGTGCCTGGAGATATAGCTCGACATCCACGCGAAGCCGGTCGCCGGATTGAGATTGCCTCCCGAACCGGCCTGCTCCCGGTCAAGCTCGAGCACGCGGCTGTTGGGGGTGAGGTCGGAGAACACGCGGTTGATCGTCGCCTGGCTCACACCTTCACTACGCGCCTGCACGGCGACGCTGTCCAGGTACGCCTGGAACGACTGGTTTTGCGCACTCGCCGGGGAGGCGACAAGGAAACAAGAGGCGACTGCGATGCCGATGTGGCGAAGGGGAGCGATTGTCATGTCCTGTCCTTAAGGCAATGTGAGAGCACGGGGAATCCCCTGCCTGCGCCTTATGCGGTGAACTGATTCTGTATCACGGCGATATGTGCAGGTGACATTGGGAAAGTTTCGCGCTAGCTCGCTCCCGCTCGGTCGGATGGGTGGCAGAGCGGTTGAATGCACTGGTCTTGAAAACCAGCAAGGGTGCAAGCCCTTCGTGGGTTCGAATCCCACCCCATCCGCCAGCATTGCCCGCGTCAGATATGCAGTGCTTTCCCATAAGCGCCGAGCACACTCTCGTGCATCGATTCCGAGATGGTCGGATGCGGGAACACGGTCTGCATCAGTTCCGCCTCGGTCGTCTCAAGCGTCTTGCCGATGGTGTAGCCCTGGATCATTTCGGTCACTTCCGCGCCGACCATGTGCGCACCGAGCAGTTCGCCGGTCTTGGCGTCGAACACCGTCTTGGTGAAACCCTCGGCCTCGCCCAGCGCAATCGCCTTTCCGTTGCCGATGAAGGGGAACATGCCGACCTTCACTTCGTGCCCGGATTCCTTGGCCTTCGCCTCGGTCAGACCGACGCTGGCGATTTGCGGGTGGCAATAGGTGCAACCCGGGATCGCATCGCGGTTGAGTGGGTGCGGGTGAACGTCCTTGTTGCCCAGCTCCTGCGCGATTGCCTCGGCAGCGGTCACACCTTCGTGCGACGCCTTGTGTGCCAGCCACGGGCCGGGCGTGCAATCGCCGATGGCCCACAGACCCTTGGACTTGGTGCGGCCGTAGGGGTCGATCTGGATGAATCCGCGATCCAGTTTGGCCAGCTTGTCGATGCCGATATTCTCGGTGTTGGGCATGATGCCGATAGCCGTGATGCAGTGGCTGAATTCCGAAGTCTCGACCTTGCCATCCTTGGCCTTGATCTTGGCGGTCACGCCCTTGTCGCTCACCTTGATATCCTCGACACCCGCGCCGGTCATGATCGTCATGCCCTGCTTGGTGAGGCTTTTTTCGAGGAAGCTGGACACGTCCTTGTCTTCCACCGGAACGATTCGGTCGAGCATTTCAACCACGGTAACATCGCAGCCCATGTCGTTGTAGAAGCTGGCAAATTCGATGCCGATCGCGCCCGAACCGATCACCAGAAGTTTCTTCGGCATTTCGGGCGGGGTCATCGCGGTGCGATAGGTCCAGACCTTATTACCGTCGGCCTTGGCAAACGGCAGGTCGCGGGCGCGCGCGCCGGTGGCGACGATCACATGCTTGGCGGTGAGCTTCTCCTCACCCTTGTCACCCTTGACCGTCAGGCTGGTGGGGCCGTTCAGCGTGCCCTCGCCCATGTGGACGGTTATCTTGTTCTTCTTCATTAAGTGCGCGATGCCCGAGCTAAGCTGCTTGGCGACGCCGCGGCTACGCTTCACGACAGCTTCCAGGTCAGCCTCGATAGTGCCCGCAATCTTGAGCCCGTAATCCTTGGCGTGCTGCGCGTAATGCAGGATTTCCGCCGAACGCAGCAGCGCCTTGGTCGGAATACAGCCCCAGTTGAGGCAGATGCCACCGAGGTTTTCGCGCTCCACAATCGCGGTCTTGAGGCCGAGCTGCGCACAGCGGATCGCTGCAACATAGCCGCCGGGGCCGGAACCGAGAACGATGACGTCGTAATTGGACACGTGAGTTGCTCCTATTGTTCGACCGGTCGCGGATTGCCCGCGTCATCGATCGCTACGAATGTGAATTTGGCGGAGGTGACTTTCTGCTCTTCCTCCGAATGGCGTTCGCGCCGGTAGGCATCGGCGGCGATGACCAAGCTGGTTTTCCCGACCCGCGTAATCTCGGCATAGACGGAGACTTCGTCACCGACCTTCACTGGCTTGTGAAACTCGACCCCGTCCATCGCGACGGTAACCGCCCTACCCTGCGCGCGCCGAGCCGCGACGAGGCCAGCACCCGAATCCATCAGGCTCATCAGCCAGCCGCCGAAAATGTCGCCATAGGCATTGGCATCGGCGGGCATGGCGACGGTGCGCATGGCGGGGTTACGGGACATACGGGGAGAGACCTTAGGCCACCAGCCCCAGCGGTGCCTCAATCATTTCCTTGAACGCCTTCATCAGCTGCGCGCCGTCCGCTCCGTCGATGGCGCGGTGGTCGAAGCTGCCGGTGGCGCTCATCACGCTTGCAATCTGCAGGCTGTCATCGACCACATAGGGGCGCTTGTCTCCCGCGCCGATGGCCATGATCATGCCCTGCGGCGGATTGATCACCGCTTCGAACTGCTTGATGCCGAACATGCCCATGTTGGAAAGGCTGGCGGTGCCACCGACATATTCCTCGGGAGCCAGCTTGCCCTCCTTGGCGCGGCCCGCAAGGTCCTTCATCTCGGTGCTGATCTTGCTAACGGCCTTGCCGCCTGCGTCAGTGACGATGGGCGTAATCAGTCCGTTGGGAATGCTCACCGCAACCGACACATCGGCGCGCTTGAACTGCAACATTGTATCGCCTGCGAATTGGACGTTGCAGGCGGGTACGGCTTCGAGCGACTTGCCCAGCGCCTTGATCATCAGGTCGTTGACCGAGAGCTTCACGCCCTGCGGCTCGAGCGCGGCGTTGAGTTCGCTGCGCAGTTTGAGCAGCGCGTCGAGGCGGATATCGACCGTGAGGTAAATATGCGGGACCTGCTGCTTGGATTCGGTCAGGCGGCGCGCGATGGTCTTGCGCATACCCGATAGCTTTTCGACCTCGTGCGGAATGCCGAAATCCTGTCCCTGCGTCGGTGCGGCTGCGGGAGCCGCAGCAGCGGAAGGTGCCGGGGCGCCAGCGGCCGGAGCAGCGGCGCCGGGTTTGGCGCTTTCGACGTCCGCCTTCACTATGCGGCCATTGGGTCCGGTGCCCGTGATCTGCGAAAGATCGAGGCCTTTCTGTTCGGCAATGCGGCGCGCAAGCGGAGAGGCGACAACGCGGTCGCCCGAAGCGGCAGGTGCAGAAGCTGCGGGAGCGGGCGAAGGTGCGGCGCTTGCTGTGCCAGCGGGAGCGCCCTCAATATCCGCCTTGACGATGCGTCCGTCAGGTCCTGTGCCGGTGATTGTCGAGAGATCGACGCCATTTTCTTCGGCCATCTTCCGCGCGCTGGGCGAGATCTTGATCCCGTCATCGGAGCTTGCAGCAGGGGCTGGCGAAGGAGCACGGGTTTCGGCCGGAGCGGCAGCAGAGCCATCGCCGGCAGGTGCCACACTGCCAGCATCTTCGCCTTCTTCAGCCAAAGTCGCGATTACCGTGCCGACGGCCACACCTTCGGTGCCTTCTTCGACCTGAATATGGGCGATAACCCCCTCATCGACGGCTTCGAATTCCATCGTCGCCTTGTCGGTTTCGATCTCGGCCATGATGTCACCGGCAGAGACGCTGTCCCCCACCTTTACAAGCCACTTGGCGAGCGTTCCTTCCTCCATCGTGGGGGAAAGGGCGGGCATCTTGATGGCGATCGGCATGGGTGAAGCAGGCTCCCTTGTCTGCTAGGAAATCAGTAGTTGTTCATTGGCCAATTTGCGCTGCTGGAGCAAGGCTTCTTGCCTATGGCGCGATTTCACGTGATACCAAAGCCCTTGGATGGGGAAATACGAATGCGCGTTTATCTGGTGATCGTGGATGAAACCGAAGAGGCCCATGTTGCGCTGCGTTTTGCATCGCGCCGTGCGGCCAAGACCGGCGGCATGGTGCATTTGCTGGCGCTCGTTCCCAAGCAGGCCTTCAGCGCCTTTGGCGGTGTGCAGGCAACGATCGAGGAGGAAGCGCGCGACCGTGCAGAAGTGCTCGCCAATTCGGCTGCGGGAGAACTCGCCTACGAGAGCGGCAAGATGCCGCAGATCGCGGTGCGCGTGGGTGACAGCAAGACGGTGGTGTCGGATTACCTTAAGGAACATCCCGAGGTCGCGGCACTTGTTCTCAGCGCCGCGCCGGAGGGCCCGCCTGGTCCGCTCGTGTCACACTTCTCCAGCCATGTCGGCAGCTTGAGCTGCCCGCTCTTCATCATACCGGGCGGCTTGTCGCACGAGGAAATCGACCGCCTGAGTTAAGCCTTGTGGTCAGGTCAAAGTGCCGCGTGTTGGGTAATCCTTGTCGAGCGTGAAATCGATCCCGCCAAGGAGTTCGTCGAGCGATGGGCGCGTGAACGGCGCATTTTGCGTGACCGCGAAATGGAGCGTCATGTCGGGCTTCAAAAGAAAGAGGCCCGGCTCTGAAAACACCACCGGCTCCTCGCTGCCTTCGCGCTTTTTCGAGATATAGAGGCCCCATTCCCTCGCCTGGTCTTCAGACAGGTCATGGGCAAGAGGCAGATTACCAGTTTCCCATTCATTGTGGGAGATTAGTGCGCGTTCTTCACTATCCATCGAGATGGCAAACACGTTGATTCCGCGTGACGTAAAGTCGTCCAGTCTGTCGCCGATTTCTTCAAGATAGCGCTTGCAGACCGGGCAGTGCTTGCCGCGGTAGAACACCAGCATGGTGAAGCTCTCGGGTTCCTGCCTGGATAGCTCGAAACGGGCATCGATGGTGAGCGGAAGGTCGAGGTCGGGGGCGGTCTGGCCGGGCTTGATCAATGGAATTCTCCTTTCCCGATCAATGATCCGAACAGGTAAGGCGTTCCGCTACTTCTTCTTGCGGCCCTGATGCCGGATGTTGCCGGGTCGCCCACGCTGGCCGACCTGATGCTTGCCCTGTTTATCGCGCCGAGGCCCCTTCTTGAACGAACGCCCCTTGCGCGGTGCAGGGCGTTCCCCACGGGGTCGGACCTTCTGGTGGCCTCCGCCTTCGGGTAGTTCGAATTTCAGCGCGCCGGTCAGCGGATTGGCCTCGCCCAGTCGCAATTCCAGCGTGTCACCCACGGCATATTTCGTACCGCTATCCTCGCCGATCAGTGCACGTGCGCCTTCATCATGGCGGAAGTATTCGCGGCCCAGCGTGGAGATCGGGACCAGCCCATCTCCGCCCAGCCCGACAATGGTGGCAAAGAAGCCGAAGCTCTGCACGCCGGTGATGCGGGTGGTGAATACCTCTCCAACACGGGAGGACAGCCACGCGGCGACATAGCGATCCACCGTGTCGCGCTCAGCTTCCATCGCGCGGCGTTCGGTCACACTGATCGCGTCGGCGATCTTGCCCAGATCGGCGCGGTCACGCTCTGCCAGCCCTGTAGAGTCGGGGATTCGGCCCTTGGGCGCAGGCAGCTCCAGACCGAATCCATCCACCAGTGCGCGGTGCACCAGCAAGTCGGCATAACGGCGGATTGGCGAGGTGAAGTGCGCGTAGGAGCCCAACGCCAGCCCGAAGTGACCCGCATTTTGCGGACCATAATAGGCCTGCGTCTGGCTGCGCAGCACGGCCTCCATCACCAGCGCTTTTTCGGCCGGGTCGCCGATGTCCTTCAGCATACGGTTGAACAGGCCCGGCGTGATCACCTGGCCCAGCGCCAGCTTCTTGCCGATGGCGTCGAAATATTCGCGCAGCGCGATCAGCTTTTCTCGCGTTGGCTGTTCGTGGATGCGGTAGACGATAGGCTGGACCTTGCTTTCCAGCGCCTTGGCCGCCGCGACATTGGCCGCGATCATGAAGTCTTCGACAACGCGGTGGGCATCGAGCCGTTCGCGCACGGCGATTTCCTCGATCTGACCCTGTTCGTTGAGCACAACGCGGCGTTCGGGAAGGTCGAGATCGAGTGGGTCACGGTCGTCACGCGCCGACGCAAGCAATTTCCACGCGCCCCACAGGTTTTGCAGGTGCTCGGGCGCTTCGTCCGCATCGATACTCGCCTGCGCATCCTCATAGGCGATGTTGTGATGGATGCGGACAACCGCGCGCGTGAAATGCCAATCGGTGATCTGGCCCTTTGCATTGATCGCCAGATGGCAAGCCATCGCAGCCCGATCTTCATCCTGCTTGAGCGAACAGACATCGGCCGAGAGTACCTCTGGCAACATCGGTACCACGCGGTCGGGGAAATATACCGAATTGCCGCGCTTGCGTGCCTCACGGTCGAGCTTGCCGCCGGGGCGTACGTAATAGGAAACATCGGCAATCGCGACGAGCGCCTTGAAGCCACCCTTGCCATCCGGCTCTGCCCAGATGGCGTCATCGTGGTCGCGCGCGTCGGCGGGATCGATGGCAACAATGGGCAAGTCGCGCAGGTCTTCGCGCTTGTCTTCGTGTAGTGGCAGTTTCGCCGCCAGTTGGGCCTCGTCGAGAACCTCTTGCGGGAAGATGTGCGGAATGCCGAATTTGTGAATCGCGATGAGGCTGTAGCTCTTGGGAGCAAGCGGATCGCCAAGCACTTCGGTGACCTTGGCGCTGGCATTACGCCCGCGCCCTGCGGGTTCGGCGAGCACCAGTTGGCCCGGCTCGGCCCCGCCCCTGTCGCTCACTTTGGTGGAATGGCGGATCTTCTTGTCGACAGGGGCGAGCCAGGCCTGCCCGTTCTTGTCCACTTCAAGCACGCCCATCATCGCGCCATCTTCCGAAGGCAGCTTCTTCATGGGATGGGCGATCCAGCCGCGTCCGGCCTCTTCGGTGCGTGCAAGGATGCGGTCGCCCTTGCGCAGCGCGGCCTGCTTCTTGCGCTCGATCACGCGCAGGCGCGGCGGCGGCGTGGCGTCATCGGGTTGCCAGCTTTCGGGGATGGCAATGGGTTCGCCCTCATCGATCTCGACGATGCGCAGTACGGTCACCTTGGGCAGGCCACCCATGCGGTGAAAGGCGCTCTTCCTGCCGTCGATCAGGCCTTCTTCAGCCATGTCTTTCAGTAGCGCCTTGAGCGCAATCTTCTCCTGCCCCTTGAGGCGGAAGTGTTTGGCGATTTCACGCTTGCCAGCGGGACCATCGGCATTCTTGATGAACTCAAGAACCTGGTCCTTGCTGGGAAGCCCCTGGAATTTGCGGGTATTGGGTCGTTTGGACATGACCCGCTATATGGTGGCTTATTCCTCGCTGTCGATGGGCAGCGGATAGAAACCCCCGCCCGGCACTGCGCTGGAGACGGGGCTGCATACACCACCGCTGGCGCAGGCCTGAATTCCGAATATCCAGTCATCACCGCGCAGGGGCACGGTGATACTATGCGCGCGCTCACTTGTCGGGGTGATGGGCATCTGATCGCTCGGCCTCTCGTAATTTACGATTCCGATATCCTGCGACCAGTCGCTCTCGTCAGTGCGCCTCGCGCGGATGACGTAGACATCTGCGCCTTCCACGCCGGACCAGGAGAGCAATGTGTCGGGACGAACGATACCATCGGCAGTGACCACCGGAGGCATCGGCGCCCGCGCCAGTCGATCTGCGGCCCTGATATTGAAGCGCGTTACCTGCGCCAGATACGAGAAGTCCATCTCATCGGGTGTATCGCCATAAGTGACGCCATCCTCGACGCGAAGATCCTGATGCTGGTGCTCGTAATCCTCGATAGCGACCGACATGCGGATGGCGGGGTAGCCGCGTTCGAGGAAGGGCAGATGATCCCCGCCCCGCCCCATGCGGTCGCTGCGCCAGGTCTGGCGCACATCGAGACCGTCGGGATATTCCGCCGCGAGACTATCCAGCCAGCGAGAAAGATTGCGGCTCGGGCTGTCATTCGCTCCGCCCCGGCTGCGCATCGCGGCGCGCGTTTCGTCGTCGGCGTCAGCGCGAACGCCTTCGGAGAAAACGCGCAAATGCTGAGCATCGCAAACACCGTCCGAGCCGCATGATCCGCCAACCACATCATTGTTGAGGACGGCCTTCACGGTCCAGCCCTGCTCGGTCACATAGTCGGCCAGCACATTGCCGCCGTAGAGTCCCTGCTCCTCGCCCGAGAGCAGCGCGTATATGATCGTCGTCGGATATTCCCGCTGGCTGAGCATACGCGCAGCTTCGAGGACGAGCGCGCTGCCGCTAGCATTGTCGTTCGCTCCGGGTGCCGTGACTTCGGCATCCATCACATCCGAGCCGCGGCTGTCGATGTGCCCCTGGATTATGACAACTTCATTGGGCCGTTCGCTGCCCCACTGGATAGCAAGCGCGTTGCGGATCAGCACGGGTTCGGGAATGCGGCGACCGCTCCTCATGTCATCAACAAAACGCGTCTCGAGGCACCCTCCGCAAGCTGCGCTCGCTTTTTCGAATTCAGACCTACCCCAATCGAGCGCCGCGCCAATGCCGCGATCGGGATCATCATAGCTGGAAAGCGTGTGGCGGGTGCCAAAGCTCACCATGGTTTCGACATCGGCTTGCAGCCGTTCGACAGAAACGCCGTCCGCGGGGTCTGTCTGATGGGCAATGGCGGGCGCGGCGATCAGGGCCGCGAGGGGGATGAGGTAACGCATGGCACACATGTCGCTTGCTGCGCTGCTTTTGGCAAGGGGTTCGCGTGATTGAGGCCCGCGCTTATTCGCGATGCATCAATAGCTTAGGCTGAGCCCCGCACCGGAACCACCGATCTCAATACGCGCGAGCGACGTAAATCCGTTCCACCGCAGGAGCGCCGGTGAAGATGCAAGTGCCATCCGCTGGCGGCGTGTTCATGGGCACGTTACGGAAAGTGAGCTTGAGTGCCTTCAATTGCTCTTCGACCGATTTCAGACCATCTCCAGTCGGCTTCGACCATTGGACCTCCGCCCAGCCCGGATAACGGCGATCTTCTCCGAAGAATGCGGCAAGCGCGTCCATATCGCTAATGTCACGAGTGATATTCGCCTCGCGCCTTTCGCGCGCTTCAGTGAATAGCCCACTCTGCATGTCCGCGAGGACCGACGAAAGAGTTTCCTGCGCAACTTCGCGTGTGGGATTCTGAAATGCCGGTTTGCCGTTCTCCGCGTTCCACAATTCGTCACGTCGCAACATGCTGACGACGCCGTTTTCCATGTCCCGCGAGCCGACTTCGAGGATGATCGGCGCGCCCTTGCGGACCCAATCCCAACGCTTGGCAGCCGCTTTGCCCGGGCGGGTATCGAGGAGGACACGCAATGGCTCGCCAAGAGCGAACTGGCCGGCGAGACCAGCGCGCAGGCCCTCGCAATAGTCGAGCAAAGCCTCATCTTCGGGCTTGTCGCGCAGCATTGGCAGGATCACGATCTGGAACGGGGCGAGCGCGGGAGGTACGCGCAGCCCGTCATCATCGCCATGGGTCATGATGAGCCCGCCGACCATGCGTGTCGACATGCCCCAGCTGACCGTGTGGCACCGCTGCTGGCCGCCCTCGCGATCCTGGTAGCGGATGTTCGCAGCTTCTGCGAAGCTGGTACCGAGGTAGTGGCTGGTGCCGGCCTGGAGCGCCTTGCCATCCTGCATCATCGCTTCGATCGACCATGTCTCGCGGGCACCGGGAAAGCGCTCGTTCTCCGGCTTCTCCCCCGCGATTACGGGCATGGCGACATCTTCTTCGGCGAAGGCCCGGTACATTTCGAGCGCGCGCATTGTCTCAACCCGCGCCTCGTCCTCGTCAGCGTGGGCGGTATGGCCCTCCTGCCAGAGGAATTCGCTGGTGCGCAGGAACATGCGCGTGCGCATTTCCCAGCGCACAACATTGGCCCATTGGTTGAGCTTGAGCGGCAGGTCGCGCCAGCTCTGTATCCAGCGGCTCATCGCATCGCCGATAATCGTCTCCGATGTCGGGCGAACCACAAGAGGCTCTTCCAGCTTCGCTTCTGGATCGGGAATTAGCCCGCCTTCCCCGTCGGCAATCAGGCGGTGGTGCGTGACAACCGCCATTTCCTTGGCAAAGCCTTCGACATGGGCGGCTTCGCGTTCGAAATTGGCGAGCGGAATAAACAGCGGGAAATAGGCGTTTTGCACACCGGCAGCCTTGATCCGGTCATCGAGCAAGCGCTGCATCCGCTCCCATATACCATAGCCCCACGGCTTGATCACCATGCAGCCGCGCACGCCGGATTCCTCCGCCATATCGGCAGCGGAAATGACTTCCTGGTACCATTTGGCGAAATCGTCTTCGCGCTTGATGGTGAGGGCGTGGCGGATGGCAGACATGCTAAGACTTTCCCGAACAGGACAAAACGCAGTTTGCCCCCATGACGCGCACGATGCGCCGAGTCGAGAGGTCTGGCGGCGAAATTCGGCCTAATTACGAGAAAAGACTGGCCTACTCGCCGAGCTTGTCCAGTTTGCGCTGCATCTCCGCCATTTGCGCACGTAGCGAGTCGATGTCCTCGCGCCCTTCGTCCTTGCCGGATTCTGCCGCGGCGGTTGCGGGTTCATCGCCGGCACCGGGCATGAATGCCTGCGCAGCAGCCTGGAACATGGCCATGTTGGTTTCAGCCATCCGGGTCAGCGCGCCAGCGCCCATGCTGGACTTGAAAGCATCCTGCAACTTGGACTGGTTAGCCTCGAAGTTGGTCATGGCTGCCTCAAGATAGGGAGGCATCATTGCTTGCATGGAATTTCCATACATACCAATAAGTTGACGTAGGAAGCTGACAGGTAGCATGTGCTCCCCGCTTGCCTCTTCTTCCATGATGATCTGGGTCAAAATGGAGTGGGTAATATCGTTGCCAGTCTTGGCATCCACCACCTGGAAGTCGACGTCCTCGCGCACCATGGCAGCCAGGTCGTCGAGCGTAATGTAGCTGGAAGATCGGGTATTATAGAGCCGCCGGTTAGCGTACTTCTTGATAATTACGGTGCCGGATTGGGTATCAGATTTTGCGTCAGCCTTGTCGGCCATGGGAAATCCCTTGATTTGCTTGTCAGGCATTTAGCACTTGCAGCAAGCATTTTGCAATTGCGGTATGGGGACTGTGTCACTCTCGGTCGAAACGGTCACCCAATATCGTCAGAATTTCGTATTGCGACAGGCCGCTACGATGCGACATTTCCGGCAGGTTGAATGGTAAGTCAAGGAAATCGCCTTCTTTCACCCCGCTAGATCCGACGTCCACGACGATCATGTCCATCGAAACGCGGCCGAGAATCTTCAGTCGTTCATCGCCATGCTGCAGCGCACCGCCGGTGCCCATGCTGCGCAGGAACCCGTCTGCATAGCCAATCGAAACGGTCGCCGCGCGGGTCGGGCGATCGGCCACCCATTTGGCATTGTATCCAACAGCATCTCCGGGTGAGAGATTCCTGATCTGGATAATCGCTGCCTGTGGATAGGCGACCTGGGCAATGTAGTTGGCAAGTGCCTGGTGGGCTATCCCGCCGTAAAGCGCGAGGCCGGGACGGGTGACATCGAAATGGTAATCCGCGCCGTGCATTATGCCGGCCGAATTCGAGAGGCTATGACGTCGGGCCTCCACGCCTGAGAGCACATCGCTGAATACCCCGAGTTGCCGGGCATTTTGAGGACTGTTTTCGTCAGCAGAGGCGAGATGTGACATCAGGATGTCGATATCCAGCGACCGCACTGCCGGATCGGAGAGTTCACGCGGAGCCAGGCCAAGCCGGTTGATCCCGCTGTCGACCATCACATGACACGTGCCCCCGCCGCTCTCCTGCCAAAGCTGCGCTTGTCGAAGCGAATTGATGACAGGGACAACGCCGATCGCTCGCGAATAGGCTGCTTCCTTGGCATTGCGCACACCATGCAGGACGCTGACGGCACTGCCATCGACATGGCGCAGCACTGCGGGAACCTCGCTCCAATGCGCGAGGAAAAAGGTCCGCGCCCCCGCATCACGCAGCGTCGGGACGACGGCATCTACGCCAAGCCCATAGGCATCAGCCTTGACCGCAGCACCAGCTTCGGCGGCTCCCGAAAGCTTGTTCAGCGCCTGCCAGTTCGCCGCCAGCGCCGCGCGATCTAATCGAAGGCGAAGGCTGCGTGGCAGATCATCAGGAATGTTCATCGCGGAAGTCTTCCGGCAATCCGCCCTTCAGCCCCCACCAGGCAACAATGACGCCGAATGCGACAACCACCCAAGTGTACCAAAGGCCGGCGTAGATATCCCCCGTCCGTGCCACGATGAAACCCGAGATCAAGGGCAGGAATCCGCCCAGATAGCCCGCCCCGATATGGTAGGGGATAGACATCGAGCTGTAGCGGATCTGCGGTGGAAACATCTCGGTCAGCAGTGCGGCAACAGAGCCATATGTGAGCGCTGACAGAAACGCCGCGACCAGCAGCAAAGCCAGAATGCCGACAAGGTTGATCATCGGCGGTGACTGGCGCGAGAAATCGAAACCTCGCTCGGCCAGCGCCGCCTGGATGCCATCGCGGCGTGCCGATCCATCCTCGAGCCAACTTGCATCAATCGCAATGTTTTCGCCGCCGACCGACAGCGACAATGCTTCTGCCGGCACGCGTTCGTACTGCACGCCGCTGGACGTAAGCGTTTCCAGGATGCGCCCGCACTCGGTCTGCTCGCGGTCGAACAAATCGGCGAAAGGATCAGTGATGCATTCCGACCCTGAAACGACCACGGGATTGGCCTCGGCAGCATCAGCAAGTCCGGGATTGGCGAGTTTGCCCATGCCCCAGAAGATCGGGAAAAGCAGGAGCAGCGTAAGTATGGCGCCGATCATTATTGGTTTCTTGCGCCCGACCTTGTCCGACCACTTCCCGACGATCACGTAGAACCCCATCGAAATGGCACCTGCGATCAGCAGCACCATTTCCACGATCGATTCATCGAGGCGCATGTCGCGCTGGAGGAAGGACAGGCTGGAGAAAAACGCCGAATACCAGATTGTCGTCAGGATTCCGGTCACACCGAACAGGGCGATAAAGATGCGCTTCTTGTTGCCCGGGTAGGTGAAGCTTTCCACGAATGGATTGCCCGACATCTTACCCTCCGCCTTCATGGCACGGAACACGGGACTTTCGTTCAACTTCAGCCGCATCCAAAGCGAAATGCCGAGCAGTACGACCGACAGGAGAAACGGGATGCGCCAGCCCCATTCAGCGAATTGCTCTTCGGGAATGATCGCGCGGCAAGCCAGCACCACAAGGATGCTCAACACGAAACCGCCGACCACGCTGGCCTGGATAAAGCTGGTGTAATATCCGCGCTTTTCAGGCGGTGCGTGCTCGGCAACGTAAATCGCGGCGCCGCCATATTCTCCGCCCAACGCCAGCCCTTGCAGGATGCGCAATAGGATTACGATCGCAGGGGCCCACAGGCCGATGCTGGCAGCGCTTGGGACCAGCCCTACCCCGGCAGTGGCAATCCCCATCAGCGTTACCGTCACAAGGAATGTGTACTTGCGCCCGAGCTTGTCCCCGAGATAACCGAACATGATTGCGCCCATCGGGCGAAATCCGAACCCGATGGCGAAACCTGCCCAGACGAGCAGGACCTGCAGCGTTTCATTGTCGCTGGGAAAAAACGCCTGGCCGATCAGCGCAAACAGGGTCCCGTAGATGAAGAAGTCGTACCACTCGAAAATCGTGCCTGCACTGCTGGCACCAATCACGAGGCGAATTTCCTTCGCGCTTGGTTGATGAATTACGTCTGCGGCAGTTTCCGCCATGCGCTCCCCCTTGGATTACAGCGCATGGGACTAGCCCGAAGTTGCAACGCTGGAAAGAGCCGCAGTGGCCGCCCTCCACGGCAACATCATTGCCCCATGACGTCCGCGATATTCACGTGCCGGTGCAATCAGCTCCAGGTCAGGCCAATCGGGCTCTCCATCGGCACCATCGAGCCAGGCGAGCAGGTCATCGTGCACCGATGCGATTTCCGCGGGGGACTTCCCCGCGACATGGCGCGCGAAAATGGCTGCAGCAGCTTGTCCGACAGCGCAGGCGCGTACCGTAAGTCCCACCTGTTTCACGCGCTCTTGTCCACCGAGCGTGAAATCGAGTTCGAGAGAGGAGCCGCAACTGATCGATCGCGCACTGCCTTGCACAGTTGGTTCCTTCAGTCGCGGATAGTCTGCCAGCTCGACCGCAGCTGCAAGCATCGCCGGAGTGTAGAGCGCCTGCGTGCTCACAAGTCTGGTTCGCCCTCTTCCTCTTCCTCGATCATCCGCGCGCGTCGCTCGGCAATAATCTGCACCATTGCGCGCGATCCGGCGTCAACGAGCTGGTAGGTTCGTGCTTCGGCAATCCATAGCGGGCGCCCTTTCGCTCCCCATACGGTATCGTAACCGAGAACGAGCAGCGAGAATGCGAGGACCACGATGATGACGCCCTTGAGTGCGCCGAAACCGAAGCCGAGCACGCGGTCAATCGGGCCAAGCACCGATTCGCGCGCCTTGCGGCCTGCAACACGCGCTATCAGCTTCATCGCGGCATAGGGAATCAGCAGGAGCAGCGCGAAAGCCAGGATCGCCGCCGTAATCGGTGATCCCATGTATTCGAGGATCGCTGCCGTCAGGTCTGTATGCAGGAAATGGATCGCGAACACGGCAAGTACCCAGGCCGCAAGCGAAAGCACTTCCTGCACGAAACCGCGCAGAAATCCGCCAATTGCCCCTACTCCGATGAGCAAGAGTACGATCAGATCGAAAGCTGTCATTACTTACGCATTTATGCGCTGGCCATCACCCGGTCAACGAGTGACGCCACGCCGCCAACATCGCTGTAACCCAGCTTTTTCACGTCCTGTCCGCCATCCACCGGTCCGCACGCCCGCTTGAATCCCAGCTTGGCGGCTTCGCGCAACCGTAGCGCCGAATGGGCCACGGGGCGCACTTCGCCCGAAAGGGAAACTTCGCCCAGCCAAATGGCGTCGGCAGCGAGCGGCTTATCTGCCAAGGCGGAAACTAGCGCGGCTGCCACGGCAAGGTCTGCCGCCGGATCGGAAAGACGGTAACCGCCCGCGACATTGAGGTAGACCTCGGCCGTCGAAAAGCTGAGGCCGCAGCGCGATTCAAGCACCGCGAGCAACATCGCGAGGCGACCACTGTCCCAACCGACAACAGCGCGGCGCGGGGTTGCGCCCGACTGCAGCCGCACGATCAGCGCCTGAATCTCGACCAGCACCGGACGCGTACCTTCAATCGCCGGAAAGACCGCGCTGCCAGCGATCGGCTCTTCCCGGCCCGAAAGGAATAGTGATGACGGGTTGGAAACTTCCTCCAGCCCCTGCCCTTCCATTGCGAACACCCCGATCTCGTCGACCGCGCCGAATCGGTTCTTCAGGCTACGAAGGATGCGATATTGGTGGCTTCGCTCTCCTTCGAAGCTCATTACGGTATCAACCATATGCTCCAGCACGCGAGGGCCGGCGATGTTGCCATCCTTGGTGACGTGGCCGACCAGCACGAGGCAGGTGCCGGTCTCCTTGGCATAGCGGATCAGTTCGAATGCACTGGCGCGCACCTGGCTGACAGTGCCGGGCGCGCCTTCGATCATGTCGGAGTGCATCGTCTGGATCGAATCGACCACGAGCATATCGGGTGCGCCGCCCTTCCCGAGCGTGGTCAAAATATCGCGGACGGAAGTTGCCGCCGCCAGCTTGATCGGAGCATCGGCCAGCCCCAAACGCTTGGCCCGCATTCGCACCTGGCCGGTAGCCTCTTCCCCGCTGACATAAACGACATCGCCGCCGGTCTTCGCAATGGCTGCCGCAGCCTGGAGCAGCAACGTCGATTTCCCGATACCCGGCTCGCCGCCCATCAGGATTGCACAACCCGGCACCAGCCCGCCGCCAAGCGCACGGTCGAACTCGGCAAGTCCGGTGCTCCGCCGGTTGAGCGGCTTTGTCGGGGAATCGAGCGATTCGAAAGCGATTGCCCGGCCGCCGCTGGACAGGTCGTGCTTGGCGGTGAACTTGGTTTCGGGCGCTTCCTCCACCAGCGTATTCCACTCGCTGCAATCCGGACATTGTCCCTGCCAGCGTGAGGATACACCGCCGCATTCGGCGCAGATGTAGCGTCTTTTGGGCTTTGCCATGCGCGCTGCGATAAACGGAACAGAAAAAGAACACAAGCCGCGTTTGTAGTGGAGGATAGCTTGATACGGCCCCTATGCTTTTCGCGCATGTTCTGCCAATCTCACGGGCGATGCGGCAGAAAGAACTCAGGATCGCGCTGGTCTGCTACGGTGGCGTTAGCCTGGCTGTCTATATGCACGGCGTTACCAAGGAAATCTGGAAACTGGCCCGCGCCAGCCGCACATATCACGGCCCCAACATCGCACAGCAAGTCGGTGTCGAAGCCGTGTATGAAAAGCTGCTCTACCACATAGAAACAGCGTACGGTCTGCGGCTGCGAGTCTTACCGGACATCATCACCGGCGCCAGCGCGGGTGGCATCAACGCGGTTTTCCTCGCGCAGGCCATCCACTCGGGACAGGACCTGGAGCCGCTGACAGAAATGTGGCTCGAGAATGCTGACGTGGAAAAACTGGTGGCCGAGGAAGCGCGTCCATGGTCCGACATTGCCGCCAAGCCCTTCATGCGTCCTTTCGTCTGGTATCTCAGCAATCGCCCGGGCAACGCCGTGAGCGAAAGCGTGGCGGTGGAAACCCGCGCTGAAGTGCGCCGCAAGCTCTCGAACCTTGTACGTGGGCGTTGGTTCGAACCGCCGTTTTCCGGACCCGGCTTTACGCGGCTTTTGTACGATGCATTGGGAGCCATGGCGGCAGAGGAAGTGGCCAAGCCGCTGTTGCCTCCCGGTCATCCGATCGATCTCCTCGTCACGGCGACAGACTATCGCGGGCACCGCGAATTGCTGAGGCTTAACAGTCCGCCTCTTGTCGAAGAAACCGAACATCGCATGTCCATTGGCTTCCGGGTCAAGACACCGGATGTCGGAGGGCACAGTCTTGCACATCGTTGCGAGCTGACTTTGGCAGCTCGCGCCACGGCCAGCTTCCCCGGTGCATTCCCCCCGCTCCAGGTCAGCGAGATCGACCAGCTCGGTGCCGAGGATTGGTCTAGCAGGGACGAATTTCTCAAGCGCATCATGCCCACGAATGTCGAACGCGACACGGTCGACCATGTTGCCCTTATCGATGGATCCGTTCTGGTAAACGCGCCCTTCGCCGGCGCGATGGCGGGCCTGAGCGCTCGCCCGGCACAGCGCGAGGTGGACCGGCGATTCGTCTATATCGATCCAAGCCCGCGCCGCCGGGCTACGGAGAAAGGCGAGAACTTGCGTCCAGTTGGGTTTTTCTCCGCCATCGTCGGCTCGCTCTCTACCATCCCGCGCGAACAGCCTATCCGCGACAATCTCGAAACGCTGGAAGAGCAATCGCGTGAGGCGCACAGCCTTCGCAAGATCGTGAGAGCCCTGCGTCCCGAAATCGAGGCGGTCGTGGAAAAGCTATTTGGCAGAACCCTGTTTCTCGACAGGCCGACCAGCAAACGGCTCGCCGCCTGGAGAGCGCGCGCACAACAAGCTGCGGCCGAACGGGCAGATTATGCATTCCACTCCTATGCGCAGGTCAAGGTTACCGGGATCGTGGAAAGGCTTGCCGAGCTTGCACACTCGGCAGCCCCCGACGCCCACCGGCAAGATATTGACACGATAACCTCTGCATTGCGGCGAGTGATAGACAGGCGCGGGCTGGAGCAGCTGGGCGCACCCGGCGGCGGAGCCAGCGAGCCTGCAATCACATTCCTGCGGGATCATGATCTGGCCTTTCGCGTTCGCCGCTTGCGGCTGCTAGCGCGGCGGCTGTCGCGCGAATGGGACGCAGATCCAGACATTCCGGACGAGGGACTGGAAGCAGCAAGGGAGCAAGTTTATCGCGCTTTTTCGCTCTATTCCATGCGCGAGGATGTCGGGACACTTGGCCCGGACTTTCCCGAGATCGCGGCCAATGCGGTCGAGAATCCGGAAAAATTTCTCGATACGTTGGCTGAACGACGTGCCTTGCGCGATGCAGATGTCGGAGCGGAAAAGATCATTGCCGAGGCGATGGAAGCAATGCCCAAGGATTTACGGCGCAAGGTGCTGCTGACCTATCTCGGATTCCCGTTCTACGACGTCGCGACATTGCCCTTGCTTCGCAATGAGGGCCTGACGGAATTCGACCCGGTCAAAGTGGACCGGATCAGTCCTGACGATGCCCGCAGCTTGCGCGAAGGAACCGCAGAAACACTACGCGGCACCGAATTCTACAATTTCGGCGCCTTCTTCAGCCGGTTCTATCGTGAAAACGATTACCTCTGGGGCCGGCTGCATGGCGCTGAACGCATGATCGACCTGGTATGTTCGACCGTTCCGGGTGGTATTTCGGACAGCAATTGCGTCTCTTTCAAGCGCGATGCATTCCTGGCGATCTGTGATGAGGAACAGGAGCGCGGATTGTGCAATGCCAATCTGGTGAGCAATATGCGCGAGGAAATCCTGGCGAAGATGGGTTGAACGACAACGGTCCCGCCCATCTAGATTGCATCAAACTCCGAAAACATCTTTGATCTTGTTGAGGAAACCGCGACTTTCAGGACATTCTTCACCCGTCTCGGTTTCCCGGAATTCGCACAGGATTTCCTTCTGGCGGCTGCTGAGCCTGGTTGGCGTTTCCACCATCACTTCGACCACCATATCGCCGCGTCCGCGCCCTTGCAGGACGGGCATACCTGCGCCGCGCTTGCGGAGCTGCTTGCCTGACTGAATCCCGGCAGGGATGTCGATCGCATGGATTTGTCCGTCCAGACCGGGAATTTCAATCGTATCGCCCAGCGCCGCGCTCGTGAAGCTGATCGGCACCTGCGTGAACAGCGCAGTACCTTCGCGTTCGAACACGTCGTGCTTTTTGACATGTACGAAAATATACAGATCGCCTGCTGGCGCGCCGCGGGGGCCGGCTTCACCCCTGCCCGACATGCGTATGCGAGTGCCATTGTCCACCCCGGCGGGAATTTCGACTTCGAGTGACTGCGGGGTGTCGACCCTGCCCTCGCCCCGGCAATCCTTGCACGGTGCTTCGAGGACTTCGCCTGCGCCGTGGCAGTTGGGACATGGGCGTTCGATTACAAAGAAGCCCTGCTTCGCCCGCACCTTTCCTGCGCCATGACATAGCTCGCAGCGTCGCCGTGAAGTACCCGGCTCCGCTCCTGTACCAGTGCAGGTTTCGCATGCGGTGGAAACTTCGACCTCGATCTGCGTGGACTTGCCGTGGAAAGCGTCGTCCAGCGTGATCTGCATGTCGTAGCGCAAGTCTGCGCCACGACGCGGACGCGCACGCCCGCCCCCGGCACCGCCGCCGAATGCGCTGCCAAAGATTGTCTCGAAGATATCGCCCAGATCGCTGAAATCCTGACCGCCAGCACCCGGTCCGCCATTCTGGAAAGCGGCGTGGCCATAGCGATCATAAGCGGCTCGCTTCTGCGGGTCTTTCAAGACCTCATACGCGGCGTTGATCATCTTGAACTGTGCTTCGGAATCGGCATCGCCCGGATTGCGGTCCGGATGATACTTCATGGCTTTCTTGCGGTAGGATGATTTCAAGGTTGCGGCATCGGCATCGCGTGCGACGCCAAGCAGCTCGTAGAAATCGACTTCACCAGTAGACATTCGGAATCCCCAAAACCGGACCGCCACCGGCGCTTTGGGCGTCGGTGGCGGCTGCGGTTCCCATCAGGCTGTTTAGCCCTTGTTCTCGTCGTCCACTTCGGTGAACTCGGCCTCGACCACTTCTTCTTCCTCTGCGGGCTTGGAAGCGTCTTCGCTGGCAGCTGCATCAGCAGCACCGGCGTTGGCGGCAGCCTGATCCTGTTCGTAGATCTGCTGACCCATCTTCATGGCGACATCGGTGAGCTTCTGGCTCTTTTCCTTCATCGCCTCGACGTCCTCGCCTTCCAGTGCAGTCTTGGCTTCGGCAACGGCAGTTTCGATCTCGCCCTTGAGGCCAGCATCGATCTTGTCGCCATTCTCTTCGAGCTGCTTGTCGGTCGCGTGGACCAGGCTGTCGAGATTGTTGCGGACTTCGGCGCTTTCACGGCGCTTCTTGTCTTCTTCGGCAAACTTCTCGGCATCCTGCACCATCTGTTCGATGTCGGACTCGTTGAGACCGCCCGATGCCTGGATGCGGATCTGCTGTTCCTTGCCCGTGCCCTTGTCCTTTGCGGACACGTTCACGATGCCGTTGGCGTCGATGTCGAACGTGACTTCCACCTGCGGCACACCGCGCGGAGCGGGGGGAATGCCGACAAGGTCGAACTGCCCAAGCAGCTTGTTGTCCGCCGCCATTTCACGCTCGCCCTGGAAGACGCGGATTGTCACCGCATTCTGGTTATCCTCGGCAGTCGAGTAGACCTGTGTCTTCTTGGTCGGGATCGTGGTGTTGCGGTCGATCATGCGCGTGAAAACACCGCCCAGCGTTTCGATACCGAGCGACAGCGGCGTCACGTCGAGCAGGAGAACGTCCTTGACGTCGCCCTGAAGGACGCCCGCCTGGATTGCAGCACCCATGGCCACGACTTCGTCCGGATTCACGCCGGTGTGAGGCTTGGTCCCGAAGAACTTTTCGACCACTTCACGCACGCGTGGCATACGGGTCATGCCGCCAACCAGGATCACTTCATCGATCTGGTCCTTGGTGACACCGGCATCTTCCAACGCCTTCTTGCAAGGCTCGAGCGTGCGGTCGATCAGCTTGCCGACCAGCTTTTCGAGATCCGAGCGGCTGATGGTTTCCACAAGGTGCAACGGAGTGGACGAACCACCTTCCATGCGTGCGGTGATGAACGGAAGGTTCACTTCGGTCGTCTGCGAACTCGACAGCTCGATCTTGGCCTTCTCGGCAGCTTCCTTCAAACGCTGGAGTGCGAGCTTGTCGCTGCGCAGGTCCATGTTTTCCTTCTTGTTGAACTGGTCGGCCAGATATTCGACAATCTCGTTGTCGAAGTCTTCACCGCCCAGGAAGGTGTCGCCATTTGTCGACTTCACTTCGAACACGCCGTCACCGATTTCAAGGACGGAGATGTCGAAAGTGCCGCCGCCAAGGTCATAAACGGCGATGGTCTTGCCCTCGTCCTTGTCCATGCCATAGGCGAGTGCAGCCGCAGTCGGCTCGTTGATGATGCGTTCAACTTCAAGACCGGCAATCTGGCCGGCGTCCTTGGTCGCCTGGCGCTGTGCGTCATTGAAGTAAGCGGGAACGGTGATGACCGCCTTGGTCACGGATTCGCCGAGGTAGCTTTCGGCGGTTTCCTTCATCTTTTGCAGGATGAAAGCTGAAATCTGGCTGGGCGAATACTCTTCGCCGCCGGCTTCGACCCACGCGTCGCCATTCTTGCCCTTGACGATGTCATAAGGAACAAGGTCCATGTCCTTCTTGGTGGTCGGATCATCGAACCGACGGCCAATAAGACGCTTGATCGCGAACAGCGTATTGTCCGGATTGGTGACTGCTTGACGCTTTGCAGGCTGACCGATCAGTCGCTCACCATCCTTGGTGAAGGCGACAATCGACGGCGTCGTGCGCGCGCCTTCAGAATTTTCGATAACCTTGGGCTTGCCGCCTTCCATCACGGACACGCAGCTGTTCGTGGTACCCAGGTCAATCCCGATAATCTTGCTCATAATTCCCCATCTCTTTCAAACGTTGGACGCTGCACTATCGACTTCCCGCCAGTTCGGCAAAGCCACTCGGCAGCTCAAAAAGCTGTGTAACGAGGGCGGATATAGGTGTGCTTTTGCTTGGCACAAGGGACCCCAGCGCCTAGAAAAACTCCATTGTCCAAGAGGGGATCATTATGAAGTCGATACGTGTTTTGGGTGCTCTGTCGAGCGCCGGGCTGGCGATTGTGCTGGCATCATGCGGTACCGAAGAGGCCGAAGCACCGGTTGAAGCGGCAGCGGGTGATTGCCCTCCGGGGATCAGCGTTACCGATGGCTGGCTGGCCCTTCCTGCCGTTTCGGGCAATCCCGCGGCCGTATATTTCACCATCACCAATGACACGGAAAGCCAGGTGACGATCCGCACTGCCAGCGTGCTTGGTGCTGGAAGTGCAATGCTGCATGAAACCGCTGAATGGAGCGGTGAAATGGACATGCAGGAACTGTTTACGCAGCCGCTCCTGGCTGGCGAAACGCTCGAATTCGAACCGGGCGGCAAGCACGTCATGGCATTTGACATGGGCGAAGGTACCGAACCGGGCGGCGAGACAGAAGCCACCCTGACATTCGTTGGTGGTGACAAGTGCAGCTTCCCCGTCACAGCGCATCCAGCCGGAGAAGATCCCCGAGAATCGGCTGACGAAGCTTGAGCGACAGTGCGGCGCTTTCCTGCCCGATTGGCGGAGAGCGCCCGCTGAGCGCGGGTGAAATTGATCTGGCTCGGACCATGTTCGGCAAGGCCATCGACTATACGAAGGTCAGGATCAGGCGCCGGAAGTGGGCATTTTTCCAGCCCAGACGGGTGACTATGGCTCCACGAGGCCATATTCATTTTCACCCCGGCGGCAGTGCCTATTGCGAAGATTTCGCCAAAGAGCCGCATCACCGGCAAGCGCTCTTTATTCACGAAATGACGCATGTCTGGCAAACGCAAACTCGCGGCGAATGGTATCTGGTTCTCAACCGGATGCCGTGGGCACGTTACGATTATGCGCTCAAACCCGGCTGGAAGCTGGAGCAGTACGGGATCGAGCAGCAGGCGCGCATCGTCGAGCATGCCTTCCTGCTTCGCAACGGCGCGAAACTGCCGGGCGTTGCCGACAAAAGCGCTTACGATGCACTGGTCAATTTCCCTGGAGCAACGAAATGACCTTTCACATCCGGCATTTCAGCAAGGCGGACAGCGCGGCATTCTCCGCTCTCAACAGGCGGTGGATTGAAGCCGAGTTCGACTTTGAGGAAAGCGACGATGCGCAACTGGCAAACCCGGAAACCTCCATCATCGCGAAGGGCGGCCTGATTGCAATTGCAGAGGATGGCCAATCAGTCATTGGTTGCGGAGCCCTGATCCCGCCGCATCATGAACCCGATGACGGCAGGACTTGGATCGAACTGGTCAAATTCGCGACTGATCCGGCAGCGCAAGGCAAGGGCGTAGGTGGCGCGGTGCTCGATTGGCTTTGCGATCGGGCCAGCGAACGTGGTTTTGACGCGATCTGGCTCGAAACGAACGACCGTTTGCAGGCCGCGACTCGCCTGTATGAACGCAAGTCATTTCGCAGGCTGGCGCCGGATGAAGTCTGGCCCACACCTTATGCGCGCTGCAATCTCCAGATGGTCAAGCTGATCGGGAACACCGAATGACCGAATTCGAATTCATCTTTGTTCTCTACGCGCTTCTGCTCGGGCTTTCGCTTGTCGAACTCCTGAGCGGGCTTGGCCGCGCACTCGAACTGGAGTTTGCGCGGGATGCGGAAGGACGTGATGAATCGTTCCGGATCGGCTGGCTGACTCCGCTCATGGCGGTGTTCGTCATGCTGGATCTGATGTCATTCTGGATGTTTGCATGGACGATGCGCCCGCTGTTGAGCGTTACGCCGCTGACATTGCTGGGCGTCATGGGTTTTGCCAGCGCTTACTACCTCGCTGCACGGCTGGTTTTCCCGGGCGATCCTGACCGTTTCCACCAGCTCGATACGCACTATTTTAGAGTTTCCAGGACGATCTTCGGCATACTGATTGCGCTGGTCGGGGTGCAATGGGCATACCTACTCTCGATACCGCAAATCCGAGACGCCATTCTCACTCCGGTAGGGGTTGGACTGACGGCGCTGTTCGTTGCCTTGATGGCAGCAGCTATGATCTTTCGTAATCGGCGCGTCCAGGCGGTGTTGTTGGTCGCGCTGAGCGTAAGATATCTGGTGTTATACTTCATTTGAGTTCTTTTCCGGCTTGCTGGTTTCGCGTAGTATCGCGCGGACTCAAGGGGGAATATCACGATGAAAAAATTGCTTGCCGCAACAGCGCTCACTCTGTGGTTCGCTACGCCTGTCCAGGCACAGGATGTGAACGCCGACCCGATTTATGAGACGGTCACCTTGTCAGGTGGTTTTACGCCAGACCCGTATGTCGTTAACATGTCGTCCGGCGGAACAAACGATGCTTCCAAGCTCAGCCCCAATTGCGCAGGCTTTATCGCGACGTCTCCGGATGTGCGGCTGAACTTCCAGCCTGGGTCGCTACCACTCATTATTTCCGCAAGTTCAGACGAAGACACCACGCTCGTTATCAACGCTCCCGACGGACGCTGGTATTGCGACGATGACGCCGGGGGCAATCTGGACCCGATGGTGACTTTCGGCTCTCCCCAGGCGGGACGCTATGAAATCTGGGTCGGCACCTATGGCGACAGCACTACGCATCCGGCGCGGTTGAGCATTTCGGAAATCGGCGGGGCAACGGCGGTTTCGAACCTGCCACCTTCGTCCGGTCCCGACTTGAATGCGGACCCGATTTACGAGACTATCTCTCTCGCCAGCGGATTTACGCCGGACCCGTACATCGTGCGGATGTCCTCAGGCGGCGGAAATGATGCATCGTCGCTCAGCCCCGCTTGCGCAGGATATATCGCAAGTTCGCCCGACGTGCGGCTGCATTTCGATGCCGGGTCGCTGCCCCTCTTCATCTCGGCCACTTCGATGGCGGACACGACACTCGTGATCAACGCTCCCAACGGTGAGTGGTATTGCGATGATGATAGCGGTCAGGACATGAACCCTATGGTCCGTTTCCAGACACCGCTTTCGGGAAGGTACGAAATATGGGTCGGCACCTATGGCGAAGCCGCCAGTCACTCGACGGAGCTAAATATTTCCGAGCTCTACAGCCAGTGACCTTATGGAGGGTGTTGACTGGGGCGCCCAAAAGGATTGAGCGGCCCGGTTTCATCTGATACCTTTTTCCGGTCCGGGCGGCCCAACCCGCGCCCGGCCATATGGTCACTCAAATGGAGCTCAAGAACTACGCAATGTCGCGCGAGCGCGGCTACCTTTCGCATTACGAAATCGACGAGATCACCCTGCCCTCGCTATTCTCCAGCGTTCTGGAAGCGGCCGGCAACCTTTCAGGCCTGATGTCGACTGGCCGGATCCGGCACTGGCTGGGTCAATTGGACGATCCGGGCCTCGACGAATGGGCGCGAGAAGCCGCGGAGGAAGAAGTCCGCACCGCGATGGTCCACTATTCTTTCCTCGTGCAAGCCTATGCCTGGGGGGAAGCAGAACCTCCTACCCACCTTCCGGCAAATCTTGCGCGGCCAATGGTCGCGATTGCCGACAGGCTCGGCCAGGCACCGCTGCTGCCTTATTCGGCTTATGTGCTCGACAATTGGGCGCGGCTCGACAAGTCCGGCCCTATAGAGCTGGACAATATCTACATGTACCAGAACTTCCTCGGCGGTGATGACGAGAACTGGTTCGTGCTGATCCATGTTGCCATCGAAGCTGAAGCAGGCGTGCTGCTCGACAATGCAGCGAGGCTGGTGACTGTGGCCAAGGATGGCGACGAAGATGAGGCCGAACGGCTGCTGGTCGAAATGGATGCAGCGTGGGAGCGTATCTATGACGTATTTGCGCGGATGCCCGAGCGTTGCGATCCCTATATCTACTTCCACCGGGTGCGTCCCTACATCCACGGCTGGGCGAACAATCCGGCACTGAAAGATGGCGGACTGATCTATGAGGGCGTCGAAAAACTGGGTGGCAAGCCGCAGGCCTTGCGCGGACAGACCGGATCGCAATCCTCGATTGTCCCCGCAATGGATGCCCTGTTCCAGGTTGGCCATAGCGACGATCCGCTGAAGAGCTTCCTTGACGAACTGCACCAGTATCGACCGATCGAACACCGACGCTTTATCGAGGATCTGGCCGCGCAATCCACGCTGCGCGATTTCGTGTCAGCCTCGGGCAAGCAGAGCCTGAAGGACGCGTTCAACGCGTGCCTCAACCAGTCGGCGCGCTTCCGTACGCGGCATCTCGAATATGCGGCGAGCTACATCAACAAGCAGGCAGGCAGCATCGCAGGTAATGATCCCGATGTCGGCACGGGCGGCACGCCCTTCATGCGCTATCTGAAAAAGCACCGTGACGAAAACGCGGCGCAATTGGTCGACTGACAAACAAAAGGGGCCGCTTCATCGAGCGGCCCCTTTCATCATCGGTTTGTTAAAGGCTATTCCGGCTTCTTCGCCACTCCGACCATTGCCGGACGCAACAAGCGGTCCTTGATCATGTAGCCGGCCTGCATTTCCTGCACGATCGTGCCCGGTTCGGCATCGTCGGTGGGAATTTCCATCATCGCCTGATGCTGGTTAGGGTCGAGCGCCATGCCCATGGCTGCAATGCGGCAGATGCCGTGCTGGGCAAAGGCCTTCTCCAATTCGCGCTGGGTCGCCTGGATGCCCGCAACCAGCCCCTTGAACTTCGAATCCTCGCGCAAATCTTCCGGAACGGCATCGATAGCTCGAGCAAGATTGTCGGCTACGCTGAGAATATCGCGGGCAAAACCGGTCGCGGCATAGTTGCGTGCATCGGTGATGTCCTTTTCCATCCGGCGGCGCACATTCTGAGTGTCGGCCTTGGCATAGAGAACTTCCTGGCGGGCCTGTTCAAGCTCCGCGCGCAGCTCTGCCAATTCGTCACCGGAATCATCGTCACCCTCGCCTTCGCCATCATCATCGGCGAGGAATTCCTCTGGCACACCTTCCAGTTCTTTCGCGACTTCCGTATCGACCGCGTCGTCGCGATCCTTGTTTTTATCAGTCATTTTAGCCTGTCTTACCAATTCTTTTGCCCAGAGATCGGGCCGTGAAGTCAACCATGGGCACGACCCGCGCGTAATTCAACCGCGTCGGGCCAATCACGCCCACCACTCCGACGACCTTCCCTTCCCGGTCGCGGTAGGGCGATGCGATCACCGATGAACCTGAAAGCGCGAAAAGCCTGTTCTCCGCACCGATGAAAATACGCGCCGAATCGGCTTCCCGCGCGCGTTCGAGCAATTGGGCTACCGATTGCTTGTTCTCAAGATCATCGAGCAACGAACGCACACGTTCTATATCTTCGAGCGCCGTATCGTCGAGCAGCTTGGCCTGACCGCGCACGATCAGCACCGGACGCTGCGAGGAATCCTCGCTCCAAACCGCAATACCTGCCTCGACCAGCCGAGCAGAGATTTCATCGAGCGCGCTCTTGCCCGATTTGATCTCGCCGCGCATCGCATTTGCCGCTTCTGCCAGCGTACGACCGGCAAGCTGCGCGGTGATGTAATTGCCCGCCTCCTGCATCGCGCTGGAAGTTATGCCTTCACCAAGTTCAAGCACGCGGTTCTCGACATGGCCATCTTCGCCAACCAGCACGGCAAGTGCGCGGGTGTTGTCGAGCGGGACCAGTCGCATTTGCGCCAGCGTCGGCTCCCGCTTGGGGACCATGACCATGCCCGCCGCGCCGGAGATGTCCGAGAGAATGGAGCTGGTTTTCTCCAAAGCCGCCTCGATCGGCCCGGGTGCGGAAAGCTGCTTTTCGATAGCGGCGCGTTCGTGTTGCGTCGGTTCGGCTACCTGCATGATCCCGTCGACGAACATGCGCAGTCCGCTTTCGGTCGGCATCCGTCCCGCGCTCGTATGCGGCGCGGCCAGCAGGCCAAGCTGTTCGAGTTCACTGAGCACAGAGCGGATCGACGCGGGCGAAAGATTGACCGCCCCGTGCTGCGCCAGCGCCTTGGAGCCCACTGGTTGACCGCTCGCAAGATAATCTTCCACCACAAGGCGAAAGATGTCGCGCGCGCGGTCGGTCAATTCAGTGATGGGGGGCGATGCCATGCGGATACTATGGTGGGCGGTTCGCTGCGATGCAATCACGACGGGCGGAAAGATGCCCTGTCTTCGTCGGCGCCCACCAGTTCCGAAATCGGCAATTCTTCCCAGGCGCGATAGATCTCGTCGCTGCGATCATGCAATCCGGGCTGGAAGCAGCCCATATACCAATCCAGCCGTGTACTCGTTCCGTCGCTGTCGTGCCAGGTCACGCGTACGCTCGGCATGTCCGTTGCAACTGCGCCATCGCAATTGTCATATCCGTAAGAGACGCTCTGTACGGGCCGGAATGGCGCAAGCCTCTCCCTGAAAGCGGTGAATTCCGCGGCACTGGCGGAGAAGTTGCGTGTTCCGCGTTTGGCAACGAAGTTCTCGCCTTCGAACACGCCTTCGCCCGATGCATCGAGTGTCAGATTAAAGTCCGGGCAGAAGCCAAAGCAAGGCTCGACAGCAAAGCTGATGCGTTCGACGGTAGGTTCTGTAACTTCGCCGGTCTGGACACATGCGCCCAGGCTGAGGGCCATAATGCCAGCGGTTGGAATCAGCTTCATCGTCGTTCTCCGCCATATGGCTTGATCGTGTGCGGGATTAGCTTATGCCGCTGCGCAAATCCAAAGGAGTTTACATATATGCGACCTTCCGGCCGCGCGCCTGACGAAATGCGTGCTATCACTATCGAAACCGGCTTCACCAAGCACGCCGAGGGATCGTGCCTCATCAGTTTCGGCGATACCCGCGTATTGTGCACGGCCAGCGTCGAAGAACGCATCCCGCCGTGGCTTCGCGGCAAGGGTTCGGGCTGGGTTACTGGCGAATATTCCATGCTCCCACGCGCAACCCATACCCGCGGAAGCCGCGAGGCAGCACGCGGCAAGCAGAGCGGTCGCACACAGGAAATTCAGCGCGTTATCGGGCGTTCATTGCGCGCTGTAGTCGATCTGGAAAAACTGGGTGAACGCCAGATTACGCTCGATTGCGATGTTATCCAGGCCGATGGCGGCACCCGTACAGCGTCAATTTCCGGCGCATGGGTTGCGCTGCGTCTCGCTGTAAATTCGCTGATGGCGAGTGGCGCGATCAAGGAAGACCCTATCACCGCCAAGATCGCCGCCATTTCCTGCGGTATCTACAAGGGCACCCCGGTTCTCGACCTGGATTATCCGGAGGATAGCGGTGCCGATGCGGATGCCAATTTCGTTCTGATCGAAGGCGGTCAGATCGCAGAAGTACAGGCCACCGCCGAAGGCGCGACTTACGATGAAGAAGGCTTGTTGCGCCTGCTTCGCCTTGCGCAAATGGGCTGTGCAGATATTTTCAAGGCGCAGGAAGAGGCATCGGCGTAATGCGCAAACTGGGCAGCGGAAAACTGGTGATTGCTACGCACAACGCGGGCAAGCTGAAGGAAATCTCTGCCCTGCTGGCGCCACATGGTCTCGACTGCATTTCGGCAGGCTCTTTGGGCCTGCCGGAACCGCCGGAAACCGGCAAATCTTTTGTCGCCAATGCGCTAATCAAGGCGCGAGCGGCGGCAGAAGCTTCGGGCCTTCCCGCTTTGGCTGATGATAGCGGCCTGTCTGTCGCCGCTCTGGATGAGAAGCCGGGTATTTACACTGCAGACTGGGCGGAACGTCAGTGGTTCGAAGGTGAGCCGGGGCGCGACTGGTACATGGCGATGGGCAAGGTCGAGGGACTGCTGCAGGCCAAGGGACCGGATACGCCCCGCGATGCCTGGTTCTCGTGTGTCCTTGCCCTCGCTTGGCCCGATGGCGAGCATGTCGTTTACGAGGGCCGCGTCGACGGCACGCTGACCTGGCCTCCGCGTGGTGAGATGGGTTTCGGATACGACCCTGTCTTTGTGCCGCAGGGTCGCAATCTGACATTTGCCGAAATTCCACCCGAAGAGAAACACGCTGTCAGCCACCGCGCCGACGCATTTGCCAAGCTGGTAGCTGATCAGTTCGAGGCCTAGAACCTAGTATACGGGCCGATCGTAAGTATTGCCGGCGGGCCAGTAATGGCAGACGAGGAAGTCATTCTCGCGTCCCCTGGCCACGGCACAGCCGACTTCGCGCGTGTCACGCCAGATGATCTGCGTGTAGTGGCCGACATCGCGCCATTGTCCTGTAGTCGAAACGTTGGGGAAAGTGCCGCGGCGGAAGTGCCGGCGTTCATCGACGAACGCTCCGACCATGACATCCGCACCGTAATAGCCTGCGGCGCCCATCCAAAGGTTTTCGCCAGCTCCGCCGCGCTGCTCTCGCGAGGAATGGCGCATACCGCCTTCCCTCGCCAATTGCTCGGCCCAGGTCTGTGCTTGCTGCGCGAGGCGCTGACTCCATTCGAGGCGCGGCACGCCGACATCGTCACGCGCTTCGTTATGCTCGACGAGCAATTCCTGCGCGAAAGGATTGGCGCGCTGCTCGCCCGCTGATAGCGGTGCAGCTGAAACGCAAAGTGTGGCGATAGCCGCGCAAGCGGCTGCGATAACCCGTCCCTTATCCATCCGCGCATCTTGACTCGAACCCGTTAACGGAGCCTGAAACCCCGCATGGCCCGCGCGCTTTATATCCATTGGCCCTTCTGCCTCGCGAAATGCCCCTATTGCGACTTCAATTCGCATGTTCGGAAGAGCGTGGATGTGGACCTGTGGCAAAATGCCATGCTTGCGGATCTACGGCACGAGGCGGAGCTTGCCGGTGGTGAGGCGCTGGATTCCGTGTTCTTCGGTGGAGGTACGCCTTCGTTGATGCCTCCAGCGCTTGTTAGCTCCCTTTTGCAAGAGGCTGAAAAACTGTGGGGTTTTTCGCCGCAAGTCGAAATCACGCTGGAGGCCAATCCGTCTTCGGTCGAGGCTTCCAAATTCGCCGATCTCGCTGCTGCCGGGGTCAATCGCGTCTCGCTTGGGCTGCAATCGCTGGACGACAAGGCGTTGAAATTCCTCGGAAGGCTCCACGGAGTTGAAGAGGGCCTGAAAGCGCTTGAGACGGCGCAAGCGGCCTTCAACCGGGTCAGTTTCGACCTGATCTATGCCCTACCCGGTCAATCAGCCGCGGCCTGGGAAGACCAGCTGCGCCGCGCACTCGGATTGGGCACTGGACACCTCTCGCTTTACCAATTGACCATCGAGCCGGGGACGCGGTTTGAATCCATGGTTCGACGCGAGGAATTCCTGCCGCTGGACAACGATGAGGCCGCAGACCTGTTCACCTTGACTCGCGAGCTGACTGCTGGTGCCGGCCTGCCTGCATATGAAATCAGCAATCACGCCCGTCCCGGCGAGGAAAGCCGCCACAACCTCACCTATTGGCGATATGAGGATTACGCAGGCGTGGGTCCGGGCGCGCATGGGCGGCGAGGCGGCTTTGCGACAACGCGGCACAAAAAGCCGGAGAACTGGCTGGCTGCGGTCGATCGCAAAGGCAACGGTCTGCAGGAAGAGCGCGCGCTCGGCACCAGCGAACAGGCTTCCGAGGCGCTCCTGATGGGATTGCGACTGCGCGAAGGTATCGACCTTGCAAGGCTCTGCGCCCGCTTCGGCGTAGCGGAGGATGCCCTGCTCGATCCAATCCAGATCGAGCGCCATGCCGACCTTGATCTGGTCTGGCGGGACGGCTCCCGCGTAGGTGTGACCGAGGCGGGGATGCCGCTACTCGATGCCCTGCTCGCCAAGCTTGTCGCGGATGAGCTGGTATCGGCATGAGTGCATCGGCTGACCTGCTCGAACAATGGCACGATTATCTCGCCATCGCCCGTCGCCGGTCGCCACATACAGTGCGCGCCTATGTCGCAACCGCAGGTCGCTTGCTGCAATACCGTCAGCTTGAAAGCTGGGACCAGGTCGCGGGCCTTTCCACGCGTGATTTGCGCGCCCATCTTGCCGAACGACGGGCAGAGGGCATCGGCAATGTTTCCGCGGCGCGAGAACTCTCCGCCCTCAAGGCTTTCGTTGGCTACGCCCTGGAGCAAACCGGCGCCGAGCCGGGGTCTGCGCCGCGCATTCGTGGTCCTCGCATAAAGAAGGGATTGCCCCGCCCCATCACGCCTGACGAGGCCGCCAATATGGTCGCCAGCGTCACCGAGAATGCGAGCGAGGACTGGACCGGCTCGCGCGACGCATCGGTGCTACTGCTGATGTATGGCGCGGGTCTTCGCATTGCCGAGGCTTTGTCGCTCAAGGCAAGCGACCTGCCATTGGGTGAGACGCTCGTGGTAACCGGCAAGGGTAGCAAGCAGCGGGTGGTTCCACTGCTCCCCGTGGTCCGCGATGCTGTTGCCAGCTATGCCGCCGCCTGCCCCTGGCCTCTCTCGGGCGACGATCTGCTGTTTCGCGGCGTGAAAGGTGGCCCGCTGAGCCAGGGCATGGTGCAAAAAGCGATGGCGCGGGCGCGTCGTGCGCTTGGATTGCCTGACACCGCTACGCCCCACGCTCTGCGGCATAGCTTCGCGACTCACCTCCTTGGCTCAGGCGCAGACCTGCGCAGCCTGCAGGAATTGCTTGGCCACGCCAGCCTTGGCTCCACACAGATCTACACGCAGGTTGATGCGGCGAAGATGCTCGAAGCCTATCGCTCGGCGCATCCCCGCGAGGATGGCTAGTCGGCTTCACGCTCGGCGCGAGGCACGAAAGTGAAAACGCGCCAAAGGTAGCCAGCTACCGTGAGCGCCACCAAGCCGACGATGATCCAGCCGATAATGTGCTGCGAATCTTCGAGGTAGTGCCCCAGCCATTCGCCGCCCTTGATCAGGAGCGCATTCCAGATCAGCGATCCGGCAAATGTGAAGCCGAGGAATTTCCATTTCGGCATATGCGCCAACCCGGCCGGGAGCGAGATGATCGTGCGCAGGAAAGGGCTGAACCGCAGGAAGAACACTACCCAATGCCCGCGTTGCGAAAAGAACACCTGCGCCTTGGCAATATGCTCCCAATCGACCGTAAGCCAACGGCCCCACTTGTCGACAAACGGTGCAAGGCGCCGGTAACCCCAGGCATCGCCGACCCAGTACCAGGCGTAATTGCCGACCGTAGTACCAAACGTGCCGATCAGCAGCAGCGGCCAGAATTCCATTGACCCGCGTTGCACAAGCAACCCGCCAACGCCCATGATGACCTCGCTTGGTACTGGCGGGATGACGTTTTCGAGCACCATCAGGAAGAAGATACCAAGGTATCCACCCTGCTCGATCAGATCGACGATTAGCTTGTCCATGCTTAGCCAATGCGCGGGAAGGCTAGTCTATCCCCATTTCAGCGTGGCGACGCTCCAGCGCGTCCCAGATCAGACCCGGCGTATCGGTGCCGTTGAACTTGTCGATGGCGACAATGCCGGTCGGTGAAGTGACATTGATTTCGGTGAGCCATTCGCCCCCGATCACGTCGATACCAACGAATGTCAGCCCGCGCCGTTTGAGATCAGGCCCCATCGCGTCGCAAATTTCCTGCTCGCGAGGTGTCAGCTGCGTTGCCTCTGCGCTGCCGCCTTGCGCGAGGTTGGAGCGGAACTCGCCTTCGCCCGGCTTGCGGTTGATCGCGCCTGCAACTTCGCCATCGACCAACACGATGCGCTTGTCGCCCTTGGACACGCTGGAAAGGAAGGGCTGGACCATATGCGGCTCTGGCCAGGTCTGGTTGAAAACCTCGAACAGCGCCGAGATGTTGGTGCCGTCTGCATCGATCCGGAAAATCGCCTTGCCGCCATTGCCATGCAGTGGCTTTACCACGACCGCGCCGTGCTCTTTCTGGAACTCGCGCACATCGTCCAGCACCCGCGTGATCAGCGTGGGCGGCATGAAATGCGCATAATCGAGGACGTACATCTTCTCCGGCGCGTTCACGACTTCGCGCGGGTCATTGCTTACCAGCGTCTTGCCCTTCAATCGGTCCAGAAGCAGCGCCGAACTGATGTAGCCGAGGTGGAACGGCGGGTCCTGCCGCATCAGAACCACGTCGATATCCTGCGCCAGATCGATCCGTGCCAATGCCCCGGCATCGAAATGATTGCCTTTTACGCGCTGCACGGTGACGGGTTTCGCCCATGCGCATACCTTGCCGTCCTGCCAGCTGAGCGAGGTGACGTCATAGTGCCAGACGCTATGCCCGCGTTCCTGCGCAGCGAGCATCAGGGCGAAGCTGGAATCACCAGCAATGTTGATGGATTCGAGAGGGTCCATCTGGACGGCGACGCGAAGACTCATGTGAATTCCTTATGGCATCCAGGCGTTTTCGATGTGGCGAGGCGGGGTGCCGGGTGCAAGCAGGATTACGTCGACGCGCAGATCCTCGCCATTCTCCGCATATTCGTGCGCTACCGCTTCGGCGGCGGCGGCAACCCTGCGAAGGCGGTATTCGTCGATTGCGAAATCGAGATCCACCGGCCTGGCGCGCCATTTGACTTCGATGAAGGCAATCAGCCCATCACGTTTGCCGATAAGGTCGATCTCACCCGCTTTCACTTTGACCCGCCGGGCGACAATCTCCCAGCCCTGTTCTTCGAGCCAAGCTGCAGCTTCGTTCTCCGCTGTGCGCCCGCGTGCCTCTGCTGCCTGCCGCTTCATTCGCCTTTCAGTTCCATTGCGCGGGCATAAAGCATCTTGCGATCGAGCCCTGTGGCCTTTGCGACCTGTGCAACAGCCTTCGATGCCTTTTCGGTAGCCAGCAGATCACGCAGCATTGCGTCGGCATCATCGGCATTGGCTGCCACTTCGGGCGGCGGACCGACGAGCAGGACGATCTCACCCCTTGGAGGGTGCGCCGTGTAATGTTCGATCAGTTCCTGCGCGCTGCCGGTGCGGCATTCTTCGTAAATCTTTGTCAATTCGCGGGCGACGGCAACTTCGCGTCCGGGCAGGATTTCATCAATTGCCGCAAGACTCTTGGTGAGCCGCGGCGCGGTATCGAAGAAGATCAGTGTTGCCTCGATATTGTCCAGTTCACCCAGCATGTCGCGCCTGGCCTTGTCCTTGTTCGGCAGGAAACCGGCAAACAAGAATCGGTCATTGGGCAGGCCCGACAAGGCCAGCGCCGTCAGCGGGGCGTTCGCACCGGGGAGCGCAGTGATGGGGATTCCCGCAGCTTTTGCGTCATTTACCAGCCTGTATCCCGGATCGGAGACCAGCGGCATTCCCGCATCGCTGACCAATGCCACGGCCTTGTCCCGCATCGATTCGACAAGGCGCGCACGGTCGTTCGGGGCCGAGTGGTCGTCATACCGCCAGAGCGGCTTGGAAATGCCCAGATGGCGGATCAGCTTCTGGGTGACCCGCGTGTCTTCACAGGCAATTCCGTCACACCGTGCCAGCACCTCGCTTGCCCGCACGGTGATGTCGCCAAGATTGCCAATCGGCGTGGCAACTATATAGAGGCCGGGAGAGAGAGGGTCGCCGTCATGGGTCACGCGCGCCTCCTTGGACGAAACATAGCGGAGACGGCAAGCATGTTCGGTAATTTGAAGCGCCTCTTGGTGGCGGGTCTTGGCAGTATAGCGCTGGCGGGCTGCGCAGTCATTCCCGATAGCGGGATGGCAGATCGCGCACCTCCGGTTGCAGACGCGCCGGTTGCAGGCCCGAGCGCCGATGTCCTCCCGACCGACAATGAACGTCACCGCGTGGCCCTGCTGGTGCCGCTGTCGGGCGCAAATTCCGAAGTCGGACAGTCGATTGCCAATGCGACGACGATGGCCTTGCTCGATACCGGCGCGGAAAACCTGCGCATCACCACTTATGACACCGCTGGCGGCGCTCGTGCTGCTGCAAGCCGGGCAGTCAACGACGGTAACCGTCTGATCCTTGGCCCGCTGATGGGCGACAATGTCGGTGACGTGCTGTCGGTAGCGCGACCGGCCGATGTTCCGCTGCTCGCATTCTCGAACGATACAACCGTAGCTCGCAACGATGTCTTCGTGATGGGCCATATTCCTGAACAGTCCGTCGAGAGGACCGTTGAATTTGCGATTTCGCAGGGTGCGCGCAATTTCGCTGCGCTTGCACCGCGTGGTGACTACGGCAACCGCGCACTTACGGCGCTTGATCGCGCCGTGGCGCAGCATGGTGGCAGGGTTGTCACTGTCGAACGTTATGATCGCGGGAATACCTCGATCCTGAGTGCCGCAGATCGCCTCAGGCAAACCGGCGGTTACGATACCGTGCTTATTGCAGATAACGCCCGCCTTTCCGCGATGGCAGCCCCGCGACTGAAGAGCGCAGGCGATACCCTGCCGTCGATCATCGGGACAGAACTGTGGAGCCGCGAAGACGCGCTTACGCGCAACGCAGTTATGCGCGGCGCATGGTTTTCAGCCGTATCGGATGACCGCTATCGCCAGTTTGCTGACAGCTACACCTCGCGTTTCGGCAGCCAGCCCTTCCGCATTGCCACACTCGGCTATGACGCGGTCCTGCTTACCTTGCGCCTCACGCGCGACTGGCGGCCCGGGCGTGAGCTTCCCGAAGGCTTGCTAACCGATGATGGTGGCTTCCTCGGCCTGGATGGGCCGATCCGCTTCCACAGCAATGGTCTCGGCGAACGCGCGTTTGAAGTGCGGCAGGTGGGCAATGGCGCTTTTAGCGTGGTCGACCCGGCACCCGGCGGCTTCTAGGTCGGATAACCCCGCGAGTTCGCTTGTAGTCTGCGATTCCACGGGCCTATAGCTTCCTGCATGAGCGACGATCTGTTTGAAAAACTACCGTCTGCGGGCGGCGATTACGATTCCTCCTCCATCGAGGTGCTCGAAGGGCTGGAGCCTGTGCGCCGCCGCCCGGGCATGTATATCGGGGGCACCGATGATCGCGCACTGCACCATCTCGCAGCCGAAGTGCTCGACAATGCCATGGACGAAGCGGTGGCGGGCCATGCCAACCGCATCGAAATGCACCTGGACGAAGGCAACCGGCTGACGATTTCGGACAATGGGCGCGGCATCCCGATTGACGAGCATCCCAAGTTTCCCGGCAAATCCACGCTCGAGGTGATCCTCACCACTCTCCACTCTGGCGGCAAGTTCTCTGGCAAGGCTTACGCCACCAGCGGCGGCCTGCACGGGGTCGGCGTCTCGGTCGTCAACGCACTTTCCCGCGACACGCGGGTGGAAGTGGCGCGCAACAAGGAAGTATACGCACAGGAATTTGCCAAGGGCCTCGCCAAGGGACCGATTGCAAAAGTTGGCGATACGCCCAACCGGCGCGGCACCACGGTCACATTCGTTCCCGACAGCGAGATTTTTGGCGATCGCATGTTCAAGCCTGCCCGGCTGTTCAAGCTCGCACGATCAAAGGCCTATCTGTTTGCCGGAGTCGAGATCCGCTGGAAATGCGCGCCGTCGCTCGCATCCGAAGATGTGCCCGAAGAGGCCGTGTTCCAGTTCCCCGGCGGCCTGGCAGATCATTTGAAGGAGCAGGTCGGCGCGCGTGAATGCGTGACGGCAGACTTCTTCACCGGCAGTCAGGACTTCCCCGAGGACAATGGCCGGGTCGAGTGGGCGGTCGCCTGGCCTTTATGGTCCGATGGATCGACGAGTTGGTATTGTAACACCGTGCCGACGCCCGATGGCGGAACGCACGAAGCTGGCCTGCGCGCCGCCTTGACCAAGGGCCTGCGCGCCTTTGGCGAACTGACCGGCACGAAGAAGGCCAAGGATCTTACCGCGGACGATGTGATGACCGGCGCGGAGATCATGCTCAGCGTGTTCATCCGTGATCCGCAATTCCAGAGCCAGACCAAGGATCGCCTCACCAGTCCGGAAGCGGCACGCCTTGTCGAGAACGCGGTGCGCGATCATTTCGACCACTTCCTCGCTGACAATATGGAGCGTGGCAAGGCGCTGCTCGGCTCCGTCATGGAGCGCATGGATGAACGGCTCAAGCGCAAGCAGGAACGCGAGATCAAGCGCAAGACTGCGACCAATGCGAAGAAGCTGCGCCTGCCTGGCAAGCTGACCGATTGCAGCGGCGAGACCGATGCCGAAACCGAATTGTTCATTGTCGAGGGCGATTCCGCTGGCGGCAGCGCCAAGCAGGCGCGCAATCGCAAGACGCAGGCGATCTTGCCGATCCGCGGCAAAATCCTCAACGTAGCCAGCGCCACGACCGAGAAGATCCGCGCCAACAGCGAAATCGCCGATCTCAGCCTCGCGCTGGGTTGCGGGACGCGCAAGGATTGCGATGCCGAAAACCTGCGCTACGACCGTGTCGTCATCATGACCGATGCCGATGTCGACGGCGCGCATATCGCGACATTGCTGATGACATTCTTTTTCCAGGAAATGCCCGATCTCGTCCGCAACGGGCACCTCTACCTGGCGCAACCACCACTCTATCGCCTGACCGCAGGCAAGGAGAGCCTCTACGCCCGCGATGATGCACACCGCGCGGAAATCGAGGCGGGTCCATTCAAGGGCAAGAAGGTCGAGGTCAGCCGGTTCAAGGGTCTCGGCGAGATGAACCCGCAGCAATTGCGCGAAACCACGATGGACCCGGCCACGCGCAACTTGGTGCGTATCACCCTTCCCGAACACAATGAGCAACGCTTCGCGGTGAAGGAACTGGTCGATCAGTTGATGGGCCGTAATCCTGAGCACCGATTCAACTTCATCCAGAACCGCGCGGGCGAAATCGATCGCGAGATGATCGACGCGTGATCGAACCGGGTGAGCAGGACGACCGGCAAATCCATACCGGTCGACGCTCGCATACACGTTTCGCAATCATCCGGTCGCGGCTCGAAGGATTTACGCCGCCAGCCGGCCCAGCAAGCTGGCTCTACGAATTTGTCCTGTTCGGATTCAAGCAGGCGTGGGCCTGCCTTTTCGGAGCCTTGCTGCTCGCTCTCCTGCTGGCGACGCACCTGTTTTATCCCGATGACGCAGCGCTGGAGCGGTATGACTTTCTCACAGTGGCAGCGCTCGGAATCCAGATCGCCATGCTGGCTTTTCGGCTCGAGACCTGGGATGAGGCGAAAGTAATCCTCGCATTTCACGTGGTCGGCACGATCATGGAAATCTTCAAGACCGCAGTCGGCTCGTGGGTCTACCCCGAAGACGCGTTCCTGCGCATTGGGGGTGTGCCGCTGTTCTCGGGCTTCATGTATGCATCTGTCGGCAGTTATATCGCCCGTGTCTGGCGCATCTTCGATTTTCGCTTCGAACCGTACCCGACACCCTGGCTCACGTGGCTGTTGGCCATCGGGGTCTACATCAACTTTTTCGCGCATCATTACCTGCCGGACATTCGCTATGCGCTGTTTGCCGGGATTGCCCTGCTGTTCTGGCGCACGCGTGTATACTTCACCGTCTGGCAGCAGCCTCGCTGGATGCCGCTGTTGCTCGGCTGGTTGCTGGTCGCTGTCTTCATCTGGTTTGCCGAGAACATCGCTACGTTTGCAAACGCGTGGACCTATCCCGATCAGGAAAATGGCTGGCAGATGGTTTCGCTCGCCAAGCTCGGATCATGGGTGCTCTTGATGTACATCTCCTTCGTGCTGGTGGCAGCCGTTGCCGGTCCGCGCGCTCGAGACGCCGAAAAATCTTCAAAGTTTTCTTAACCAAACTTTCCTATCCCCCAGCCTTGTCCAGTTGGGAGAAAGTCGCATGGCAACGCGGCCTATTTCGGATGATTGTGGGAATGCGGAACGCCGCAGCACTTTCCTTGCGCAGTTGAAAGACCCGTCGCGGGCGCTCGTTTCACCAATGGTGGATGCGCTGCTCTTGTGGGGTGCGCCGCTGGCGGTGATCGCATCCATTGCCGTCTGGCTGAAGGGGACCGAGCTGGCCTTCGGTGCTAGTGCAACCGAACTCTCTGTCTACGTCTTCTTCTTTGCAACCATGATCACTTACGGCCACCTCGTCGCCGTGGTGCCGCGCGCCTATTTCAATCCCGACGTGTTCAACGCCAATCGCTTCCGCCTGACGGTTGTGCCGGTCGTGCTGATAGCTGCACTTATCATTTCGCCGACCGTTTTCATTATCGCAGGAATCGTGGCGTTTTTCTGGGACGTGCATCACAGCGCGATGCAGACCTTCGGCATTGCGCGGATTTACGAATTCAAGGCGGGTAACGGGCCGAGCTGGCTGCGCCGGACAGACCTCTACCTGAATTGGTTGCTATATGTCGGGCCAATTTTCGTCGGGGCTTCCTTCCTCCTCCATGCCGAGCAGTTGAGCGGCTTTGCCGAAACACCGCTCACATTCCTCGCCACGGCTCCTGGTTATCTGGAAGCAGGTCACGGCCAGCTCCGCCAAGTCGCGCTGGCTATCTGGGGTGTAGGGATTGCATGGGCCGTGGTGAATTACGGCAAGGCGATGGCGGAAGGTTATAACCCGCCCGCGCACAAGATCGGCCTTGTCGTGAGCACTGGCGCGGTGACATTCCTCGCCTGGGGCTACCTTCCCCCGCTGATTGCTTTTGCCACGATAAACATCCACCATGCGCTGCAATATTACGTCATCGTGTGGATGCAGGAAGGCAAGCGCATGGCGACATTGTCGCGGCTTGGCTCACGCGGTGCTTTTGCGTTGTTCGTGCTGTTCACCGCGGTCGTCGCGCTTGGCTATGACATGGCAACGAGGCTGGATTCCCGCTTGTGGCTGGTGCCTTTCCTTGCCTGCTCGCTGCTGCATTTCTGGTATGACGGTTTCGTCTGGTCCGTCCGGAAGAAGTCCGTGTAACCAAACGGGTAGTTGGTCGATACCGGCATTGACCTGACGGTTGATCCCCCTGCATGGTCGTGCGGTCGTTGACCGGAGGATTACCCAATGCGCGCCGCTTTGCTTGCCCTGCCCGCCCTCTTGCTCACACCTAATGCAACATTCGCACAAGAGCCGCAGGACGCCGCTGCACAGCAATCGCTCGTCGAACAGCGCGCGCAGGATATTCTCGCGGTAATGCGCGGAGAGATGGCCTATGATGCTGTCTTTGCACAGGCATTCCGCGATCAGGTGGAACAGGCCCAGTTCGATGCGATCAGTGCGCAATTGCAGGCGCAGTTCGGCCCGCTTGTGGGTGTCGAGAGTGTGATCGAACGATCCGCCACCGCTGCCGAATTACAGATCAGGTTCGAACGCGGTCTGGCGAGCGGCAATCTGAACCTTGAAGAAGCAGCGCCGCATTACGTGAACGGCTTCCTGCTTACCGGTGTCGAGCCGCTCAATGACAATGTCGAGGCGCTGCTTGAAGATATCGCCGCATTACCCGGCGAAGCAAACCTGCTGATCATGCCGCTTGGCACAGGCGAGCCTGTCGCGGCGCATAATGCCGATGTTCCGATGGCACTCGGTTCTACCTTCAAGCTCTATGTCCTTTCCGCCCTCGCCCAGTCGATTGCAGCGGGTGAGCATAGCTGGGGTGAGGTTGTCCCGCTTTCGCAGACGAGCTTCCCGAGCGGGATCTTGCAGGACTGGCCCGAAGGCGCGCCGGTTACCCTGCACACGCTGGCGACACTGATGATCTCCATCAGCGACAATACCGCTACCGATCAGTTGATCTCCGTGCTCGGGCGCGATGCCGTGGAAGCCGAAGTTGCCGCATCGGGCCACTCCGATCCTGCATTGCTCAGCCCTTTCATGATGACGCGCGAACTGTTCGTGCTGAAATCCGGGACGGACGGCGAAACCGACGCCTATCGAACATCCGACACGCCTGGGCGCCTCGCCATGCTGGAAAGCCTCGCCGACATCGACCGGACGCAAGAAGCGATCATGGCTGCCTTTACTGGCGGGCCTAACGCCATCGACCTCGAATGGTTTGCGTCTGCTCGTGATGTTGCCGCCATATTCGATCGGCTTCGCGGCGACGAGACTGCTCTTGGCGTCATGGGGATCAATACGGCGATGGCCGATGCCGAGCTTGCGAACTGGGCATACGTAGGTTTCAAGGGCGGATCGGAGCCGGGTGTGCTTAACTTCAGCTACCTGTTGCAGGACGCACAAGGCGATTGGTCGGTTGTGACATTGGGCTGGAACAATCCTGACGCAAGCGTCGATCAACAACAGTTCAACCTGCTCGCCATGCGTGCAATTGCGCTTGCACGATAGGTTGCAGGCCGCGCGGAAAACCGCCATCCGGAGAGAATATGGCAGAGCCAGAACAGTTTGACGAAGACGACCAGGAATCCGCTCGCAGAACCGGCAAATTTGTCTGGATCGCGCTCGGCCTGGTCGCCGCCATTGCTCTTGCGGCATTCGGCGGGAAAATGCTGGGCGAATTTGCCGGCCTGTCGCAGGGCGAGGTAACGGCGGTCGATGGCTCGCAAGCTCCTGCGCCGACCGATGAGCCAAGCGCGCCAGTGCTAACTCCGGTAGAGCCTGACCTCCCGCCCACCGATCCGACAGAAGTGAATATCGCTACATCGCTAGCGCCCGACAGCGGGATTCGAGCGATCGGAATGGGTGAGTGGCTGCGGCAAGAGGATTTTCCGCGTGAGTTGTTTGGCGGTGAACCCGTCAACGGCGTTATCGCCGCCTACCTGACGGTCGTTCCCGAAGGATCGGTGACCCGTTGCACCATTGGCAGCAGCAGCGAGGTCGAGCCGCAACGCTTCCTGCGCCCTGCTGCTGTCGGCGTATGCCGCGCGCTGCGCGAACGCGCGCGGTTCGAGCCATACGCCGCTGCGCCGCGTCCGACGATCTCCCCGGTAGCTGTGCCCACGGCCACTTCGAGTGATCCCAAGCAAGAGGCAGACCCGGCACAGCAGAATAGCCCGACTATACTAGCGGCGCCGCCAGTCGACGAACGCGAGGTGTTCGTGCGGGTAGCATTCAGGACAGCCCAACCGCCAGCTGCTTCAGAATAACGAGACACAGGCCCTGCGTGGAGTAGCGATTGCCAAGCCGGCTCAATAAAGCAGCAGCTCTGCCACTTCCTCACGCCAGCGCGCTTCGTCGGGAGCGGCAAGTTCTTCGAGATCGCGCGGCGCGGCGTCACTGTCATCGACCCATTCGCGCAAGGATGGCCCGCCGTTGATCACGTCGATAGCCAGCACGTCGTTCGTGTACTCGTATTTGAAGTCGGTGCCGCGCCACAGCGAGTAATTAGGGTTAAGGCTGCGGATTGCCTTGAATGCGAGAGCCTGCAGGCGCCACGGGCGAAAGGCCTGATGCGCGTAGAACGGGCCCTCGGCATGGATCATCAGCCCGTTGCAGAGTTGGCCAACGTGCTTGTGGAATGTCGGCTCGAACCAGCATTCGCGAAGCGCGCAGCCCTTTAGCCATTCGGGCGCAATGCGCTGCATTTCAGCAAGCACGGCCTTGGCATCCACATCGGGAGCCCCGAACAGCACCTCGAGCGGGCGCGTGGTACCTCGCCCTTCGCTCAACGTCGCACCTTCAAGCATGACAGTTCCAGCATAGGCTCGCGCCATGTTGAGGCTGGCAGCATTGGGACTCGGATTGATCCAGATGCGGTTGTCCGGCCAACCTTCACCCGGCCCTTCCGGCAACCAATGGTGCATCGTGATGACGCGGTAATCGACGTCCAGATCGAAGTGGCGCACGAACCATTGCCCCATTTCGCCCAGCGTCAGCCCGTGGCGCATCGGCATGGCAGCAGCGCCGACAAAACTCTCGAAACCCGCTACCAGCAAAGTCCCTTCGACCGGGCGTCCTGCCGGATTCGGCCGATCCAGCACCCAGACAGTCTTCCCGTGTTTTGCTGCTTCTTCAAGCAGGTAGAGCAAGGTGGTAACAAAGGTATAGATGCGGCAGCCAAGGTCTTGCAGGTCAAACAGGAAGACATCCGCGCTCGACATCATCTCGCCTGTGGGTCGGCGGACTTCGCCATACAGGCTGAATATCGGGATCTTGTAAAACGGATCGATCTCGTCCGCCGTTTCGACCATATTGTCCTGCTTGTCGCCCTTCAGCCCGTGCTGCGGGCCAAAAGCGCTGGTCACATTGATACCCGCAGCGATCAGCCCATCAAGGCTGTGCGTCAGGTCGGCGGTAACCGATGCAGGATGAGCGACGAGCGCAACGCGCTTGCCCTCAAGAGGTTTTCTCAGCTCGGGTTCGGCAAGGAGCCGGTCGATTCCAAATTTCATGCAGCGCGGGTTCGCGCAAGTCCGGCTGTGAAGCAAGTGGGATCGTGGAAATCCGGCTCTTCCTTGTTATGCGCCAGGGCCCAATAGCTCTTCACTCCGCCCTCTTCCTCAAGCACGGCAGCCAGGCCGATGGCACATGGCGGACCCGGCAACTGAAGACGCGGCAAGGCGGCATCGAAGATCGAGATCGAGCGTCCGGTGCGGATGGTGCACTCCGGCTCGCGGGCAAATTCACGCGGCCGCATACCTTCGCGGTAGTCGTCGAAATCATAGGCAGCCCAGCGTTCGGATGGCGACATGTTGAATTCGCTGTACGACTTCGAACCATCCTTGGGCATGATGAAAAGTTCGAAGCAGGTTGTCTGCCACAACTCGTCCTTGCGCCCGCGGCCGGCAAATGGCGGGACGACAAGCTTTTCGGATCCGTCCACGCGCCAGCGCACGCGCATCCACGCGTCCGTCATCGACAGGATTTTCGCCTCTACGCGGCGGATTGATAGTGGTGGTTGCGAGGCATGTGCGACCAGTTCATGCGTTTGCAAGCGAAGTTCCCCGTGCTACGCGCCCCCGGGTTTGAACAATTAGGCGCCAAATCCCCCGACATGACGACATACGAATCAGATTTGCTGCAACTGCTCAATGAGCGCGGCTATGTCCATCAGATGACTGACGCTGCGGGACTAGATGCCCTCGCAGCGCGGCAAGTCGTGCCGGGGTACATCGGATTCGACGCAACCGCCCCATCCCTGCATGTCGGGTCGCTTGTCCAGATCATGATGCTGCGACGTTTGCAGCAAGCCGGGCACAAGCCGATTGTCCTGATGGGCGGCGGCACAACGCGCATTGGCGACCCGACCGGCCGCGACGAGAGTCGCAAGATGCTGACTGACCAGACTATTGCCGAAAATATCGCGGGCATTCGAACCGTGTTCGAAAAGCTGTTGACCTTCGGTGACGGCCCGACCGATGCCGTGATGGTGAATAACAATGATTGGCTCGGCAAACTTGGCTACATCGAATTGTTGCAGGAAGTTGGCACTCATTTCACCGTCAATCGGATGCTGACCTTCGATTCGGTAAGACTCCGGCTTGATCGAGAGCAGCCGATGACCTTTCTCGAATTCAACTACATGATCCTGCAGGGATATGATTTCCGCTATCTCGCGAAAGAGATGGACGTGCGCCTGCAGATGGGCGGAAGCGATCAGTGGGGCAATATCGTCAACGGGATGGAACTCGGTCGCCGGATGGACGGAACCGAACTTTTCGGTCTTACGACCCCGCTGCTCACCACCGCTGATGGCGCCAAGATGGGCAAGACTGCGGCGGGCGCAGTGTGGCTCAATGAAGAACAGCTACCGGCTTATGATTTCTGGCAGTTCTGGCGCAACACCGATGACCGCGATGTGGGCCGTTTCCTCAAGCTGTTTACCGACCTTCCGCTCGAGGAAATCGCCCGCCTCGAAGCGCTCGAGGGTAGCGAGATCAATCAGGCCAAGGTCGTGCTGGCAAATGAAGTCACAAAACTGGTACGCGGAGATGATGCAGCTTCATCGGCTCGTGCGACGGCAGAACAGACCTTTGCCGGCGGCGGTATGGGCGAAGACCTGCCCACGCTCGATATCCCGGCAGAGGGTATGCGCATTGGCGCGGCGCTGACAGCACTGGGCTTCACCGCCTCCAACGGGGAAGCCAAGCGCAAGATTGCTGAAGGCGCGGTCAAGCTGGATGACGCTGCAATTGCCGATCCGGGTTATTTGATCGAAGCACCTGCCGAAGGTGCTGAATTGCGCCTGAGCCTTGGCAAGAAACGGCACGCTGCCTTGCGAAAAGGTTGATTTTACAAAATATCCACCATTTTGCTCCATATCCCGGATCAACCGATCAAAGGGAGCATTCGGCATATGGCAGCGGGCGCACAATTGTCTGTCACTGATATGCGGCGAGCGTCGCGACATCCGGTGGATTATAAGGTCATCGCGGAGCACTTGTTGCACGGTGATGTAGAACTGCATGTCGCGAACATTTCCGCACATGGATTCATGATCGATGATGCCAGCAATGTCGGACGTGGAGATCGCCTGATTATCCGCTTGCCCTCGGTTGGCCGTATCGAAGCCTATTGCATCTGGGTCACGGAAGATCGTGCCGGTTTCCAGTTCGAGCGCATCCTGCGGCTCGACGATTTCGAAGCCATGATCTCCGAAATGCAGCCCAATCCGGCGCTGCGTCGTCGCGGCTAGTCTTTTACCCGTTCAAGTTTAGTTAGCTTGGCAATATCGCCTCGCGCTGTCATGGCGCGGGAGTGACTACGCTCGCCGACCAGCCGACCCACCCGTTCCGCATTGCCAATTTCCGCGCCTATTGGACTGCGCGGCTTACGCTGACGCTGGCACAATATGCGATGCTGCTGATTATCGGTTGGCAGACCTACAATCTGGCGCGCGATGCCGGGATGAGCGTAGGCGAGGCTTCGGGCCAGCTCGCGCTGATCGGCCTGCTGCAATTTGTCCCTTTGTTCCTGCTCACGCCGTTTACCGGCTTGGCGGCGGACCGCTTCGACAGGCGCAACCTCGGCCGCCTCATGGTGCTGCTGCAATTGCTCTGCGCAGCGACGCTGGCGCTATTCACATGGTCGGACGCGATCGGCCTGCCCGTTCTGTACAGCGTTGCGATTGTATTGGGCATTGCGCGGGCTTTCGCAGGTCCGGCATTCTCCGCCCTCGCCCCCAACCTCGTGCCAAAAGCCGTCCTGCCCAATGCGATCGCGCTATCATCCATCGCGTGGCAAGTCGGGATGATTGTCGGCCCGGCGGTGGGCGGGATCATGTACGAGATTATCCCGGCCCTGCCCTATGCTGTCGCAGCCGCGCTGTTCGCCGTTTCAGCCATTGCGCTGACCTTCATCGGGCACGTGCCGCGTGGATCGCCGCGCAGCACCGACAAGCCCCTGCGGCAAATCCGCGAAGGCCTCGTCTATGTGATGCAGAACAAGATGGTCCTCGGTGCGATCACTCTCGATTTGTTCGCGGTGTTCCTTGCCGGGGCGACCGCGCTGTTTCCGGTCTACGCCCGGGATATCCTGCAAGTCGGCGCGAGCGGACTAAGCCAGCTGGCGATGGCTCCGGCCATCGGTGCCGCCCTGACCGCCCTGTGGTTCTCGTTCAGCCCGCTGAGGAACAACGTCGGGCCCAAGATGCTCGCGGCGGTAGCTATCTTCGGTGCAGCGACAATCGTATTCGGCCTGTCGAAATCCATGCCGCTTTCGCTCGCCATGCTGTTTATCGTAGGCGCGGCGGACATGTTCAGCGTCTATATCCGCCAGTCGCTGATCCAGCTGCACACACCCGATGACAAGCGCGGCCGGGTGTCTGCAGTCTCGCTCATGACGATCAGCGCGAGCAATGAATTCGGCGACTTCTTCTCCGGCAGCCTCGCGTTTCTCATCGGACCGGTGGCAGCAGTTGTTGCCGGGGGTGCAGGTGCGATCGTGACAGTCGTCGCATGGACGGGTCTGTTCCCCGTCTTGCGGACAACAAGGACCTTCGATCCACCTGAAGAGTTGCTAGAAGAGAAAATGAACGTTCCGAACACCGATCCTGCCAAAGAGGGGGCCTGAGCCATGAAATTCGACAATGTCTTGCAATCCATCGGCAACACACCGCATATTCGCCTGTCACGCTTGTTTCCCGATCACGAAGTCTGGGTGAAAAGCGAACGCGCCAATCCGGGTGGTTCGATCAAAGACCGTATTGCCCTCGCCATGGTTGAAGATGCCGAGGCATCGGGTGCGCTCAAGCCCGGCGGCACAATCGTGGAGCCGACCAGCGGCAATACCGGCATCGGTCTGGCGATGGTAGCGGCTGTTAAAGGCTACAAGCTGGTGCTGGTTATGCCCGAAAGCATGAGCCTCGAGCGGCGTCGCCTGATGCTCGCATACGGTGCCAGTTTCGACCTCACGCCCAAGGAAAAGGGCATGAAGGGTGCGCTGGAACGCGCTGCCGAACTGGTCGAACAGACTGAAGGCGCGTGGATGCCGCAGCAGTTCGAAAACCCGGCCAATGTGGATGTGCATGTTCGCACGACTGCAAAGGAAATCCTTGCCGATTTCACCGACACTCCCATCAATGTCCTGATCACTGGCGTTGGCACCGGCGGACATCTCACTGGGTGTGCGGAGGAACTGAAGAAGAGCTGGCCGGGGCTGAAATCATATGCAGTGGAGCCAGAGCTTTCACCGGTGATATCCGGCGGACAACCTGGTCCCCACCCGATCCAGGGCATCGGTGCAGGCTTCATTCCGGGCAATCTGCACACCCGCTCCATCGATGGTGCCATCCAGGTCGACGCTGAAGCGGCGAAAGACATGGCGCGTCGTTGCGCGGTGGAAGAAGGATTGCTTGTGGGCATCAGCTCGGGAGCAACTCTCGCGGCGATTGCCAAGAAGTTGCCAGATCTGGAGGCTGGCACACGTGTGCTTGGCTTCAATTACGATACCGGAGAACGGTACCTCTCGGTGCCGGATTTCCTCCCTACCGAGTAAGCAAAGATAGGCTGCGCGACGCCTGCGCAATAGCACTTGAAATAGAATAGGGATCGCGCAATCATTGCGGGGTGGGTCGTTACGTAGCTGACAGGAGCTTCTGTGACGCCTGCCACCCATCTGAATTCGCGTCCGCCGCTGTATCGATGCCTCAAGAAGCATCGCTTCAAGCTCAACGCTTTCGGCGCGCGTTTCTCCCTTATTCCGAACGACCCCGTCCTGGATGCCGCGCAGTTCGGATGGACGGCACCGATCGCCGAGAAATGGGGAGAGATTCGCGACGAAGCGAAGGCCATTTATGCTCATGCCGAAGCAATCCCGCCCTTGCGCCGCATTTCTCCCGACCATCGCCGGATTGCCACCGACGATGGTTGGCGCAGCTTTTTCCTGATCGGTTACGGCAATGAAGTGCCTGACAACGTTGCCCGTGCACCGCGCACGATGGAATTGGTGCAGCGCATCCCGCAGCTTAACTCCGCATTCTTCTCTATCCTCGCTCCCGGTGCGCATATCGCCCGCCATCGCGGTGTTTCGAAGAGCTTTTTCACCGCACACCTTGGCTTGTGCGTGCCTTCCGATCACGAAAATTGCCGCATGGAGGTGGATGCAAACACGCTTCACTGGCGTGCTGGTGAATGGACCGTGTTCGACGATACCTACGAGCATGAGGTCTGGAACAACACCGCTGAGGCGCGGATCATCCTGCTATGCCAAGTCGGTAGACCCCTGCGCGCTCCGGGGAGTTGGATGGCGCGCTTTTTCGACTGGTACATGCGCCGCAGCCCCTTCGTTACCGATGCCAAGCATGAGCTGGACGACTGGGAACAGCTCTACCGGGAAGCAGAGAAACTAAGTCAACTGCCAGAGCGGACCAGCGAGTCGCCGTCGATCCAGCGATAGAAGCAGCTTCGCGCCCCGGTATGACAAGCGGGACCGGCTGCAGTCACCTTCAGAACCAGCGCATCCTGGTCACAGTCGACCAGTATTTCCTCTACTTTCAGGACATTTCCCGATGTCTCACCCTTCTTCCAGAGCCTGCCGCGACTGCGGGAGTGGAAATGTGCCTCGCCACTTTTGCGCGTGGCAGCCAAGGCTTCGGCATCCATGAACGCCACCATCAGCACTTCGCCTGTCGTTGCTTCCTGCACCACAGCACTCAACAGCCCGGCAGCGTCGAATTTTGGCATGAAAGAAGTGCCCTGCTCGCGATCTTCATCGTGGAGGTCTATCGAAGAAATGGCAGTTACCTTTCCAAATAAGTTAACAGGTTGCATCGCGCATACCTGTTTGTTGCACGATAATCACAGAACCGTATCAATTTCTACCACATCCCAGAAAGCGGTTTGCTCTGAAACCTTTCAGTGAGATGAAGGCGCTTCGGCTTGACGGGCCGACTGTCGTTTCATGACACTTCAAGTGCCAAGGAATGGGAGGAAACGGGAAAGATGGCAAACATCTCCCGATTCATGAGGGTTTGGAACTGCCGCGCTGCTGGGGGGTGACGCGAGGTTCCAGCGAGATCGTCACGCGAACGCCCGAAGGGAAACCTTCGGGCGTTTAGCATTTCTATATCCGCCTAGGCCGCCTCACCGAGAACGCGCGAGAAACAGGCGATCACCACCTTTTTCGCACCCGATTGCTTCAACGCCTTGACGCAAACGCTGGTGGTCGCGCCGCTTGTAAGGACATCGTCGACGAGGATGATGTTAGCGCCCCGCAATTTCGGAAGACGCTTGGGATTGACTGCAATCGCGCCCCTTAGCGTATTTGCTCGCGCCACCTTGCCAAGCCCGCCAAGTGCTGGGGTAGCGCGCGTGCGGACCAGACCGTCCACCACAAGTTCGGTTCTGGATAATTTGCTGATTTCATGTGCAAGCAGGGCAGACTGGTTGAAGCCACGTTTCCACAGCCGAAAACGGTGCAACGGAACCGGGACAGCAAGCCAATCTCCATCCAGCACGGGAAGCCTTGCACTGGTCAGCCTTGCCAGCATCGGCGCTAACGCGATCCTGCCCCCGTGCTTGTACGACAGGACCAGCTTTCGTGCGGCGTCGTTGTAGAGAGTCCCTGCCGCAATCCCGTCATGCCGGGGCGGGCGAGCCGTGCAGGGGGCGCATGTCAGGGTGGAAGATTGGCTCTCGTCGAACTCGCCATCTGCCAAGGGACGTTGGCACTTCCGGCAGGCTGGCTCGCCCGGGATCGACAGTGTTCCCCAGCAAGCGGAACACAATCCCTTCTGCGCCGCCAATCCGTCACCGCACAACGGACAGCGCGGCGGGTAGATCAGATCCACCAATGGCGCGAAAGTCTCTGAAACAAGGCGGGAAGCTAGCATTGCGGACTATGCTGCCCCGCCCTTCGGCTGTAGGCAAGCGCATATGGCCAAGGCACCACCGCAGATATTCTCCAAGGGCCGCAAGCGTGCCCGTAATCGCAGGGCGTCTGCGATGCGCTTCGAAGGCGAACAGGTCCCATTCCTGCTCGATGAAATGGCGCAGGATGCGCACGAGCGCCTTGCCTTCCTACGACATGAGCCAAGCCGCGTGCTGGTCGAGGGCTTTGACGCGGGAGCGATATCGTCTGGTCCCTGGCAAACGTTGCCCGACATCACTGATATCCAACAGCAGGACTTTGACGATCCGCTCCCGCTGAGCTCTGCCACATTCGATCTTGTTGCCACCATCAACAGTCTCGACACGGTCAATGATCTGCCCGGTGCGCTTATCCAGATACGCGAACTGCTGGTACCCGGCGGACTTGCCATTGCCAGTTTCATCGGCGGGGCGAGCCTGGGCAAGTTGCGCCGTGCCATGTTCGATGCCGAGCCGGACAGACCTGCAGCGCGAATGCACCCGCTGATCGACCCGCGTTCATGTCCGCAATTGCTTTCGCGTGCCGGTTGGAGCGATTCGGTGGTGGACAGCTTCCCGCTCACGGTGCGCTATGGTTCGCTCGACCGACTGGTCCGAGACCTCCGCGAACACGCGATGGGTAGCGCGTTGGCATCCCCGGCCCCGCCCCTCACTCACGCCGGCAAGAAGCGCGCCGAGCAAGCATTTCTCGATCAGGCAGACCAAGATGGCAAGGTCAGCGAGACCTTCGAGATCATCACCCTCACGGGCCGCCGGTCACTCGCCGGAGCGTAATGCCGCCTGCGCTGCTGCAAGTCTGGCGATCGGCACGCGGTAAGGCGATGCGCTGACGTAATCGAGACCGACCTTCTCGCAGAAAGCAATGCTTTCCGGGTCGCCTCCATGCTCGCCGCAAATGCCGAGCTTGATGTCGGGAGTGGTTGCCCTCCCCCGCTCTGCCGCGATCTCTACTAACTGGCCCACGCCATCAATGTCGAGACTGACGAAGGGATCGCGCGCGTAGATTCCCTGATCGACGTAGGGCGCGAGGAAACGTCCGGCATCGTCGCGGCTAACGCCGAGCGCGGTTTGGGTCAGGTCGTTGGTTCCGAAGCTGAAGAAGCGCGCCTCGTGAGCGATTTCGCCCGCCATCAGCGCAGCGCGCGGCAGTTCGATCATCGTGCCGACCAGATACTCGACCCGCGAGCCTCTCTCAGAGAACACCTCTTCGGCCACACGGTCGACAAGCTGGCGCAGTATCTCGAGTTCCTTGCGCGTGGCTACCAGAGGGATCATCACTTCGGGCACAACAGCATCGCCGCCCTCGGCGGTCACATCGCAGGCCGCTTCGAAGATGGCCCGCGCCTGCATTTCGTAGATTTCGGGGAAGGTAATCCCCAAACGGCAACCACGGTGGCCGAGCATGGGGTTGAACTCGTGCAATTCGCCTGCACGGCGCTTGAGGTGATCGACACCCACATTCAGATCATCTGCCAGCTCGGCAAATTCTTCATCACGCGTTGGCATGAATTCATGCAGCGGCGGATCGAGCAGGCGGATCGTGCAAGGCAGGCCTGCCATGGTGCGGAAGATCTCGGCAAAGTCTCCGCGTTGTTCGGGCAGCAGGCGAGCCAATGCGGCACGGCGTCCGGCTTCGTCATCGGCAAGGATCATAGCGCGCACCGCGCTGATGCGGTCGGCATCGAAGAACATATGTTCCGTGCGGCACAGGCCAATGCCCTCGGCACCGAATCCGCGTGCAGTACGGCAGTCGGCGGGCGTTTCCGCATTGGTTCGCACGCCCATGCGGCGGTGCTTGTCTGCCCATTCCATCAACACACCGAAATCGCCCGCCATTTCAGGTTCGATCGTGGGGACCTGCCCGGCGATGATTTCGCCCTTGGCGCCGTCCAGCGTGATGACATCGCCTTCCTTGAGCTCGCGATCACCGATACGCAGCTTGCGATTGGCCAGGTCGATCGAGACTGCCGACGCGCCCGAGACACAAGGGCGCCCCATGCCGCGTGCGACCACGGCCGCATGTGACGTCATGCCGCCACGTGCCGTCAGGATAGCCTTGGCGGCGTGCATTCCGTGGATGTCTTCCGGGCTGGTTTCGACCCGCACCAGAATTACAGCTTCCTCGCGATTGGCCCACAACTCGGCCGTATCGGCGTCGAGCACGATCTTGCCCGAGGCGGCACCCGGAGATGCCGGAAGTCCCTTGGCCAGCACATCACGCGGCGCATCGGGGTCGAGCGCAGGGTGGAGCAATTGGTCGAGCGCCATCGGATCGACCCGCAGGATTGCGGTCTCCTCGTCGATCAGCCCTTCGTCTGCCATGTCCACCGCCATCTTGAGCGCAGCCTTGGCGGTGCGCTTGCCCGAACGGGTTTGCAGCATCCACAGTTTGCCCTGCTGCACTGTGAACTCAATGTCCTGCATGTCCTTGTAGTGCTTTTCGAGCAGGTCGAATGTGCGTGCCAATTCCTCGAACGCCTCGGGCATGGCTTCTTCCATGCTCGGAAGGTCCGCTCCAGCCGCCTCGCGCCGCGCCTTTGTGAGATATTGCGGGGTACGGATACCGGCCACCACGTCCTCACCCTGCGCATTCACCAGCCATTCGCCGTAGTAAGCGCGCTCGCCCGTCGATGGGTCGCGGGTGAAGGCGACGCCGGTGGCGCTGGTGTCACCCATATTGCCGAACACCATGGCCTGGACATTGACCGCCGTGCCCCACTCGCCGGGAATGCCGTTCAAGCGGCGATAAACTTTCGCCCGGTCGCTGTCCCAGCTTTCGAACACGGCAGCAATCGCGCCCCAGAGCTGTTCGTTCACGTCCTGCGGGAATGGCGAACCGTGCTCGCGCTCGACGATTTCCTTGAAGCTGCCGACCACTTCCTGCCAGTCCTCGGTCTGAAGCTCGGTATCGGTGAAATAGCCGCGGTCTTCCTTGGCGATTTCCAGTGCTTCCTCGAACAGGCCATGTTCGACGCCGAGCACGACGTCAGAATACATCTGGATAAAGCGGCGATAGCTGTCCCACGCAAAGCGCGGATGTCCCGAGGTTGCAGCCAGCCCTTCGACTGTCTCATCATTCAAGCCGAGATTGAGCACCGTATCCATCATGCCCGGCATCGACACACGCGCGCCCGACCGGACGGATACCAGCAAAGGATCTGCCGGATTGCCGAATGTCTTGCCCACGGCCTGTTCGATGTGCGCGAGCGAAGCCGCGACATCAGCGCGCAGCTTGTCCGAAAAGGCCTCACCCTCATTCAGGTAACGGACCGATTCCTCGGTCGTGATCGTGAAACCGGGAGGAACCGGAAGGCCAATCCCGGCCATTTCAGCAAGGTTTGCGCCCTTGCCGCCGGCGACGGTCTTGTCCTTCTGCCGCGCGTCGTCATGCGTCGCGTTGCCGCCAAAGTTATAGACCGTTGGGATCATGAGTTCTTGCCTATCGGAATGGACACGTCTGCAAGTGTCCGGAAGTTGAATTCGCTACCCCTCGATCTTCGAGAAGTCGGCGACGTTGTGCACTGCAGCACGGAACCTTGCAAGCAGGTCGAGACGGGCTGCACGCTTGTCTGCATTCTCGTCATTGACCGTAACTTCCTCGAAAAAGGCGTCTATCGGTGCGCGCAGGCTGGCGAGAGCTGCCATCGCTGCGGCGAAATCTTCCTTCGCAATCGCTGCTTCGGCCTGCGGTTCGGCTGCGTCGAGCGCATCGGTCAGTGCCTTCTCGGCGGGTTCAAGCGTATAGGAATGCTCTGCCGCGTGGCGTTCTTCCATCTTGGCGGCAATGACTTCCGCCATTTCGGGATCGTCCACCTGGCTCAGCGGGTCTTCCTCACCCGTATGCGCGATCTCGCCCTCGATGCCGCGCCAGTCTTCCTTCTTGAGGATATTGGCCGCGCGCTTGTAGCCTGCGAGGAGATTGGCGCCGTTGTCGGTTTCGATGAAGGCTTGGAGAGCATGGACGCGAGCGAGCAGGCGGACGAGATCGTGCTCGCCGCCGAGTACAAAAATTGCTTCGATAAGATCATGGCGAACGCCTGCTTCGCGCTGTTGAACTTTCAGGCGGTCGACAATGAAATCAAAAACTTCGTCCTGAAAACGCTCTACCTCGTTGCCATCTTGCACCAAAAGCGCAAGTTGCATGTCGAGAAGCAGATCAGGTGCGATATTGGCTTCAAATCCCTTGTAAGTGAGAAGCCCTCTTTCTGCATCAAAATCCAATTCAGTGTTGTAGTCTGGAACTTGTCCATAGTTCTCATCGATGTAAGCGATAACTTTGTCGTATTTTTGGGTGCAAAGTTCCAAGATCGCGAACCCAACGAGCAGCCGTAAATCAATACGCTGTTTCGTTTCCAATATTATCCGGATCAAACCAAGGGCAGCCCGACGTAGGGCATAGGGGTCCTTTGAGCCTGTCGGACGTAACCCAATTGCAAAGAAAGAGCTTAGTGCCTCAACCTTATCGGAAATTGCGAGTGCATGGCCGAGCGAGTTCTCTGGAATGCCATCCGCAGCGCCTGTCGGCAGATAATGATCTCGAATTGCGGATGCGATATTATCTGGCTGTCCTTCGGCGTGGGCATAGTATGATCCCATCAAACCCTGCAATTCCGGAAACTCTCCAACCATCTCGGTTACGAGATCGCCCTTGGCCATCATCGCCAAAGCTATTGATTTTGCTTCGCGTTTTTCATCATCATGGCCGCCCGTTATGACGTTGAAAATTTTACCAATTCTTTGTGCCCGCTCCGCCACGCTGCCAAGCTTTTCATGGAAGGTAATCCGCTCTAGCTTTTCTGCGTGCTTCGCCAAGGTCGTCTTTCGGTCCACGTCCCAGAAGAAGCGCGCATCGCTCAGCCGTGCGGCGAGAACCTTGCGGTTGCCGTCGACAACCACGGCGGGGTCTTCAGCGGCGATGTTGGCGGTGCAGATGAAGGCGTTGGCAAGCTTGCCCGCCGCATCCTCGCACACGAAATACTTCTGGTTCACCCGCGCGGTGAGCTGGATGACTTCGGGCGGAACGTCGAGATAGTCCTCGTCGAAGCGCCCGAGCAGCGGCACGGGCCACTCAGTTAGGCCGGCGTTTTCAACCACCAGTCCTTCATCTTCCACCAGCGTGAGGCCAGCATCGGCGGCCACCTTGGCGGCACCATCACGAATGATCGCGGCGCGTTCTTCATGATCGACGATCACATGGCAGGCGCGCAGCTTCTCGGCATAATCGTCCGCCGAACCGATGGTAATGTCGCCGGGACAATGGAAGCGGTGGCCCAGCGTGACCCAGCCTGACGTAACCCCATGCACTTCGCACTCGACAAGGTCTTCGCCCAGCAGCGCGACAATGCCGGAAAGCGGGCGCACCCAGCGCAGGCTTTCGGTGCTGAGCGAGGCCTCGCCCCAGCGCATTGATTTGGGCCAGGAAAACGATTCGATTATTTTTGGGATCACGTCCTGAATTACGCGCATCATAGATCGGCCGGCGGCAAAATCTTCAAGAAAGTAGATGCCATCACGTTCAATCAGGTCATCACGAGTTCTTTCATAGCGACGTAAGAATCCATCAATGGCTTGATCAGGAGCGCCAACACGCGGTCCCTTCGTTTCGGTTTTGCTCGGCTCAGTCTGTTCAGGCAAGCCACGCGCGATCAACGTTAGCCGACGCGGCGATGACCAGATCGTAAGATCATCAAACGTTATGTCTTCTGCATCCATCTCGCGCCGGAACAGCCTTTCCAGCTCACGGCGCGCACCAGCCTGCATCCGGGCAGGAATTTCTTCGCAACGAATTTCGAGGAGGAAATCACTCATAGCGACCACTCCGGATATTTGGCCTGCCAGTCGGGTGCCATGACTTCGGCATATTTCTCGCAGGAACCGCGCGCCAGGTCGCGAACGCGGGCCATGTAGCTGGCGCGTTCTTGCACGCTAATTACCCCGCGCGCTTGCAGCAGGTTGAAGATGTGGCTTGCCTCCACCGCCTGCTCATAGGCGGCTATGGGAACGTCATGAGCTATTGCGTTCCGGCATTCTGCCTCCGCCTTGGCGAACAGGTCGAACAGCGCATCGGTTTCGGCGACTTCGAAGTTCCACTTCGACATCTGTTTCTCGTTCTCGAGAAAGACCTCGCTATAGCTGACACCGCGACCGTTGAAGTCGAGATCGAACACGCTGTCGACGCCCTGTATATACATGGCGAGCCGCTCCAGCCCGTAGGTCAGTTCCCCCGCCACCGGCTTGCAATCGAACCCACCCATCTGCTGGAAATAGGTGAATTGGGTCACTTCCATCCCGTCGCACCAGACTTCCCAGCCAAGACCCCATGCGCCAAGCGTTGGCGATTCCCAGTCATCCTCGACAAAGCGGATATCGTGCTTGAGCGGATCGATGCCGATGACTTCTAGGCTCTTGAGATAAAGGTCCTGAATGTCAGGCGGGCTCGGCTTCAAGATCACTTGATACTGATAGTAATGCTGCAACCGGTTGGGGTTTTCGCCGTAACGGCCATCGGTCGGTCGGCGGCAGGGCTGCACGAAAGCGGCATTCCACGGCTCCGGACCCAGCGCGCGCAAGGTCGTTGCGGTGTGAAAAGTGCCCGCGCCCATGCGCATGTCATAGGGTTGCAGGATCAGGCAGCCATGGGCGCTCCAGAAATCGTGCAGCGCAAGGATCATGTCCTGGAAAGAGGATTGAGGGTTGCGTTCCATGGTGCGGCGCAATGGCTCATGGCTGGCAGGGCGTCAATGCCGCGCGCGCGCGTGGCTTGACATCGGCGCTGATTGTCGTCTCAACTGGCTACGATGCAAAGGCGATTTCTCCACCGGATACTGGCTGCTTTCGCCTGTACGCTGCTTGCCGTTCCCGCCTCGGGTTCTGCGCAATCCCAACCGGCGGAGCCAAACCGGTTTGCCTTTACTCAGGACTATGAGCCCTCGCCCGCGATCTGGATCTTGTCGGACGAAGATACGACCATCTACATGCTGGGCACGATCCACTCTCTTCCTCGCGGGTTTGAATGGCGCAACGAACGTATCGATGCGATCATCGAGGAAGCGGAAGAGCTGGTCGTGGAGAGCAGCGCCTATGCAAATGTGCCCGACCCGGTTGATGTCGACACAAAGTTGGCTGCGCGGATCGCCAGCCGCTTGCCGACATCGAGCAGGCTGTCCGAAGCCGGAAGTGTGCGTTGGCGGCAATTGATCAGGTCAACGGGGCTCGACTTCGATACGGTTGACACCATGCCGGTGCTTGTCGCCCTCATGACATTGGGCATGAGCGGCGGCGAGTATGATACCTCTTCGCCTGTCTACGGCGTTGAAAGCGTGCTGGAGCAGGAATTTCTCGAGCGGGAGCGGCCGATCGTTTCGATCGAGGACTGGGGCGAGGTGATGTACAGCCTGCTTCGCCTCGACGGGTCCGAGATCTTGGGCGAGCTGGATAGCAGCCTGGTTGCATGGGACGGGAAAACAGCCAGCGCATTCTTCGATCCCGAACATGTAGCGCGCAGCGGTAACGCCTATTGGGAGGCGGAGCATAATTGGGCACGCGGCATCGTTGCTGACAATTTCGACATCGGTCTAGGCAGTGGCGCAATCGGCAGGGCCTTCAACTTCAACCTGCTGGATCGACGCAACGCAGCCTGGGCTATCTGGCTTGAAGAGCGTCTCGAACAACCAGGCACAGTCCTGCTGGCCGTAGGAGCGGGCCATTTCGAGGGCGATAACACGGTGCTCGACATGCTCGAGGCACGTGGACTCGTTGCACAGCGACTAAACTAGGCGGCTTCAAACATGCGGATATCTTAGCGGCAACGCTGTTTCTGAATATCTTTCGACCCCTAAAATTCAATCTGTTAGTGCGGCACCAGTCCTGTTTGCCTGACTTTGTGTCAGGTAGAGTTGACATAGTCACAGAATCGCGACATATAGTAATGACAACCTGACATTTCGGAAGGTTCACATGACACGCGAACCCACCGCCCACCGCAATGGAGGCTTGGAAATGAACAATCGCCTCAAGGTACTGCGTGCAATGCGTGACTGGAGTCAGGCGGAACTTGCCGGGAGGCTCGAGGTCTCGCGGCAAGCAGTCAATGCAATTGAGACAGGCAAGCACGACCCGTCTCTTCCGCTGGCATTCCGCATAGCGCGCCTGTTTGAATTGCCGATCGAGGAGATCTTCGATGACAGATCTGAGTGAAACCCAACTTTCCGGAGAATCCCGCCTGAAGGCCCGTCGCCGGAAGTTCTGGCGATACTTCATGATCGCTATGGTCATGTCTGCAGGCGCGGGCATGCTCAGCGGCATTGCATCTTCCATGTATGAAGACGGCGAACTGCCGCTTTGGGTGCCGGTCAGCGCAACAATCGTGATTATCGCGGGCCTCTCCTGGTTCACATGGGATTACTTCCGCCGCATTGATGAGATCGATCTGCAGGACAACCTCTGGGCAAACACATTCGGCGCTTATGCCGGTGTCATAACCTACTTGGGATGGTGGTTTTTCGCCGATCTGGGCCTCGTCACACAGCCGACTGCACTCGGCATTATCCTGGTCATGTTTGTCACGACCATGGCCGTCTACGGCCTGAGAAAACTCAATTTCCGCTAAGTTTCGCTTTTCAACGATCACACTATTTGAGAGGAATACCTGATGCTGAAGAAACTGATCCTGTCCGCTTCCGCGCTCGCCATTTCGGCCTGCGCTTACCCGACCACGACGCTTGCCCATGAACATGAATCGCATGAACATGAAGCACACGCCCATGAAGCTGCAGAATCGACTGCAAGCGGCCCGGCACTCTGGCGGGTGGCTGACGAGGACACGACAATCTACCTCTTCGGCACGGTGCACCTTCTCCCCGAAGGTCTCGACTGGCTTAGCCCCACCGTCGAACAGGCGCTGACGAGCTCCGACCAGTTTGTCAGCGAAATCGACACAAGTCTGATCCCCGAATATGATCCGGCTTCCGGCACCCCGCCGCCACCCGAACTCATGGCGATCCTGCAGATGCAGATGGGCCTTGCCCAGCTGACGACTGGCGGGACGCTGCGCGACCTGATGAACGAAGAAGACCGCGCCGAATACGAAACCGCAATGACCGATCTGGGCCTTCCCGTTGCCGCTTTCGACGGTTTTGAGCCCTGGTTTGCCATCATTGCCATGTCGCAGGTTGCGATGACGCAGGCCGGCCTTGATGCTTCCAACGGCGTCGAACGCCAGCTCGATCACCTGATCGAAGGCAAGGACCGCGCTGCATTCGAGACGGTCGAGCAACAGATGGGCTTTTTCGACGGCCTGCCGATGGAATCGCAGCTGACCATGCTGGATGAATCGGTTGAGGGTTTTGCCGTCATGCGGGAAATGTTTGACCAGATGGTTGGCGAATGGGTCGAGGGCGACCCTGACGGTCTTGCCGCGATCATCAACGATGCAATGGCCGCCGACCCTATTCTTTACGACACTCTGCTGACCCAACGGAACACCAATTGGGCCGGTTGGATCGATGATCGCCTCGACCAACCGGGCACCGTGTTCATCGCAGTCGGCGCTGGCCATCTTGCGGGCCAGGATAGCGTGCAGGACTTTCTGACCGAACGCGGCATCACTGCCGAACGGATCGAATACTGATCCGCGTAGCACTTACTATCCTCGGGGCGCTGTGGCTTTCAGGCTGCGGCGCCCCTTTGGATTCTGGTCGGGAATGGCCTGCGCCCTCCCCCGCCATGTGGGAAGCGACCGGACCCGATGGCCAGCGCATCTGGCTGTTAGGAACGATCCACTCGCTTCCCGATGGTCTTGAATGGCGCACGCCCGCAATCGAACAGGTCATCGCCGATACGGATGTTCTTCTGGTCGAGATTGCCAATCTCGGTGCCCGGCAGGAGGCGGGCGAGGCATTCGAAACGCGCGCCTACGACACCGAGCTTGCCCCGCTGCTAGACCGGGTGCCTCAGGAGCGGCGAGCCACACTGGCGACTTCGCTCGATCGCGCAGGCTTGGATGCAGAGGCACTCATCCATACCGATACATGGGCTGTCGCTCTGCAATTGGGCAATGCCATCCGCTGCGCCAACCCGGCCAATGGTGTCGATCGCGCATTGCTACGTGAGCTCGACGATGCCCGGTCGCTTGAAAGCTACGGCCAGCAATTTGGTGCTTTCGATGGCCTTCCAGATCATGCCCAAATCGATCTGCTGCTTTCGGTTGCTGAAGAGCAGGATTGCAGCGCGAGTGAAGCCCGCACTGAGGCCTGGCTAACCGGAGATATCGCGACGCTCGAGACAAGAATCCTGGCTGGCTTCCGCGGCAATGTAGTGCTGAAGGCCGCGTTGGTCGATGCGCGCAACGCGCATTATGTCGACCAGATCGTGGAATATCGGGCTTTAGATACGGACGCAGACCTGCTGGTTGCCGTCGGTGCCGGCCATATGCTCGGCGACACAGGCCTGCCGGCACTTCTGACCGCTCGCGGATACAAGGTGCGCCGCATACAATAGTTGCAAAACTCCCGTTTGCTGCTAAACGCGCGCCTCCCCTGTCATGGTCATCCCTGGAGGCGTGGCAGGAGGAGTGTATCCAACCTATTGAAAGGCAAGTGTTATGAGCGAAGCTCTAAAACTGACGGCCGAGTTGCGCGAAAGGGCTGGCAAGGGAGCCTCCCGTGAATTGCGTCGCAATGGCCGCGTTCCCGCCGTGATTTACGGCGGCAAGGAAGAACCCACCACGATCCACCTGGAAGAAAAGGCATTGGTCAAGCAATTGATGACCGGCCACTTCATGAACTCGATCGTGATGATCGACGCTGGCGGCAAGGCCGTCCGCACGATTCCGAAGGATGTGGCGCTTGATCCGGTCAAGGATCGCCCGATTCACGTGGACTTCCTGCGTCTTGCCAAGAACGCCAAGATCGTCGTCGACATCCCCGTGGTCTTCGTCAACGAAGAAGAAAGCCCCGGCCTCAAGAAGGGCGGCGTTCTCAACGTTGTCCGTCACGAGCTTGAGCTTAACTGCGAAGCTGACAAGATCCCCGGCGAGATCGAGATCGACGTCACCGGCCTCGAAGTCGGCGATTCGATCCACATCAGCGCTGTTACGCTTCCCGAAGGTTCGGAAAGCGCCATCACCGATCGTGATTACACCATCGCCACCATCGTTGCTCCGTCCGCGCTCAAGCGTGCCGAGGGTGAAGCCGGTGAAGGCGAGGACGATCAGACCGGCGAGGACATGGAAGCTGGCGAAACCGCCGCGACCGAACAGGGTCCTGATGCCGATGCTGCAGAAGAACAGGAAGACAAGAGCTAATACGGCTCTTAATTCCTTGGAAACAGTGACGCCGGCTCCTAACGGGGCCGGCGTTTGCTTTTGCGGGCCTGCAATATACAGGAAGCGTCATGCAACTTTGGGTTGGCCTTGGAAATCCCGGACCGAGCTACACCATGCACCGGCACAATGTCGGCTTCATGGCGTGTGACGTCATTGCGGACATGCACGAATTCGGCCCCGTCCAGAAAAAGTTTCAGGGCTGGATGCAAGAAGGCCGAATTGGCGGCGAGAAAATTCTCCTGCTCAAGCCTGCCACCTTCATGAACGAGAGCGGACGCAGCGTCGGAGAAGCGCTCCGCTTTTACAAGCTGCCGCTCGAAGCGCTGACCGTGTTCCATGATGAGCTTGACCTCGCTCCGTTCAAGATCAAGGTCAAACAAGGCGGCGGTCACGCAGGACATAATGGCCTGCGCTCCATCGACCAGCACTGCGGCGCTGATTTCCGGCGCGTGCGCATCGGCATCGGGCATCCGGGCCACAAGGAACGCGTTCACGGCCACGTACTCGGTAACTATTCGAAGGCAGAGATAGATGACCTTGCCGCAATGCTTGGTGCTGTCGGAGCCGAGGCGGAGTGGCTCGCCAAGGGTAATGATGCCCGCTTCATGAGCGACATCGCGCTGCGGTTGCAGGACTAGGCCTATCTAGGCGGCAGATGCCTGCTGCAACAGTTCGCGGTCGATATCCTGCGCGTGCGGTCCATATGCGATGGGTCGGATTACGCGGCGCGCCTCTGTCTGTTCGCCCAAGGCAAGCAGGATGCGGGCAAAAATGCGCGCATAGGCCGGATTGTCGGGGTAGCGGCGATTAAGCGGAGCCAATTGAGCCCGCGCCAGTTCCAATTGTCCCATTTCAAGCAGAGCCTGCCCATATAGCCCGCGCGCATTGTCATGGGCAGCGATTCGGCTTTCATGTTCTTGCAAGAATGTACGCGTCGCGGACCAGTTGCCATCGTGCGCATACAGGCTTGCTGTCAGGTAGATGAATTCGACATCTTGCGGATAGGCATCGCGACCGCGCTGGACCAGATCGCGGATCAAATCGATACGCCCCAGCTTGTCCAGTTCCGCGATCGCGCCGAGCAAGGCCGGACGATCAACAGGAGCGCGATCGAGAATCGCGAGATATGCGCGCGCGGCAAGTTCTGGCGCACCATCGATCTGCGCGAGCCGTGCCGAAACGAACAGCGTTTCGATACTTGTCGGCGCGAGGCGCTGGACCTGCGCCACAGCATGGCGCGCAGCAGCCGGGTCACCGCGGGCGAGGTGGAAATTGGCTTCGGCAGTAAACAACTTTCGTTTGTCACCTTCCGCTTCCCGCCCTCTCAGGAAAGCGGCAATCGCAACCTCTGAATCACCCGCGAGGTTCGCGGCCAATGCGCGCAGCCGCCAGCTTTCGGCACTTTCCTCACCGACAAGTAGCTCCAAGGCTTGTTCATGTTCTCCTGTCTGGAGCATGGCTTCGGCCTCGAGCAGTCGCACGTTCGCAGGCGGGGTGCCGGTGGCTTTCAAGCGGTCCAGAATTGCCAGTGCATCGGCGCCTTGGCCCATAGCGAGATAGATTTGTGCCAGCAGGTCGAGTGCTGCGGGATCGCGTTCGTTTTGCTGTAATGCCTGGAGGGCAGCTTCACGGGCGACCGTGTAATCCTGCTGCACGAAAGCTTCGCGGGACTGGTCGACCGGGTCGGACAGGATCAGGGAGCAAGCTCCCAGCATACCTGCCAGGGCTCCAGCCAGCACGATTGAGTAAAGCTTTCTCGCGGTCATATTCGCGGGCTTAATCGCAAACGGCAAATTTTCGGTGAAGCGTCGGATTACTTTGCAACTCGGCCCAATCCAGCGGCGCGTTAAGCTTCGTAACACGCCGAAATCAGGGATTGGCACAGAGATTGCGTTCATTTCTGTCAACCACGCAATTTTGCGTTATCTGAGGGTAGACGAAGGTGTTCAAGAAACTAGCGACAGGACTCGCAGCCTTGGCCGGATTGGCGTTTGCCGCTCCCGCTCATGCCGATCCCATTACTCTGGGTGCCGGTGATGAAGGCACCACGTTCTCGATCAATCTCAACGGATTTGTAGGCGACAGCAGCAGCACCATCGACAATCTGACGAGCACGCTGACTTTCACGCTCGATAGCGTGAGCGGCGACCGTTACGATTTCTCGTACACCGTCGACAACACGACCAGCGGTGGCCTGACCTCGAACATTTCGAGCTTTGCCTTCAATGTCGATCCCGACATCGTAGGCGCGACGGTAGACGGTGCTTACAGCTACACCTTCGTGACCGACGGACGGTCAAGCGATCCGCGCTATCCGAACCAGATCGGCGCGGTCGATGTTTGCTTCAAGGCGAAAAACAGCGGCTCGTGCTCGAATGGCGGCGGAGTTTCCGAAGGCAATTCGGGTAGCGGCACGCTGTCCTTGTTCTTCGATCCCGATGTGAGCGAAATTACCTTGAGCGACTTCTTCGTGCGGTATCAGGGTATTTCCGGTGCCGGTAATGTCGGTTCGGCTTCGGGCGAGCAGATTTCGTCGACCAGCGGCACTACCACTTCGAGCACTACGAGCGGCACTCCGGTTCCCGCACCGGGCATGCTCGGACTGCTGGCTCTTGCTCTCGTGTCGCTCGGCTTCATGCGCCGTCGTCGCGATCATGTCGAGCAACCCGCATTCGCCTAAGCTGGCCCGTTCAGCCAGAGGCACAAAAGAATGGCGTCGTCCCCCGCGGGACGGCGCCTTTTCTCCATGCAGATCCTGTTATCGCAAGTTAGGCACCACGCGCTTCTGCCAGATGGCGCGCAATCACCGCATTTGCTGGTGCAGCAGCAGCGGCCCGTTCGAGAAGCAGCAGCCCACGCGACCGGTCCCGCCCGCTCTCCACCAGCAGCCAGCCCAGCGTATCCATTACCGAAGGATGCTCCGGGGCAAGATCATGGGCAAGCTCGGCGATTTCCAGTGCTTTGCGCGCGTTGCCTGTACGGCTGTGTGCAAAGGCGAGATTGTTGAGGACCATGGCATTCGAATTGCCGGTCCAGCCGCGCAGTTCCTCATAGGCATCAATCGCTGCGCGCCAGTTTTCTTCCCGCAAGGCACGGTCTCCCGCAGCCAACAAATTGCTGAGCCGTTCCGCTGGCGGCGAATCGACTAATACGCGGTTGGCCTCGACCGAGCGACCTGATGCTCGTGCGGCAGCATTGAACAAGGCGACATCTTGCGAAGTTCCGCGCGCGCTGCTGGCGAGCGGATGGATTGTAGCGAACGCTCGTTCGGCATCGCCGCTTTCAAGCTGTGCACGGGCCAGCAGGCGGCGGACCTCAACATTGCTAGGTGTTCGGCGCAGAAGTGTGGCTAGGCGCGGTATCGCCTGTTCGGGCAAATCAAGTTCGACGAATGCACGCGAATAGAGCAATTGCTGCCGCGTATCCTGTCGCCCTTCTATAGGCTGGAGCATGTCACGCACTTCGCTCCAGTCATTATCCTCGGCCGCGAGCCGCGCCTGCAGGTACACCAGGTCGGGATCGCCCGGGATGCGGTGCGCAAACTCCTCTATGAGGGGGCGCGCCTCTTCCATGCGGCCCAGATCACCCAATACGCCGATACGGCCCAATATTGCTGCCCGGCTTTCCGGCCATCGCCGCATAGCCTGCTCGTAATAACCCAGTGCCGCACGCATCTCACCGCGCGCTTGCGCTATACGCGCGCTCGCAAGCAGCGGATCGAGGGAAGACGGTGCGGCAACACGCGCTGCTGTGGCGAGCCGCTCAGCCGCGCTGGAATCGCCAGCCTGGAGCATGAAGATGGCGTAATCAGCCTGAAGACGAGCTTTTTCTCCGCCTTGGGCCAACCCTGCCTCGAACGCTGCCTGCGCCGCGCGGACATTCCCCAATCCGATCTGGGCGAGCGCCACGATACGCGCGCCTTCGGCGGTTTGCAGCGCCTCCCCTTGCGCGAGAGCCGTCTCGTAATCACCGCTCAGCAAGTTCGCCTCGGCAACGAGGGCGGCATGGCCTTCTGCCTGCCCTCCAAGCCGTTCGAGCCGAGCCAGAGATGAAGCAGCGCCCTCCCCGTCTCCCAGTTGAAACTGGGTTCGGGCGAGCAGCAGGAGTGCACCGGCATTCTCGGCATTTTCTTGCAGCACGCTGGCCAGATCGAGGCGCGCTTCGGAAAAGCGGTTTTCCGCAAAAGCCACCTCTGCGCGCTCCATGCGTTCTTCGGGCGACAGGCCGCAGGCAACTAACATGAGGGCGAGCGCTATGGCGGATGTGGTACGAATGGCTTTTCTCATGGCCGCCCATAATCCGATTTGGGTTGAAAACCCGTTTACTGCGCAAGTCACTCCACGCCACTGGTCATGAAGGCTGGAGGCGGCTAAGGCGCGCGCAACACACCATCGATTGATCAAAGGTTACAGATTCATGGGATTCCGCTGCGGGATCGTTGGCCTGCCCAATGTCGGCAAGTCCACCCTATTCAACGCTCTGACTGAGACGCAGGCTGCACAGGCTGCCAACTACCCGTTTTGCACCATCGAGCCCAATGTAGGGCAGGTGGCGGTGCCCGACGAACGGCTCGACAAGATTGCCGCAATCGCAAAAAGCGCGAAGGTCATTCACACGCAACTCGGCTTTGTCGATATTGCGGGGCTTGTGAAGGGTGCCAGCGCGGGCGAAGGCTTGGGCAACCAGTTTCTCGGTAATATCAGGGAGGTGGACGCGATTGTTCACGTTCTGCGTTGCTTCGAGGATGACGATATCCAGCACGTGTCGAACAAGGTCGATCCAATCGCCGATGCGGAGGTTGTGGAGACCGAGCTGATGCTGGCCGATCTCGAGAGCCTTGAGAAACGCGTCGACAATGCGGCCAAGCGCGCCACGGCCGGTGACAAGGAAGCCAAGGCGCTCGCCAGCGTGTTGGGACAAGCGCTGCAATTGCTGCGTGATGGCAAGCCCGCCCGCCTCACTGCGCCGAACGATGACGAGGAAGCGCGACTTTTTGCGCAGGCGCAGCTCCTTACCGCCAAGCCCGTGCTCTACGTGTGCAACGTTGCAGAGGACGATGCCGCCAACGGCAATGCCTTGTCGGAGAAGGTATTTGCGAAGGCCGCATCCGAAGGGGCCGAGGCCGTGGTCGTTTCCGCAGCGATCGAGGCCGAGCTGGTAGAAATGCCGGCGGAAGACCGTGCCGAATTCCTCGCTGAAATGGGTCTTGAAGAGAGCGGGCTCGCACGAGTCATCCGCGCCGGATACCAGTTGCTTGGTCTCAAGACTTTTTTCACCGCCGGGCCGAAAGAATCGCGTGCCTGGACCTTCCCCGAAGGTGCCCTCGCACCGCAAGCCGCTGGCGAAATTCACACGGACTTCGAACGCGGCTTCATCCGCGCCGAAACCATCGCCTACGAAGATTACGTGTCACTCGGCGGCGAAACGGCGGCCAAGGATGCCGGGAAACTGCGTCAGGAAGGCAAGGAATACGTCGTACAGGATGGCGACGTAATGTTGTTCAAGTTCAACGTATAACCGGGCCATCAGGCCGCGTCCTGCCGAACAGCCGCCGCACGGGTGTGGCGATGGCCGCAGCGAGGATCAGCAGGGCAATGCCAAGCGGTTGTAGCAGCTTGGCAAGGACAGCGAGGACGCCGACATTCTTCGCCACGGCCACGCCCACGCCTGTCGCGACAAGCCCGGCCACGCCATAATTCGCAACATTATCGCGTTGGGCGTCGAAATCGGCATAGCGCGCGCCCGGATTGAAGGTGACGCGGCCTGACAGGTCATCTCCCGCCGTGCGGATTTCATCAAGCTGGTCCATTGTCCCTACGACATTCATGCTCAGGACACCGCGCCGGCCAAGGACCCGAAGATCGTAATGCAGCGTGTGCGGCTCACCGTCGAAGAAGCGCAGCTCGCGCGCCCATGAAACGGTGTTGGCTACGCTATCGTGGCGCGGCTCTTGCGCCCAGCCCATGATTTGCACTTCGGGGAAACCCTGGGCTCGGCGCTGCGGATTGAGCGCTCGCGTCGCGGATTGCATCTGAGCGAGCAGCTCTTCGTAGTCGGCGTCACGCGCATTCTCTCCCGAAACCCAGCCAATCGGCTCCCAAGTCACCACTGCGCCCCACGACCTTTGATCGGGTGTCGCATCGGCAGGCATGATGATCCCAAGGACGCCATCGGCCTCTGCAGGTGGATTTTCCCATATGTCGATCAGGATGGTTCGCGCGCCCGACGGTCCGTAAAAGCGATAGTATTCACCGAGATGCAACTCCGCCTCGGCTTCAGGCAGAGCAATCGATCCACTCTCGGGCTTGAGAGACGCCACGGCCGCCGGTGCCTGCGCGGCAGCAGGAAACTGCATCAGCAGCATGGCTAAAAAGGTAAGAAGCAGGCTTCGCATGGCCCGCAATGTAGCGCGCAAGGCTTACCGCAAGGTGGATTTGCGTTTCACACAAAAAACGGCGCGGAAAGCATCTGCCTTCCGCGCCGCAACTCATTCAAATTAAGCTAGCTTACTGCGCCATCTGCTGGTCGGCGTAGATCGACCACAAATTGGCAATCGGCGCACGATCACCGGTTACGCGCGAGAAGTGATCTTTCGCTGCAGCGTAATTGCCCTGCATGGCATGGGTGATCCCCATGCGAGTATGGGCCGTGTTGGGATTGCCACCACGCTCCAGAGCAAGTTCGTAGAACCGCTGTGCCTGGGCATAATCGTCAAGCGAATAGAGCACATCGCCGGTTGCCAAGGCATCCAGCGCATCACCGCTCTCACCTTCGGCAACGTAAGTCGAAACCTGCCTGCGGTCGGTCGCTGCGCGCGGCGTCGCGATACCGGTGAGCTCGGTGTAATAAGCATCGCCTGTATCAATCACACCGTTCTGCACACCGTGTTGAAGCACCGACAAGACCTCATTGCCCATGATCCGCGGATCGAGATCCTCAGCAAAGCGGAACAGCTCGCCACGGGTCGTGATCGTGTTGGTAGCCTGCATCAGTCGGAAAAGATCAATCCGGGCAGCAGGCTCAAGCTCATAATAGGCATTGAGAATCTGGACGGCATTGGTCCAGTTCCGCTGGGTTGGATAGTGCCGTGCGACCAGCGCCGACATCTCCGTGGCCTGCTGGGTCAGGTTGTTGTCGAGGCTGTCCTGCAATGCACGCAACAACCAGCGTTCGGGTACGGCTTGCCCTGCCGCGAAGCGCGTCTCGGCGATGCCCTTGATGTACGCGACACCGGCTGCCGGGTTGCCTTCAGCAACATAGCTCTGATGCATCACATATTCGGGATCGTTGCCAGGCTCCGAATCGCTATCAACATATCCGTTGGCCAAAGCCCGTTCGATCGCTTGACGAGCGACTGCATAATCACCGGCATTATACGCGAAATTGGCGCTATACCAGTGGAACTGGCCAAGTTGCTCGGGAGCGACCTTGCCGCTGGCCAGCATGGTGTCAATGCCGCGACGCCGCAGCACATCATCATTGAGATTCTGGCCGATAATCAGCGCGAGATTGCCTGCTGCCATTCGATCATCCGGCGTTTCGATTGCAGCGAATACAGCTTCGATCTGAGCGCGAGCACCGGCATGGTTCGGGGTCTCTCCCTGCGTCATCTGCGCGACAGGCTGGTAGGCTTCCACGAAGCCGGACGAATGATCTTGCGCATAGGCCGCGGGTGCGGTGGCGGCGGCGCCCAAGGCGGCACCTCCGGCCAAGGCAATGGCCATGGCGAAATGAGACGATTTCCGGCGAGCGGAACGGAAGGCGGCAAACATGGATATTCTCTCCTGAAAAACTTCTTGTGGCAGCCTGCGCTGCCGCGTCGTTCGAGGGCGGTTTAGGATTACAACGCCCGAGATTGCAAATCTGTCCTACAAATATGCCGCTGAATGGGGTTTTAACGCAATGGAAAAAGGCCAGGTTGCGTCTCGTCGAGGGCTTCAACGAGCCGCGCTCGACCCGCAGCGGCCGCCAAGTGTGGAAAAGCCCTACTTTCTCCCCATCTAACACCCTGCAAAACTGGCGCTAGGCCACCCCTTCCCCTAGGATTTGGGGATAAATCGAACAGTCATGGATACCACCATTCAGTGAGCGACGAGACCGATAATCTCACGCCGCCTGCGGCACCTGAAAACTTCGGACGCATCGACATCGTCGATGAGATGAAGACCAGCTATCTCGATTACGCGATGAGCGTAATCGTGAGCCGCGCCCTGCCCGATGTGCGCGACGGATTGAAGCCGGTTCACCGCCGCATTCTTTATGCCGCACAGGTTGGCGGCTACACCTCGTCCAAGCCCTATCGCAAATCGGCAAAAATCGTCGGTGAAGTCATGGGTAGCTATCACCCGCATGGCGACAGCGCTATTTACGACGCGCTGGCCCGTATGGTGCAGCCGTGGTCGCTTCGCCTGCCGCTGATCGATGGTCAGGGCAATTTTGGCAGCATGGACCCCGATCCGCCTGCCGCGATGCGCTACACCGAAAGCCGCCTTGCTAAGGCAGCCGAGCCGCTGCTGAACGATCTCGACAAGGACACGGTTGATTTCGTCGACAATTATGACGGTTCCGAGCAGGAGCCATCTGTTCTCCCTGCGCGGTTCCCCAATCTGCTCGTCAATGGCGCCGGCGGTATCGCGGTGGGCATGGCGACAAACATTCCGCCGCATAATCTTGGCGAAGTGATCGATGGCTGTTTCGCCTATATGGACGATCCTGGCATAACGTCCGAACAGCTGCACGAAATCATTCCCGGACCCGATTTCCCGACAGCACCGCTGATTCTGGGCAAGGCAGGCGCACGTTCGGCCTACACGACCGGTCGCGGATCAATCCTCATGCGCAGTCGGCACGAAATCGAGGTCGGTCGTGGCGACCGTGAAAGCATCGTGTTGACCGCGATACCTTATCAGGTCGGCAAGGCTGGCCTGGTCGAAAAAATTGCCGAAGCGGCGAAGGAAAAGCGCATTGATGGCATTTCCGATATCCGCGACGAATCGAGCCGCGCCGGTGTCCGCGTGGTCATCGACCTGAAGCGCGATGCCACGCCCGAAGTGGTGCTCAACCAGTTGTGGCGGCACACACCCGCGCAATCGAGCTTCCCGGCCAATATGCTCGCAATTCGTGGTGGACGGCCTGAAACGCTTGCTTTGCGCGATTTCATCCAGGCTTTCATCAACTTCCGCGAAGAAGTTATCACGCGGCGCACGAAATACGAATTGAACAAGGCACGTGATCGTGCCCATATCCTGCTCGGCCTGGTGGTCGCTGTTTCCAATCTCGATGAAGTCGTGGCGATGATCCGTGGCTCGTCCAATCCGCAAATCGCGCGCGCAAAGCTGCTTGAGAAGAAGTGGCCCATCGGTGAAATCGCGCAATATATTGCGCTGGTCGAAGCGATCGAGCCGAGCGATACTGAAGAAGGCGGCACTTACCAGCTTTCCGAGCGCCAGGTTCGCGCCATCCTCGAACTGCGCCTTCATCGCCTGACCGCGCTTGGGCGCGATGAAATTGGCGGTGAATTGCAAGAGCTTGCCGACAAGATCGAATATTATCTCTCGCTTCTGGCCGACCGAATCAAGCTGTATGAAGTTATGCGCCAGGAATTGCAGGACGTGCGCGACCAATTCGCTACGCCGCGTGTTTCTGAAATAGCGCCGGCCTGGGACGGGCTTGATGACGAAGACCTGATCGAACGCGAGGAAATGGTCGTAACCGTCACCCACGGCGGTTACATCAAGCGCACACCGCTCGAAGCCTTCCGCGCTCAGCGACACGGCGGCAAGGGCCGTTCAAGCATGGCGACGAAAGATGAAGACGCGGTCGTCGAAATGTTTGTAACATCGACGCATAACCCCGTGCTTTTCTTTACCAATACAGGCCGTGTCTATCGCCTGAAAGTCTGGAAACTGCCCGAAGGCGGGCCGCAGACCAAGGGCCGGCCGATGGTCAATCTGTTGCCGCTGGGCGATGGCGAGCGCGTCACGAATGTGTTGCCCCTGCCCGAGGACGAAGATGACTGGGCCGCGCTTAATATCGTCTTCGCCACCGAACAGGGCATGATCCGTCGCAATTCGATGGACGCTTTCACCAACGTGCCAACGGCAGGCAAATACGCGATGGGCTTTGTCGAGGACAGCGGCGACCGCCTGATCGGTGTAAGACTGCTTACCGAGGAGCAGGAGATCTTTCTCGCTTCCGACGCCGGCAAGGCGATCCGCTTCGCCGCTACCGATGCCCGCGAGACCAAGAGCCGCACCGGTATCGGCGTGCGCGGCATGGCGCTGAAAAACGATGCCAAGGTTGTCAGCCTTGCCATCCTCGACCGTCTCGACGCCGATATGGAAACGCGCGATGCCTATCTGCGCGCGGCCGCGTGGAAGAACAACGAGAACGAACCGACGCTCGATGCAGACACGATGGCGAAAATGGCGGATGAGGAAGAGTTCATCCTCACCATCACCGCCAATGGTTATGGCAAGATCTCGTCCGCCTATGAATACCGCACGATCGGTCGCGGCGGACAGGGATTGACCAACATCGGCTCACCCGACAGCAATCCAGATCGCAACGGCCCGGTCGTCGCCAGCTTCCCTGTGCGACATGGAATGCAACTGATGCTCGTGACGGATCGCGCGAAACTGATCCGCTTGCCGATAAACTTCCGCCACATGACCGAAGGCGGTTTCGAAAACCACGAAGGCTGGGCGGTCTATGGTCGCACGTCGTCGGGTATCCGTATCTTCGACGTTGCCAAGGGCGAACATATCGTCGGCGCAGCACGCATCGATGAGGATGAAAGCCCCGAGAATGAGGCCGAAGAGGCTGTTGTGGAGGAAATGCTGGAGCGGCGCGGTGGAGGTGACGAAACCGAGCCGAAAACCACTCTGCACTCTGACGACAATCTCGACGACCAAGATACTGACGAAAGCTGACTTTCGCACCTGATCATGAGATGATTATTTAACGTATGGCGTGCGATAACGGGCTTCACCTCTGGAGTCCGGCTGATGAAATTCGTTTCGCTCAAGTCACGCGGTGGGAATTATCTCGTCGTCGCGGCGAATGTCGCCTGGTTGCGGTCTGACGAGAACGGTCAGACCAAAGTCGGGATCGTTGGTTCAACGCCCCTGCTTGTTGTCGGCAGTATCGAGGAAGTCGCCGCGCAGATCGGGGCTGAATAAGTCAGCCTCGCTTCGACGCGCTCTACTCCGCACCGCCCTTGACCACCCGCAATTCCGGATCGCGCTTCCGCAAGGTTGTCACTACGCCCACCGTAAGCAGGAACATGCCGAGGTAGTAGATCGGCCAGACAAGATACTCGGAAATCTGGGTGCCCGATAGCGGCCCCAGTCCGGCGAAAATCAGCAGGTCAGAAACTACGAAGAGGATGGCACCCGCGCCAACGCGAATGCGTGGGAAATCGCTCGCCCATGCACCTGCCGCCATTCCGCCCAATGCCAGCGCATAGAGCGTTACCGGCCAGGACAGGCGATCATCATAGGGCAGGAAATAGGCGACGAAGGGCGTCCCAAGAAGAAGCACGATGAATACAAGGCTGTCGCGCCCTTCCAAGGGCGGACGGCGGTGCCGCAACAGCATGACGATCATGATTACATGCGCGACAAAGAACGCCGCTCCGCCAAGGATCAGGTCGAACTCGATCGCCATGTCTCCGATGGCTGCCACGACCAGGGCACTTGCCAGCAGGTGCGCGGATTTTGATGAATGGCGCATCCAGCAATAGAGCGCGAGGAAACCGACCGCGCTTCCCTTGATCGGAACAAGGTACATTTCAGGCAAGTTGCTCGCCCGCAAATAGTAGAACGCCAGCGCCGCGATGACACTGAGCACGAGATAGGGGCGTTTGTTCACAAGGGCACGACGCGGCATCCGGCCAGACCTAAAGGTCACGCAGCGTTTGCGCCAGCGTGCAATCGCACTTATCTGCCGCCTCTCTATGGAAAAACTCGCATGACACATCAGGTCAACATCATTGGCGGCGGCTTGGCCGGAAGCGAAGCGGCCTGGCAGCTTGCCCGTCGCGGCATCCGCGTTCGCTTGTCCGAAATGCGCGGTGGTGGAGGCTCGACCCCGGCGCATCACACCGACGGCCTGGCCGAACTTGTGTGCTCTAACTCCTTCCGCTCGGATGATGACGAGAAGAATGCAGTCGGCCTGCTGCATCACGAAATGCGGCGACTCGATTCGATAATCATGCGCGCAGGCGAAGTGGCACGTGTGCCGGCTGGCAGCGCGATGGCAGTGGACCGTGATGTGTTCAGTGCCGAGGTCGAAAGGGCGCTACAGGACCATCCCAATATCGAAATCGTACGCGAAACTGTCGAGCAACTGCCGTCCGAGGGCATGACCATTGTTGCAACCGGTCCGCTTACCGCCGCGGCAATGGCGGACAGCATTATCGATGTCACCGGAGAAGATCGGCTCGCCTTCTTCGATGCCATCGCGCCCATCGTCTATCGCGACAGTATCGACATGGACAAGGCGTGGATCCAGTCTCGGTGGAACAAGACCACGATCGCTTCCAACGAAGGCGGCGATTACATCAACTGCCCGATGACCAAGGAGCAGTATCTCGCATTCCATCAGGGACTGATTGATGCCGAAAAGGGCGAGTTCAAGGAATGGGAAGCCGACACGCCCTATTTCGATGGCTGCATGCCGATCGAGGTGATGGCGGAACGCGGCGTCGAAACTCTACGCTACGGGCCAATGAAGGGCGTGGGGCTGGATAATCCCTATGACACCAGCGAAGAGCATCCGCAGGGCAAATGGCCCTATGCCGTGGTGCAGTTGCGGCAGGACAACAAGCTGGGCACGCTTTGGAACATGGTCGGTTTCCAGACCAAGATGAAATATGGCGCTCAGGTTGAGCTGTTCCGCACAATTCCGGGTCTGGAGAATGCCGAGTTTGCGCGTCTGGGCGGGATGCACCGCAACACCTTCCTCAATTCACCCGTGCTTCTCGACAGGCAATTGCGGCTGAAGAGCGCTCCGCACATTCGCTTTGCCGGACAGGTCACCGGCTGCGAAGGCTATGTCGAAAGCAGCGCTGTCGGACTGATGGCGGGCATGATGGCGGCGAATGAGCTGGCGGGCGAGGTATGGAGCCCCCCTCCCAAGACATCGGCTATGGGCGCTCTGCTCAGCCACATTACCGGCGATGCGGAAGCGGCAAGCTTCCAACCGATGAACGTCAATTTCGGCCTGTTCCCGCCGCTCCACGATGTGAAGAAAAAGGTGCGCAAGGAAGCATATACCAACCGTGCCAAGGCTGAATTCGGCACATGGCTTGATGGTTTGCGCGTTCCTGCCTGATCAGCAATTACAACGAGGGCGCGAGTTGCTCCGGCGAGCAGGCGCGCTGGTGGCAAATTCGGCGGGCGTCAGTTCCTCATCACCATTGCCGTCCATTTCGTCGAACCGGTTGGCCGTGGTCACCGCCCATTCCTCGAACGTCAGCAGGTTGTTGCCGTCGACATCGAGATTGCGGAAGGAATTGGTCCGCGTGGAGAGCATCTCGTTGCGAGTGATCTTCATATCGCGGTTGCGGTCATAGCGGAAGAAACGGCGTTGTTCGCGCGTCAGTTCGCTGGCCTCCGGCGGCGCCGGGCCTTCCATGTCGCCAACATCGGCCGTGGGAAGAGCATTGGGGTCTTCCTCCTCGACAAGCTCCACCGGCTCTGGAGGAGGCGCGGCCTTTTCCACCTGCGCCCTGCCCTGCATCCAGAACAGCCCCAACGTAGCCAGCACAAGCGCGCCGAAAGCGCCCAAGAGCATGCGATTCATCGTGAATTCTCCTTATGGCGCATTCTACTCTACCGCCCGGTGATGCCAACCCTGATTGCGAGTGCCATCGCTCCTGCACCATCGAGCAGGTGAGACTTGTCGCCAATCCAAGCCCGTCGTGAAAGTGCGTGAAGCACCGCAAGTGGCCGCAAGGCGCGAGGTAGTCTTGCCCGCTCCCAGCTTTCCTTGTCCGCCATATTGCTCGCGACAACCACCTCCTCCGGTCGAGACAGATTACGCACGAGATCGAACAGGGTGATCTCCTTTGCCGCTCGCTCGATGGCGGAGCTAGTGCTGCCAGTGCCAAGGCCATCGCCAAGTGCCGACCACGCTTGCGCCTTGCCGCGGCTGAAGGACGTGACCGCCGCACGGTCCAGCGTATCTCCCAGCAGCGTCTCCCATCCATCGACGAGCGGAACGAGTCGCTTCGTATCGCCACCCCAGGCCTTGAACAGTGCCAGTAGCGGTTCACCCAGCGGCCAGTCTTCGGGATCGCCCGACAGCCTCTCGCGCCACCACGCCAGCTTCATCTGGGCAATGATCGCTTCGCCATCTCCGCGCACAATCCCGGTAAGCCGCGCGTCCAGCGCAAGCAGGGCCAACGTATCAGCCTTGGCCGAAGCGGGCGCATAGCTGAGCGCGAGGCGGTGCGCGATCGGCAGGCTTTGCAGGAGCGGTTCATCCATATGCGCGCCGGTGCCCGTGACGCATACGTTTCGTCAAGGATGTTCGCGTAACAGACTCTCCGAACGACAGGGGTCAGACAATCAATGACGCGGAAATCGCAACGCAAGCACACCAAAACCCGGCGATTTCAGGGTGCAGGAAACATTAACCATTTCACTTCAGAACTTGCTTACCCGCGGTCGGGTATTTCCCTGCAAAGATAGATCAATTCTCGCAACAGACAGGCACCGCCATGATCACCAAGATCCGTCGTCATATCGCTCGCATGACCGGTTGTTCCAGCGGGAACGCCACCTTGCTGGTAGCGCTTGGAATGCCCGTCCTCATTGGAGGCGCGGGCCTCGGTGTTGACGTAACACAGTGGTACATGTGGAAGCGCGAATTGCAGTTCGCAGTAGACCAGGCGGCAGTTGCCGGTGCCTGGGCACGCGCAGAAAGCTCGACCGAAACCACTTACCAATTGCGCGCGACACAAGAATTCGACGCCAACCTTTCGGTGACAGACGATTTCAATGCCGCCCCGACTGTTACGCTGGCCGACTATGCCGGCGGTTCGCTGAACTCGGTGGCTGTATCGGCTACGGCGAGCAAGGTGCTGCCCTTCACCAACTTCCTGACGGGCGGCGACACGACAATTTACGCCTACGCGCAGGCAAGCTTCGAAGAAGGCACGACCTTCACAAGCTGCCTGATCGCGCTGGATGACGATGATGAGGGTGCCATCACCATTGGTGGTAGTTCGGTGCTGACCGCTAGCTGCGGTCTCGCGGCGCTTTCAACCGATGCGACTGCGATCAAGGTCAACGGCAACCCGACTGTCGATGCGGGGTGGATTCTTGCAGCTGGCGGGATCGATCAATGGCTGAAAGACAATACCGACGACGTCATCATCGAGAATATGGAAGGGCTATACGATCCCTTCGAGGAGCTTACGCCGCCAAATCCGACTGAATCGCGACCTAATCGCACATATAGTTGCTCGGCCGAACCCACGTTCACCACGGCTGACATCCGGACGCGAACCGTAATACAGTACGACTATTTTCAAGGCTCAAACGAACGGAATGCGACGGGTTGGTCCAACGGCGAAGGCAAGGAAGACACTGACCTTACCACCGACGCAACCCAGCAATCAGTTCCCAATGGAACGACCGAGGGAACTGTCGAGTCCAGTTCGGTCACTTGGCGAAACATGGGCGGCAATGGCAATAATCGCAAATGGGAACGCAAGACAGAAACGGTCTACAAAACCTATTCGAACATCACGACAACGGGAGGTGCACAGGCGGGCAGCGTCCGTCCTGGCACGTACAGCGGAATTCACGTCGGGTGTAATACTGCCTTCGCCCCAGGCGTCTACAACATCGTCGGCGGCGGTCTCAAGATCACTGGCCAACATGAAGTTACTGGCTCCGGCGTGATGTTCGTTCTTTATGACGGCGCATGGATCGACATCGCAGGCGGAGCGGACATCAATCTTACGGCCATGCAGGCATCGGACTTGATGTCGCTGGGCGTCGGAGCCGATGAGGCCAATCGCCTCGCCGGTATGCTGGTTTTCGAAGATCGCAATTCCCGTGGCAGCGGCAAGACCAAGATGAATGGTAACGCGAATACGGTCTTGAACGGAACCATGTATTTTCCCGTGAGCGAAGTGTTCTTCGCAGGCACGGTGGGCGTGACCAGCCAGTGCCTGATGATTGCTGCCAACAACATCACCATCACCGGTACGACGAATATGTCTACCTTCTGCCCGGCAGGTTCGTCCGAAGATGAAGTGGTGGCAACGACGGCTGCGAAAGTTAGGCTGGTCGCATGATGCGTCAACTCGCCAGTTTTGCCCGCTTGCGTTGCAATGAAGACGGCTCGATGGCTATCGAGACGGCATTCGTCGCGCCCATCCTGCTTGTTCTTGCGCTGGGCGGCTTCGAAGTCAGTTCGATGGTGGCTCGCCAGACGGAGCTGCAGACGGCTGCCGCCGAGGCAGCAACTGTTGTGCGTGCGACCATCCCCGAGACGGTCGAGCAGCAGAACACCGTTCGCGATATCCTCGTCACGTCGACCGGCCTGACCGCAGAGCAAGTAACCATCACGCCGATTTACCGCTGCGGTACGGCGCAAGACTATGTCACAGTTGCAGATAGTTGTGGTTCGGACGCCGAATACAAGTTTATCCGGGTCGATTTGCGAGACACTTATGCACCGGTCTGGACCAAGTTCGGTGTCACTTCGGGCTTCGACTTCAATATTCGCCGCACTGTACAGATCGGATGATTATGACGAACTTCATTCGCCGCCTTCGGGCCGACACTTTGGGCGCTGCTGCGATCGAATTCGCACTGATCGGTCCGGCTTTCATCGTGATGATGCTGGGCGTGCTGCAAGTCGGCATGGGTTTGCAAAGCTACAACGCGATGCGGAACCTGTCCGCCGACGTGGCGCGCTATTCGATGGTGCAATACCAGACGGGTAATGCCATCTCGAATTCGCAAATCCGCACCTGGACGCGCAACCATGCAAAGGGCGCTCCCTATATGCTCGATCCAGACCGTCTTGGTGTCACTATCCGCGATGCTTCGACGCAGCGTGTGGCCGATGCAAAAGAGCTGGAAATCATCGTGACTTACCAGATTACCAGCGTTCTGGAGTTTATCGATATCGATGGCCCGACGCTCGATTTCGAGCGTCCGGTTTTCTTGCTCGAACCATGATCTCCCTGCGGGTCGCAGGATGGTCGGCACGCTAGCAGCACCGACGCAAGACTGAAAAAGGCGGACGTGGCATATTGCCGCGCCCGCCTTTTTCATGCCTGCAATTCGCTCTTGTTAGTCGGCGTAACACACCTTCTTGCAAGCGGAGACTACGCGGGCCTTGTCGATCAGCGCCAGCTTCTCGAGGTTTGCGGCATAGGGCAGCGGCACATCCTCGTTGCAAACGCGCAATACCGGCGCATCGAGATGGTCGAAGCCTTCTTCCATGCAAATAGAGGCCACTTCCGAAGCAATCGAGCACGTCGGCCACCCCTCTTCGGCAATTACCAGGCGATTGGTCTTGGCCAACGATGTGAGGATAGCCTCGCGATCGAGTGGGCGCAGGGTGCGGAGATCAATAACCTCGGCCTCGATACCCTGCTCGGCCAGTTCGTCTGCCGCCTGCAGCGAGATGCCAACACCGATCGAGTAGGAGACGATGGTGACATCGCTGCCTTCACGCATGATGCGTGCCTTGCCGATCGGCAGGACATGGTCATCGAGCTGCGCAACTTCGAAGCTCTGGCCGTAGATAAGCTCGTTCTCGAGAAACACGACTGGATCTTCCGAACGGATCGCAGCTTTCATCAGGCCCTTGGCGTCCTGCGCATCGTACGGCGCGATCACGATCAGACCCGGCACGCTGGCGTACCATGGTCCATAGTTCTGGCTGTGCTGGGCTCCGACACGGCTGGCAGCACCGTTAGGACCACGGAACACGACAGGGCAGCGCATCTGGCCGCCCGACATGTAATTGGTCTTGGCTGCCGAGTTGATGATGTGGTCAATCGCCTGCATGGCGAAGTTGAAGGTCATGAATTCCACGATCGGGCGCAGACCGCCCATCGCAGCGCCAGTTCCGATACCGGCGAATCCGTACTCGGTAATCGGCGTATCGATGACCCGCTTGGGCCCGAATTCGTCGAGCAGACCCTGTGTGACCTTGTAGGCACCCTGGTACTCGGCGACTTCCTCACCCATCACGAACACGCGTTCGTCGCGGCGCATTTCTTCGGCCATGCCATCGCGCAAGGCTTCGCGCACGGTGAGCTTCACCATGTTGGTGCCTTCGGGAATGGCCGGATCATCGGCGCGCGCAGCAGGCTGCGGCTTGGTCACTTCAGCTTCGCTCGGTTCGCGGCCCACATCCTTGCCTTCGCCGGGAACATCGGCAACTTCTTCCGAGCCAGAAGGTGCAGAGACATCGGCGACGTCTTCACCCTCGCCTGCAAGGATCGCGATGACCGTGCCGACCTTCACTTCTTCCGTGCCTTCTGCGACCAGGATCTTGCCCACGGTGCCTTCATCGATGGATTCGAATTCCATCGTTGCCTTGTCGGTCTCGATTTCGGCCAGAACATCGCCGGCAGAGACGGTATCGCCTTCTTTCACCAGCCATTTGGCCAGCGTGCCTTCTTCCATGGTGGGGCTGAGGGCGGGCATCTTGAGTTCAATAGCCATGGCTCAATACTCCTCCACCAGGACATCGGTGTAGAGTTCGCCCGGTTCCGGCTCGGGGCTTTTCTCGGCAAAGTCGGCTGCTTCTGAAACGGTTGCGCGAATGGCCTTGTCAATTTCCTTCAGCTTCGCCTCGTCCATACCGCCGCTCGTCAATTCCTTCTTGAGCCGCTCGATAGGATCGTGGTTTTCACGCTGGTCCTGCACTTCTTCACGCGTCCGGTATTTCGCAGGGTCGGACATGGAGTGCCCGCGATAGCGATAGGTATTGCATTCCATCAGCACCGGGCCGTTACCCTCCCGCACGTATTTGAAAGCGATTTCGGCAGCTTGGCGAACAGCGAGGACATCCATGCCATCAACTTCCATGCCGGGGATGCGGAATGCCGTACCGCGGCGATAGAATTCGGTCTCTGCCGAGGAGCGCTTGACCGCCGTGCCCATGGCATACTGGTTGTTCTCGACCACGAACACGATCGGCAGCTTCCACAGCGCCGCCATGTTCATCGTTTCGTACACCTGTCCCTGGTTTGCTGCACCATCACCAAAATAGGCCAAGCACAGTCCGCCGTCTTCGTTGTACTGGTGGGCGAAGGCGAGACCGCCGCCGAGCGAAACCTGCGCACCGACAATGCCGTGACCGCCGTAGAATTTGTGCTCGGTGCTGAACATGTGCATCGAGCCGCCCTTGCCCTTCGAAATCCCGGCAGCGCGGCCGGTCAGCTCTGCCATGATCACATTCGGATCGATGCCATAGGCGAGCATGTGGCCATGATCGCGGTAACCAGTGATGACGCTGTCGACATCATTGTTGAGCGCGGATTGCAGGCCGATGGCGACCGCTTCCTGACCGATGTACAAATGGCAGAAGCCGCCGATCAAGCCGAGGCCGTAGAGTTGGCCTGCCTTTTCCTCGAAACGCCGAATGAGCAGCATTTGCTCATAGAAATGCAGCAGTTGCTCATCGCTGGCGGAGTAGCGTTTGTCCTTGTCCAGTGCTTCCTGCAGACTGCGCAGTGCGAAGTTGGGATCATCGGTGGCGGCGCTTGTCTCGGCCTTCTTCTTGGCTGGAGTGCGCTTGCCCTTGCTTGAGCTGGGTTTGGTGGCCTTGGCCAATGCATTTCCCCTCTTTGCGCCGTGGCAGTGTCCACCGGCGTTCGGTTGTTAAATGCCTATACGCGCGGAAATGTTTGGCTGGCAACGCTGCGCATACGAATTTCGCCTAGCTGGTTATTTCGCTGAAGCGCGCTTACCAAAAGCGTTCGGGGATCAATGCTGTTCGCCGAGATCGACTACCACTTCATCTTGATGCGCAACGCCCAGGTCGCGCCGGACAAGTTCGGAAGAGAGATCGGGGTCGACATTGTCGGGATCGAGTAATTCGACCCTGTTTGCAAGTTCGGCACGCTCTTCCTCGAGCGCGGCAATGCGTTCTTCATGGGCTTCAAGTTTGGCGGCATTGTCGCTCCAGGCAAGCAGGCCCGACGGTCCCATGAAGGCCAGCATTCCGATAAGGATCAGGAGCAGCAACGCCAACGCGTTGCCCACCCGTTCGCGGGCCACCTCTCGCTTGTTGCGCAGATCATTCATGACAGCCCTTGAATCACAGCCTGCGATTTGATTCAAGCCGGATGCGGTGGAACCTGCGGATAGCAGGAGCGTCAATCGAGTGCTTGCCCGAATCCGTGTAACAAGTTACAGATGAAACCATGACTGACCTTTTCGAAAATCCGATCGGCCTTGATGGCTTTGAGTTTGTGGAATTCTGCGCGCCCGAAAAGGGCCAGATCGAACCTGTGTTCAAGGCGATGGGTTTTCAGCACGTCGCCAACCACCGTTCGAAAGATGTACAGCTCTGGCGGCAGGGCCAGATCAATCTGATCATCAATTACGAACCGCGCAGCGCCGCATGGTTCTTTGCCCGTGAACACGGACCGTCTGCATGTGGCATGGGTTTCCGCGTCAAGGATGCGGCGAAAGCCTATGATGAACTGCTCGCGCGCGGTGCAGAACCCGTGGATGTCACGACAGGTCCGATGGAACTGCGCATTCCCGCAATCCGCGGAATTGGCGGAGCAATTGTTTATCTGATCGACCGATACGAAGATCAGGATGGAAATGGCCTTTCCATTTACGACATCGACTTCGAATATATCGAAGGCGTGGACAAGCACCCCGAAGGTGCTGGCTTCAACGTCATCGATCACCTGACCCACAATGTCTACGGTGGGCGCATGGCCTATTGGGCCGACTATTACGAAACGCTGTTCAACTTCCGCGAAATCCGGTTTTTCGATATCAAGGGCGAATACACCGGTCTGACGTCGAAGGCGTTGACCGCACCCGATGGCAAGATCCGCATCCCGCTCAACGAGGAAGGCGAAGGCGGCAAGGGCCAGATTGAAGAGTTCCTGCGCGAATTCAACGGCGAAGGTATCCAGCACATCGCCCTTATCTGCGACGATCTTGTTGCCGCATGGGACAAGCTCAAGGAATTCGGCGTACCGTTCATGACCGCGCCGCCCGAAACATATTACGAGATGCTGTCGGAGCGACTGCCCGGCCACGGCGAGCCCGAAGACGAATTGAAGGCGCGTGGAATCCTGCTTGATGGTACGACCGAGGGCGGCTCACCTCGCCTGTTGCTGCAGATCTTTGCAGAGGCTCAGGTGGGTCCGGTGTTCTTCGAATTCATCCAGCGCAAGGGTGACGAAGGCTTCGGCGAAGGTAACTTCAAGGCGCTGTTTGAAAGCATCGAACGCGACCAGGTGAAGCGCGGCGTGCTGAATGTCGATGCTGAAAAAGTGGTCGACGCCTGACACTGGCGCAGCGAATCCGGTTTGATGGTTGTCTCTATTCTATCGCCGGATTACACGGTCGCCCGGCGCGCCCGTAGCTCAGTCGGATAGAGCATCGGATTCCTAATCCGGGGGCCACAGGTTCGAATCCTGTCGGGCGCACCAATTGTCGCAGTCAATTCAACTTGTCGGGCGGCGCGACCGGGAATGGTAGAGGTGCAACCTGCACCCCTTCCTCCAGCAGATCCTGAGCTTCCTTTGCGCTCGCCTCCCCATGAATCGGGGCCTGCTCCTGATCACCGTAGTGCATGGCACGCGACTGCTCGGCAAACTTCTTGCCGACCCACTTGCTGTCTTTGAGTGCCTTGGCCTGAGCGTCGGCCAGCCTCTCTAACGCCTGCGCGACCTCAGGTGGCATGGGAGCATTGGAAACTCCCCGACTTGCCTGGGTGGCAGAGACTTGTGTTTCACTCGTGTCCGTCGAGACTGTAACCGCGCTATTTCCCTTGCGACCCACTGCGGGCGCCATAGGTGCCTTGGCGACTTCGCTGGCGCCGCATTCCGGACAGCTAATCAGGCCGCCTTCGCGTTGTTCGATGAATTTTTCGGACGAGCCGAACCAGCCCTCGAAACGATGGCCGTTGATGCACGAAAGGTCGTAAACGATCATTGTGCTCGCGATCTAGGGATATCGCGGCGGTTCGCAAGACTCGGCAACTGGCTGCGGACTTCAGCAATCCGGTCGAGATCAATGTCGCAAAAGCCGAGGCCGGCCTCGTCTCCGCCCATATCGAGCAAGACGTCACCCCACGGGTCAACCACCAGCGAATGGCCAAAAGTGCGCCGCCCGTCCTCGTGCTCCCCGACCTGTGCAGCGGCGATGACGAACGCGCTCGATTCGACCGCCCGCGCCCGTTGGAGCAGGTGCCAATGCGCCCTGCCCGTCGGGACGGTAAAGGCAGCGGGCGTTGCGATCGCATTACAATTCTGGCGTCCAAGCTCTTCAAACAAAGCCGGAAATCGAATGTCATAGCAGATAGTCAACCCGAGCCGACCCAGCGGGGTGTCAGAGCAGCTTACCGCGCTCTCACCCGGATCATAGGCGCTCGATTCCTGCCAGCTCTCACCGCCATCCAGCGCCATGTCGAACATGTGTATCTTATCATAGCGGGCGGCAACTTTCCCAGTATTGTCGAACAGGATCGTCCGGTTCGACCACCCGCCCTGATCGTTTACGACGGGTAGTCCGAGCGAAATCCAGATGCCCGCTTTCGCAGCGCCTTCCCCCACTTCCGTCACCAACGAACTTTCGTCTTCCGGCACAATGTGTTCATTCGCCCGTTCGCGCTTGCGATCAAGCAACCCCGCCATTTCTGGCGTGAACAGCATCTTCGCGCCAACACTTGCCGCCCCTCTGGCCGCATCGCAAATTGCCGCGGCATTCGCATCTGGATCGACGCCCGATGTCATCTGCAAGAGCGCGATCTTGGGCATGTTTTTCTACCTACAAACCAAGAAGCGCGTCGAGTTTGCCATCGCGTTCAAGTGCGGCGAGATCATCCGACCCGCCGATTGCCTGATCGTCGACAAAAATTTGTGGCACAGTCATCGCGTCGGGTTTGCGCTGCATCATCTCGTCACGCTTCTCCCCGCCCATCGATATGTCATATTCGGCATAATCAACGCCTTTTTCGTCTAGCAATCGCTTTGCCCGCACGCAGAATCCGCAAAAAGCTTTGGTGTAGATTTCGACCTTGGGTGTGCTCACGTGTTTTCCTAACCTGTTCGACCCGCCATTTTCGGCACCGTTGATTGACCACGATATAGGCCAATTTGCATTCTTGAAACCCGCGTCAGGCCAACTATGTTCCTATCACGGACGCCATGGATGGGTCCGTAATACGTCAAATTGCTCAACAGAGGATTTGTTAAAATGAACCGTTTTGACCTTACACCCTATCGTCGTTCCACCGTCGGTTTCGACCGGCTGTTCGATCTGCTGGAAAACAACAACCGTGGATCATCGGGCGACAATTACCCCCCGTTCAACATCGAGCGCCGCGATGAGGATGCCTACCGCATTACCATCGCAGTAGCAGGCTTCCGTGCGGGTGACATTGACATTACCGCGCAGCAGAACTTGCTGACTGTCCAAGGCAAGAAGCGCGATGAAACCGTCGATGGCGAGATGCTCCACATGGGCATCGCCAATCGCGGGTTCGAGCGCCGCTTCGAACTGGCTGACTACGTACGCGTGGAAAATGCCGACCTGCGTGATGGCCTGCTCGTAATTGACCTGGTGCGCGAAGTGCCAGAAGCGATGAAGCCCAAGAAGATCGCAATCGGCGGGAATACGCTCGAAGTGGTCGAGGGCGACAAGAAGGATGATGGCAAGGCTGACGCCGCCTGATCATCCGGTACTTTTATAATTGAATCAAATGGAGGCGGGCCCGCTAAAGCCCGCCTCCTCGGCGCAATGCGCCGACTCGCCAGCCGCCTGATCATCCGGTACTTTTATAATTGAATCAAATGGAGGCGGGCCCGCTAAAGCCCGCCTCCTCGGCGCAAT